>JAAYDT010000047.1 GCA_012729145.1 Synergistaceae bacterium | reverse complement strand
GGAAAGGTAATGCTCTCGGGGGGATTGATCTCCCTGTTGGTCCTGGAAGGGTTGAAAACACCTCCGTTGTAGTCGTCGTAGTAGCCTATCACACCGCCGGCGCTGGAGAAGGAGGCGTACCACCTCTCGTAGACAGCGTTGACCAGGCCCTTGAGCTCATCGGAGCCGCCTTCGGAGACCTCCACGATCCTGGCCTGGAGCATTACCTGCCTCCCCGGATGGTCTATCCTCTGGAGAGTTACGGCCACATCCCCTAGCCTCTCCTCCGAGGCTGTAACGTAGACGGTCCTGAGCCTCTCGTCGACGACCACGCTTGAGACTCCCGACAGTCCCTGCAAAAGGGCCGGTATCTGGCCGAGGTCAGCGTAGGCTACCCTGAAGGCTCGGGTCTTCTCCATCCCCATGGCGCGGGAGAGGTTGTCCTTCCTGCCAACGATGATGGTCTTGCCCATAATGGCGTAGGATACGTCGTACATCCTCATCAGGTACTGGAAAGCCTCGTTCATGGGCACATTGTTGAGGCTTATCGTCACCGGCGTCGCCGGGACCGAAGGGTCAATGACCACGTTCATGTTCACCATGGATCCCAGCATGCGGAAGACATCCCTCAGGTCCGAGTCGCGAAGCTGAAGGGTGACCGGAGCTGATGATGCAAAGGGGTCACCTGCCACTACTTTCGGAACGCCCGTTACAGGGAGGGGTATCTCTTCCGCAACATCTCCGGTGGTGAGGTGCAGCTGCATCTCCGGACTGGGTGGGTCGCCCACGGTCTTTCCGAGGTATACCCTCCTGGTGGAGCGTATCTGCATCTGGACCCCTTCGGGCTCCTGGCGGAGGACAACCCCCTGTACCAGCGGCGTCGGGAAGGACCTCTCCCAGTAACCTGACGGGAGGATCACACCCTCCCAGAGGAGGACCAGGCCGTTCTCGTCGGTAGACAGAACGTCGGGGACGGGAAGCTTCTCCCCCGTTACCTGGAATACCGCCAGCGTGGAACCTCCCTGAACGAGCGTCAGTCCCAAAATGGCGGGAGGGGCCGGTCCCATCTCTTCGTCGGCCCCAGCCTCCTGAGCCGACGCGGCCAGTGCGGAAAATGGGGAGAGCAGAAGGACCGTCAGGAAGAGAACACCCAGGGCCCTTTTCATCTGTCCACGGGAATGTCGACCTGCTGACCGGACCATGTGACCACCACCTTGTCTTGTGAAATGCCAAGGACCCTTCCGAGGCCTCCTCCGAAGGAGGTCCCCCTCTTGAGGATCACGCCGTCGCCGTAACCTTCTATGTCGGCAACCACGGCCGCTTCCTTCCCCCTGATCAGCACAGCTTTTATCCATATATTGGGCGGCGCCTGGGCGACCGCTATCTCACCCTCTTCGGTCAAAGCCGCCTCGGGCTCCGACGGTGAGAAAGGTCGCCTTGCCAGGGTGGCGGCCAGGACGGTCAATTGAGTGCTCCCCGACCTTGCGAGGACAGCGTTCCTGAAACCGGCCGCGGTCTCCTTGAGGGATTCGATCTCCTTGTCCGTCGCGGCCGTACCTGTCGGCGGCGGGGGCACATCCCTGGCCTGGGCGGTAAGGATCATCTGCCTGAAGAGCATCGCCGACCAGATCGTTCCCGCTATCAGGATCACTGCCAGAAGCACCCTGAGAAGCCGGGGGAAGCGGTCCCCCTCGACAACGTCCCTCCAGAGTTCCCTGATGGTTCCAGTCCAGGTGTCGGGTCCTGCCATGCTAGCCACCCCCCCCTGCCAGGGCCGACTCCAGGACTGCCGTGCCCTTTACCATTCCGGGCTCGTCGCCGGCCAGGCTGACGCTGATCATCCTGACGGCGCTCCCCATTCCTCTCCAGTCCGAGAAGACACTGAGCACCGAATAGTAGGGTCCCACAAAATCGACTTGCACGGCCGAGTTGCCCGATACGGGCTTGGAGGGCTTCATGCTGTTCACCTGGATGCCGTTCCGGGCCAGCTCCCTCTCCACGGAGGAGAAGAAAGCCACCTGGTCCGGCGGAAGGGAGACCTGGTATGCGCCTATCTCCTCGTTGGTTCTTCTGTAGGCCTGCAGAAGGCGACTCTTGTTCTGGATGTCCGCCTCGAGCACCCTCTGCCTGGTACGGAGCTCCTGGATCAGCCTTCTTTCCTCGTTCACCATCCTGCCGAAGAGGAACTGCCCCACAACGACGGCCACAACCAGAAAAACTCCCAGAAGGGAGATAACCACCCGTTTTCGCGGCAGCGAGAGCTTTCTCATCGGGAAGCCACCTCCTGGACCTGTCCGTCATCTTCAGTCGCAGGGGTGATGGACATTATGTCCCTGATAGAGCAGTCCAGGGAGAACCTCACCGAGGCACCGCTCTCCTGTCTCACCCTCGTGGTGACGGGGAAACCGACGGAGGTTACAACCAACGCCTCCGACAGTGCTCTTCCGAAGGAGACCACGTCGTTCTCGGTAAAGGCGAACCCCGCCATGGCGACCTTGCCGGCGGAGATGCTCATCCTCTCGAGCCATACCCCCGGGGGCAGAGCCCTCTCAAGCACGCCTAAAAACTCCACCGAGGGAAGCTCCCTCTGAAGAATTGCCAGAGCCTTGCCGTAATCCTGGTACTGGGCCTGGAGCCTCCTGAGCTCTGCCGTCATCCTCCCGGACTGTTCCTGCATCCTGTCGATGTTCATCTGCAGGTCCAGCCTCTCGGCCCTGAGGGACCGGGAGAGGACAAGCCCGTAAACGAAGGTTATGGTGGAAACTCCCACGAAGAGTACCAGGATTATCAGCGCCGCTATCCTGCCCAGATGGACGGGCTTGCTCTCGGCCTCGACGTAATCCAGGGGTCGCAGATCAAGCTTTACGCTCATGTCAGGCTCCTTACGGCCAGCCCTACGGCTGCCTCCCAGCCGGTCCTCTCCTCGGGCGCCCCCACGATCCCCCACTCTTTCCAGGGGTCGGAGACAAGGACTGGAACGGCCGTCACGGCCTCGATGGACGTCTTGAGATCCTCCTGCTCCGTGTAGTCGCCCGCCACGACGATCTCGTCCACCCGCATCTCACGGAACTGGCTCCCCAGATAGGTAAATGTGGAAGAGACCTCCCTCGCCACGGGGGCGAAGGGGCCTCCCGGCCCTGGCGGGGATTCACCCCCCACAAGAAGGGTGCGGTAGAGCACGCCGTCGTCGCCGTAGCCCACCACGATCTGGGAGCTGTTCTTCCCCACGGAGACCACCATGGTCCCCTCGGCGGGGCGAAGGCCCGAACCCTTGGCGCAGCGGTAGAGGGCAACGTTCACGGGCTCCACAGCGGCAACCCTGATCCCCGCCCTCCGGGCCGTGTCGAGAAGGGAGTTCACCACGTGGAGCCTGGCGGCGGCGACGATGTAGCGGATGCTCTCGCTTTCCCCCTCGCCGGGGGCCGCGATGGGCCCCAGATCGAATGTGGCGTCGGAGTAGGGGAAGGGGAAGTACTTGTCAAAGTCCCACTTGAGGGCGTCCCTGGCATCGGAGGTCTCCATGGGAGGCATCTCCACGATGCGCAGCAGAACGTC
>JAAYDT010000046.1 GCA_012729145.1 Synergistaceae bacterium | reverse complement strand
TGACCGACATTCTGGATCACAGCCAGTTGCAGGGCATTTTCGATGACCTCACCCGTATGCTTGGCATCGCAGCAGCGATCATAGACATGGAAGGAAATATCATCATCGGTTCTGGCTGGCAGAAGATCTGCACCGATTTCCACCGTGTCTGCCCCGAAACCTGCAGGAACTGCATAGAGAGCGATACCGCGCTCACCTCCGGCATTGAGCCGGGCAAGTCCATTCTCTACAAGTGCAAGAACAACCTCTGGGATATGGCCACCCCTGTTTTTGTTGAAGGGAAAAAGCTGGGGAATATGTTTATCGGCCAATTCCTCCTCGAAGAGGAGGAGCCGGATATTGATGTCTTCAAAAGGCAAGCCAGGGAATGCGGCTTCGATGAGAAAGAGTACCTTGAAGCCCTGGCAAAGGTCCCGAGGATATCCCGCGCAAAGACAGAATGGGCCATGTCCTTTTTCGTCAAGGGAGCGGACTACATCTCCGAGCTGGGGGTAAGGAACCTTCAGTTGGCGCGGGTCCTGGAGAAGAACAGCGTTCTTCTTGAACATCTTGCAACGAGCGAAGCGCTTTTGAAGATCGCCGGACATCTCGTCTCACTTGGAGGATGGCAGTTCGACATTGCCGAGAACCGTCTCATCTGGTCCGATGAGGTGGCCGAAATCCATGAAATGCCCCCTGGCTATACCCCAAATGTTGATGATGGCATCGGCTTTTACGCTCCGGAGTACCGTGAAAGGATAACCGAGGTCTTTGCCAGGTGTGTTGAGGCTGGCGAGCCATACGATGAGAAGATGCAGATCATCACCGGGACCGGCCGACGGGTATGGGTAAGGACCATCGGGGAGGCTGTCCGCAACGGAGAAGGCAAGATCGTGAAAGTCCAGGGGGGCTTTCAGGACATTTCGGAACAGAAAATGGCGGAAGAGGCTCTCAGGCGGAGCGAGGCGCAGTTCAGGGCGCTGGTTGAGGGAGCCCCTGACGCCATCTATGTCCACATAGACGGCAGGTTCGTCTATCTCAACGAAACCGCATTGAGGATGTACGGTGCCAAGTCCCCGGAGGAGATACTGGGAAGGTGCATCCTCGAACTGTTCCACCCATCCATGCACGATGTTGTCCGGGAGAGACTCCACACGATAAATGTTGAAAGGAAGTCCGTCCCCACGATGGAACAGATCCATCTGCGGCTCGACGGAGGAGAGATACCCGTTGAGGTTACTTCCATACCGATAATCTACGACGGGAAGGAATCAGCCCTTGTCTTTGCGCGGGATATCTCTGAACGTAAAGAGGCCCGGGAGGCCCTGAGGGAGAGCGAGGAACGTTTCAGGAGCATCTTCGAGAACGCCACCATCGGTCTTTACCGGACATCGCCCGATGGCAAGATCTTGATGGCCAATCCCAAACTGGTGGCGATGTTGGGCTACTCCTCCTTCGAGGAACTCTCCTCTCGTAACCTCGACGAAGTGGGCTTCGAGCCGGGGTTCCCTAGAAGCTGTTTCCAGGAGATGATCGACCGGGATGGTGAGATCAGGGGCCTCGAGTCAGCCTGGACAAGACGGGACGGTTCCGTGATCTTCGTCAGGGAGAGCGCCAGGGCGATCCGGGACCTTTCCGGAAGGGTCCTCTGCTACGAGGGTACCGTGGAGGATGTTACAGCCCAGAGGAGGTCCGAGGAGGAACTGAGAAAGAAGGAAGACCTTATCCGGTTCGCGGGCAAACTGGCCTCCCTGGGGGGCTGGAGCGTCGATTTGCCGGGCAACCGCACAGTCTGGACCGATGAGGCGGCAAGGATCCATGACCTCCCCTCCGATTATTCAGCCGACGTAGAAGAGGCAAAGGGTTTCTACGCACCGGGATCCCGCGCTCTTATTGACAGGGTCTACGCGGAGTGTGTAAAGAACGGAATTCCCTACGACGAGGAGTTCAGGAAGGTAACCAGTACCGGCAGAAGCATATGGGTGCGTGAGATAGGGGAAGCGGTAAGAGACGAGACAGGAAAGATAATAAGGGTGCAGGGCGCCTTCCAGGATATAACTGAATGGAAAAGAGCCGAGGAATTCCTTCGCCGGAGCGAGGAGAAGTACCGCCAGATCACAGAGAACATGTCCGACGTGGTATGGACGGCAGATCTCGGGATGAATACCACCTACGTCAGTCCATCGGTCAGGAAGCTGTTGGGAGAAACACCTGAGGACCACCTTGTCAGGGGTATGAGGGACAAGTTCCCGCCTGAGGACCTGGCCAAACTCATGTCAGTTCTCGAGGAGGAACTGGAACGGGAGAGATCCGGCGATGCCCCGAAGGATCGGTCCAGGATCGTGGAGGTGCAGCACTACAGGGCCGACGGGAGCCTGGTGTGGATCTCAATGAACCTTTCCTTCATCAGGGATGAGAAAGGCAACCCCATAGGCTTCCAGGGGGTGACCCGCGACATTACCGAGAGACGTCTGGTGGAAGCCGAGTATGCAACCCTCTTCCACGAGATGCTGGACGCCTTCGCACTTCACGAGATCATCTGTGACACTGATGGAAAACCTGTCGACTACCGTTTCATCAGCGTCAACCCCGCCTTTGAAAGGATGACGGGGCTCAGGCTCAATGACGTGAAAGGCAGGACCGTCCTTGATATCCTCCCTGATACGGAGAGCTACTGGATAGAGAAGTACGGCCATGTGGCGCTGACGGGAGAGCCGGTTTTCTTCGAGAACTACGCAACCCTCTTCGGCAAGTACTTCGAGGTCAAGGCCTTCAGCCATGTTCCGGGGCAGTTCGCAACAATTTTCACCGACATTACCGAGAGAAAAGATGCCGAAGAGAAGCTGCGTAGAGCTCTTGAGAGAACGATCCTGGTCCTGACCCAGACCGTGGAACGGAGAGATCCCTATACAGCCGGACACCAGAGGCGTGTTTCGAACCTGGCTGCCACAATAGCCCGGGAGATGGGCCTGGACACCGACAAGGTGGAACAGATCAGGATATCAGGGTACGTCCACGATCTTGGAAAGATATCAGTGCCGGCCGAGATCCTGAGCAAACCCGGTCGACTTTCCGAACTGGAGATGGACATCATCAGGGAGCACCCTGCTCATGGGAGGGATATTCTCCTGGATGTCGAGAGCGGGTGGGACCTGGCAGAGATCGTCTACCAGCATCACGAGCGCCTGGACGGTTCGGGCTACCCACAGGGGCTCAAAGGAGAAGGGATAAGCCTGGAGGCAAGGATACTTGCCGTCGCAGATGTGGTTGAGGCCATGGCCTCCTACCGCCCCTACAGGCCTGCCATAGGGCTGAAGGAGGCTCTCGAGGAGATCGAGACAAAGAGCGGTATACTTTACGACCCTGAAGTGGTGAGGGTTTGCCTGGACCTCTTCCGGGAGAAGGGTTACCAGCTGGAAGAATAGCCCGCTCCCGAGGGGGATATCAAGGGTTTATCTTGAGAAGATCCGGAACAACCAGTGCCGTCTCCTGCGCGTTGCTTTCCGTATCTCAGGAAGCCTCTTCCTTGCTTCTTCTTCCCCTATCCTCATGAATTCCCTGGAGGAGAGGAATTCGCTCCAGTGGGTATCGCTCATGTCAGGACAGATACACACGTCGGCCTTTTCGGTCTGTATCCTCGATATGTAGACTCCCCTGATAAGGTCGCACCGGCGCATGATGTTTATCATGTTGGGGTCTTCGATCCGGGGCATGGCAGAGGGGTCCACCGATACGGCAATTACAACCTCCGCGCCCATCTTTTTCGCAGAGTCAACGGGGACGGGCTCGCTCACCCCCCCGTCGGTTATCAGTCTTCCGTTGTCCTCTTCCGGAGGGAGATAGCCGGGTATCAAAGAGCTTCTTCGGACCGCTCTCCTTATGCTGCCCTCCCGGATCAGAAGGGTTCTTCCAGAGTTCAGGTCAGTCGCCACTGCACCAAAGGGGATCTTCGTATCCTGGATGTTCCCACGGTCAAGCAGCTCCTTGAGAGCGTTGTCAAGAAATTCGGGTTTCATTATCCCCGACCGGGACCCCATGGAGCTCATGTATATCCTCTGGGCTATGGTCTTGGCGAACTTCTGGAGTAGATGCGGCTCCTGGCCAGGGTCAGGAGCGATGTATTTCAGGCCGAAGGACTCGTAGTCCATGTTCCTGATGAACTTCTCGTACCTGTCTATCACTTCCGGGACGTCGGGGTGCTGCGCGTACATTCCCCCCACGATGGCACCCATGGATGTACCCGCTATGATATCGATAGGGATCCTTTCCTCCTCGAGGACCTTCAGAACCCCGAAGTGGGCCGCTCCCCTTGCCCCTCCGCCCCCCAGGGCCAATCCTATCCTGGGCAAAACAGAACCCCCTTTGCAATGTTCCTCTTTTCAGGTTTATATATAACACGGTTGTGCCGGTTGGCAAAACCGTACCTGAGAAGGGAAAGTGCTTCACTGATGTCGACCATTGGAATGGAGTGATCCGGTGTGCGTTTCCTGATGGGGGTCATAGGCTACATTGTCGGTCATTTCGTGCTGTCCCGGGTTCACGGGAAAACCCGCCTTAGGGTCGGGGGAGCTCTTGCAGTGACCTTTCTGGTCCTGGCTTTCTTTACCTATTTTGCGACCTATTACATGCCGCCCGAGGGCCTTGAAGAGTCCGAGGTCCTTTCCAGGATCGCCGAGATGAACGCCCGGAGGCTCTTCCTTGTAGTCGGCGAAGCGGTCGGCATATCCCATTACCTCTTCAGAGTCTACAGGAGATCACTGATCTGAGGGGACGACCTTGATGGGGTGGACCACTGAAGATCGGGCCACTCCGGGGGAGGTTTCCCGGAGTGGGACCTTTGCCTCGGGAGCAAAGGGGAGCATCTGGTCGAGAGAGGCAAAGATGAACCCCTTTGCCCGGAGACCCTCCACAATAAGGGGGAGTGCCTCAATGGTCCACTCAAGCCCCCCGTGAAGGAGGACCACCGAACCGGGTCTGACTGCCCTGATGACGGAGGCCGCTATCTGTTGTGGAGCTCTCTGTACCATGTCCCTTCCGCTCACGTCCCAGAGGACCGTGGTAAGTCCCAGTTCATGGGCGGCGATCAGGGAGCTGCTGTCCCATCTCCCCCCCGGTGGCCTGAAGAACCTCGGGCGCATCCCGGTAATCGCCTCAACTGCCTGGCTGCAGTATGCCAGCTCTTTGAAGAGGTCTTCGCTGTTCAGGAGGGTGATGTTCCGGTGGGACCAGGAGTGGTTCGCCACGGAATGTCCCCTGGCCACTATTTCCGACAGGATCTGGGGAAACTGTACAGCCTGGCTTCCCACGATGAAGAAGGTTCCTTTAACAGAGAGCCTGTCGAGCAGTTCTATTAGCCTGGGCGTAGTGAACTGGTGGGGGCCGTCGTCGAAGGTAAGGGCCACCACGGGCACGCTCCTGGGGCCGTGGTAGACCGGTCCGTGGCCGGCCCCTGCGGAGGGAGTTGAGAAGAAAATGACTGCCGCCAGCAGGATCTGGACGAGTCGGGTCAGGCGCAACATCTATACTGCCCCTTATTGAGCAAGTTAAAGGGACAATAGTTCACATGAAAGCAAAAGTCAAGAATGATTATTATTTTCTTCTGCTCTCGCCCTGTTGGCGAATTTTCCCGAGGACATGAGAACTCCCAACGGCTTCAGGGGTTCAACATTGTCGAAGATGATCTTGATAGAGGATGTTATCGGCACCGAAAGGATCGCTCCTACAACCCCCCAGAGCCAACCCCACATTAGCAGTGAGACCAGGATCACGACCGGACTCAGATTCAGCTTCTCCCCCATGACCTTCGGGGACAGGAAGTTGCCGATGGTCTGCTGTATTACCAGGAGCCCCACGGTGACGATAATGGTCGGCCCCAGTTCCGGGTAATACTGGATTAGCGATATCAGAATGGGGGGGAATGCGGCGATGAATGATCCCAGGTTAGGTATGAAATTCAGAAGGAAGGTCAGTACTCCCCATGTGATAGCGAAATCCAGCTGCACCACAGCAAAAAGCCCCCAGGCCAGCAAGCCCGTGGCCGCACTGATAATGAACTGAAGGAAAAGGTAGGAGCTTATCTGGGTTGAAATGGTGCGGGTAACGCTCCTGGCCCTGGCTGCGTTAGATGGGGACAGGGCCATGTCTATCTTGTTGTCGAAATAAGGGGCACCCAGAAGAAGGAAGACCAGGAAGAATACAACCAGTATCAGGTTTGTCAGGAAGCCCATAAGAAACCCTGAAAGGGCAAGCAGACGTTCACCGATCACCGGAGCCAGGTGAAAGTTCTCCCACCACACCGGTGATAGTTCAAACTGTTTCATCAAGGTGTCGAAGAGGGTCTCGAACCTTGCGTGGTACCGGGGGAAAGCCCCTATCATTGCCTGTATGCGGGTGTTGATAAAGAGCCCGCCGGCGACACAGATACCGATAAAGATCAGGAGTACAACGGCGGTGCTCAGAGGTGTGGGGATCTTCCTGTCGGACATGAATTTGACTATGGGTGCGAAGAGAAAATACAGAAGACCTGCAATGATCAGGGGAATGAATACGCCTCTGGCCATCTTCAGGACCGATCCGAGCAGTATTATGGCGATGATCCCTGTGAAAAACAGAATTACCCGTTCTGGTTTCAAAGAGAACCTCCAACAAAGATCGTAAACAGTAAATGGTAAACAGTAAACGGTTAAGTAAAAAGAAAACTGCCGGTTCTTGCCTTGGCCTTACCGTTCACTGTTCACCGTTGACCGTTTACGCTCTTATAGATTTTTCCTGGTCACTAGTCACGCTCTTGCATCTCTCCCATGATCCTCTCCAGTTCCGCTGCAGCCAGTTCGACCACGGGGAGGCAGCGGAACCTTTCGTTCCTGTAAAGATCCTTCAGGGGAGCGCAGTTGATCTCGCCATGTTTTTCCGCGAACCTTTCCAGAAAAGCCTTGCAGAGTTCCTTTACCTCGGGGTTTTCGTGCGCCTTTGTGGAGGTGAACCTGACCGAGATGGCGGCTATGGCTCCCGATAGCGCTCCGCAACAGGTGGTCTCTATGCCCATGCCACCCCCGAAGCCGGCCATGGTCTTCAGCCCGGTGTGGTCGATGCCGAGGTCGTATTCATCATTCGCTGCATAGATCAGGCTCTCCGCACAGTTCATGTCCTCAAGAAGATAGTAGCGCCTGACCCTGTCAACTAACATATGAAGACCTCCTGGCTATACATAAATCGGAGAATCAAAGGCGAAAACGGTGAACGGGGAACGGGAAAAGCCTACCAGGGAACACACTTTTCCCCTTTGTCTTTTCTTCTCCTGTCTCACTTCTTACTTCTTACTTCTCACGCCTTTGCCCTTCTCGTCCCCCTGCTCCCGGATCCTGATCTTATGATACTCATGCTCCTTAAGGTCGCACCAGAGCAGGCTTGTCAGGGGTTTGCCCGCTCCGGAAAGGAGCCTTATGGTTTCGGCCGCCTCTATGGAGGCGATAAAGGCCGGTGTGAAGGGTGGGTTGCCCGTTATCTCCTCAACACCCTTGTCACCTCCGGCGATCATCTCCCAGGGTGCTCTCTCTCCGGGGAGGATAACGCATGCCTGGCCCCAGAATCCCCCTATGGCTCCGTGGACCAGTGGTATTCCCAGCTCCCTGCAGGCGGAAAGTAGAGTCTTCCTTGCGCTGTTGCTGTCAAGGGCGTCAACGGCAACATGGCATCCATTGAGAATCTCCCTGGCGTTGTCATCTGTCAGGAAAAGGTCCCAGGCTGATACTTCCACTGATCCGTTCAGGGTCTCTATCCTTTTCCTGGCCTCCAGGACCTTCGAGGCACCGATATTGGCTTCGCAGCTCAGGGACTGCCTGTTGAGGTTATTGTCGCGGAAGACATCCCCGTCGGCAACGACCATCTTGCCGACCCCTGCCCTCGCCAGGATCTCTACTATCCATCCCCCGAGGCCTCCGCAACCTATCACGGCAGCCTTGGAAGAAAGGAGCCTTGCCTGGCCCTTCAGTCCGAGGGTCCCCATGCTGCGCTCGTAACGGGACGGACAGATCCCGTTCTCGCACGCCCAGAGCTCTGCCTCTCTTGGGGGTATCCCTGCCTCCAGTGCAGCATCCCTGCAAACCTGCCACGGTACCACCCGGTTCGCCCCGTTGGAGGAACTCGCCGAAAGGATCCTGTCCTTCCATTCGATGGGCATTTACCGGCACCTCCGCAATCCAGAGAATTTGGATCAGGCAACAACAAGCATACCATCATGAACCCCTGGCCCCAAATTAAGGTAAACTATCATTGATACAGTCTGAAGCAGGAGGAGGGGTCGCCTTGAAGAGGGTTTTCGTGTCCGGGGCTTCCGGGAACGTGGGGAAACTGGTGGTGAAGAATGTTCTTGAACGAGAGGGTCTTGAGCTTGCCGGAGGTTGGTGTCGCGAGTCAGGGGAAGACCTGGGCACACTGGCAGGGACAGGTCAGGCAGGAGTGGTCTCAAGCTCCGATCTCGCCTCGGGTATCCGTGACTCTTCACCTGACGTTGTAGTGGATTTCACATCAACGGTGATTCTCATGGAAAACCTCAAGACCTACGCCGATGCCGGGGTGGACGCTGTGATCGGCACGACGGGCCTTACCGAAGAGGACATGGTCAAGGTTGAAGAGCTTGTCAAGGAGAAGGGGCTTCGATGGACAGTGATCTCCAATTACGGCCTTGGGATCAACCTTGTGATGGATTTCATGAAGATGGCGAGAAAATATTACCCCTATGTTACTGTCACTGACAGGCACCACGTCAGGATGGCCAACGCACCAAGCGGAACTGCTGCAACACTGGCCAACGTGGCCTCAGCCGGCCCGGAAGGGGAAATTGAAAGCCGGGAGGTTTTTCCTGGAGTAACGGGAGCCAGGATAGCCGGTATTCCCGTGACGTCACAACGGCTTCCCTACCCCGGTCCCTATTCTGAACACGAGGTAACCCTGGGAAGGCAGGATGAGATCGTGAGGATCACGGTGCAGGATTTCTCCAGCGAAATATACATGGATGGGGTCTTTCTTGCCGTGGAGAAGATCGGGTCACTCCCCCCCGGGACCCTTGTAAAAACGTTGGAAGGACTGGGTTAATAGAAAGGAGAACAAGGTTAATAAGTAAACTTTTCAAATAAATGTTACAATGAACAGGCAGCAGGGGGACAAGATCATTTTCTTTGCGGAGGGATCCTGATGCCCGTCGATCCCCAGAGTATCACAATCCCTGATATCCCTGAGGACATTATTGCCAAGTGGCAGGGGGCAGTGGACGTACTTGCCCGTGTCGTGGACGTGCCTGTGGCCCTGGTGATGAAACTTTCTGAGCCTGAGATCGAGGTCTTTATCTCAAGCGAGACAAAGGGCAATCCCTACCATCCAGGAGACAGCGAGCATTTTGACGGGTCCGGGCTCTACTGCGAGACTGTGATCAAGAGTCGAGGGAGGCTGCTGGTGCCTAACGCTCTCAAAGACAAAAAATGGTGCAGAAATCCGGACATAAAACTGGGTATGGTCGCCTACCTTGGATTCCCCATCCTCTACCCTGACGGGACCCCCTTTGGTACGATATGTGTGCTGGATAGTGATGAGAACCACTTTGGGCAATGGGTCGAAAGGCTTATGGAACAGTTCCGACAGCTTTTTGAGTTGCACCTTTCTCTTCAACAGAAAAATGAGAGACTTAAAGAGTCTCTTGCAGATGTCAGTCGATTGAGTTCGGAGCTTGAAAAGGCCGCCAACACCGATCCACTTACAGGCCTTTACAACCGAAGGATCTTTCGGGGGATTTTTGAAAGGGAGAGATCTCGCCACGGCAGGACCGGAAGGCCTTTCTGTATGATAATGGGAGACCTTGACGGTTTCAAAAAGATAAACGATATCTATGGCCATTCCGCTGGCGACCAGGTTCTGATAAAGGTTGCCAGGATCCTCGAGGGAAGATCCCGGGTACATGACTACCTTCTCAGATGGGGGGGTGACGAATTCCTTGGGCTTCTCCCGGAAACCTCCGTAGATGGCGGCAGATCTTTCGCCGAAAATGTGCTGGAAGAGCTGGAGAAAAGTATTTCAGGCCCGGATGACCCCCTTGCGGAGATCTCCATGTGTTTCGGGATCACCGGTCTGATGCCTGGCGAGGACGCCGACGGGGTGATCTCTCGCTGCGACAGTCTGCTCTACGAAGCGAAATCCTGCGGGAGGGGCAGAATAGGTACCGTTGATGACGCATAACAGGGCAGACGGCTTCGAAAGCCGTCAGATCCAGAACAGGAGGCAGTCATGATCAAGAGAAAGCATGTAGAGGGCGAAGACAGGGGAGACATCCTTATCTACGCTCTCAGCACCTGCGGATGGTGCAGGAAGACGAAGAACCACCTGAAGGAGTTAGGGATCGCCTTCGACTACATCGACGTCGACCTGCTGCAGGGTGAGGAGTCGGAAGAGGTAATGAACACCGTGAGGAGGTTCAACGAGAAGGGTTCCTTCCCCACGATAGTGATCAACGGCAAACACTGCGTGGTCGGTTATGACATCGACAAGGTAAGAGAGATCCTGGAGAATGAGTCAAAGTGAGACCTACCAGCCTTCGGAAGAAGAGACAAGACGACTCTTCGAGAAGTTAGACGAAGAGGCCGAGCAGTCGGGGTATCACCTCAATCCCGACAGGGATTTTGTCTACACGCTCATGGAAGGCCTTCTGGTGAACCAGAACAGGTTCGGGTACCTCTCATGCCCCTGCAGGCTGGCCTCGGGCGATGCCGAGGACGACAGGGACATGGTCTGCCCCTGCGACTACCGGGATCCCGACCTCGACGAGTACGGGACCTGCTACTGCTCACTCTACGTCACCGGGAAAGTTCTGCGGGGGGAACAGAAAGTGGGTTCAATACCGGAGAGGCGGCCCGGCCGTGAGGAGCGGAATGCTGCCCGGAAGAAGCGGTCCGAAGTCCCTGCAACAGGAGAAGGGGGCGGTCTCCCTTATCCTGTTTGGCGATGCATGGTATGCGGTTACCTGGCAGCGCGGGATAATCCCCCTGAGGTCTGTCCCATCTGCAAGGCTAAGAAAGAGCGGTTTGAACGGTTTATGTGAATTTGTGACTCGTAACTCGGAAGATCAAGTGCGTGAGATGTTAGATGTTAGATGTGAGACGGAAGGTCAAAGGCCTAATGGCGCAGCAAGTCGCTTCCTTTCGAGGATCGACTCGGGACTATGTCGGGACCAGGCCCTTAAGCTTGCCTGGAGGGTACGTTCTTTTAACCTTTCCGGTCTCCCGTCTAACCTCTTACTTCTTTCTTCTCACGCTTTTTCGCTTCACGCTTCACGAACAAACCGGACCTCTCCTCCGACGATCGTCATTACGGGCCTTACTTGGCGCAGTTCCTCCGGCGGGGTCCTGTAAATATTCCTGTCAAGGATCACCAGGTCGGCTGCCTTCCCGGGCCTGAGCGACCCGAACCTGTCCTCCGCACCCACCGCTTTCGCAGGGTTCAAAGTGAACAGGGCCAGGGCCTCGTCAACTGTCAGCCTCTGGTCCGGAAGCCAGCCCCCTTCGGGCTTCCCCTCGTCGTCAACCCTGTTGACGGCAGCCCATATCCCCCTCCAGGGATTGGTGGGTTCAACGGGGGCATCGCTTGACCCGGTCAGCAGAACTCCCTTCTGCAGCATGCTCTTCCATGCGTAGGCCCACCCGAGCCTGTCCTTCCCCACCCTGGCTTTGGTAATATGGATGTCGCTGGGTACAAAAACGGGCTGTATATCGCAGACCACCCCCAGGCGTGCAAGTCTTTCAATCTGGTCCGGCCTGCAGATCTGGATATGGACAACCCTGTGGCGTAGTCCTTCCTTGAGAGGGGCAAGATCCTTCAACGCCTCCATGGCCTTGATGAACTGGTCGATGGCCGCGTCGCCGATGGCGTGGACCTGCACCTGGTTCCCGGCCAGGTGTTCCTCCCTGACCTGTTCGATGAACTCCCCAGTGTCCATGTTGAGCATCCCCCTGGTCGATGGATCATCTTCGTAGGGAAATGTCATCGCCGCCGTACGTCCTCCCAGTGAGCCGTCGAGGAAGAATTTCTTCCCCCCGTAGCAAAGCCAATCGTCGCCTTCGCCACTTTTTGTCCATCCAGGGATGGCCACGTCGCTGTACAGGCGTATTCTGATGGGAAGTTCACCTTTATCGTGGAGGTAATGGAAGGCTTCCAGGTTCTCCTCCAGTCCGTAGGATGAAGCGCTGCAGGTATGGATGCAGGTGATCCCCTGTGATGCCAGTTCCAGCATGGCCTCCCTGAGAGCGACGGCCTCCCTGGTGCCCCCTGTGGAGCTTCTTTTCATTGCCTGGACCACTGGCTGGGCAAAGCTTTCACGGAGGGTCCCGGTGAAGCAACCTTTTTTGTCTCTGACCGCGCCAGCACCGGAAATGTCTTCTGCTGCAAGCCCCGCCTCCTGGAGCGCCCTGGAGTTGACCACGTGAAGGTGGGCGCAGACCCTGAGAAGAAGGACAGGGTTGGGGATGCCAAGGGAATCCAGTTCTTCCAGGGTCGGCAGGGTAGTATCGGCCCATCGTGAGTTGTCGAAACGGACCCCGTATACCCAGTCCCCGGGGCCCAGTTCCGAGGCCCTTCTGCGGATCATCTCCAGGAGCTCTTCTTTCGATGATGCCTCAAACAGCGACAGGGCAGATCTCTGCCTCGAAAGGGCCGTCAGGTGAAGGTGCGAGTCCGTCATGCCTGGTATAACCGAGGAGCCGGCTGCGTCTATTCGGAAAGCATTACGGGAAGCAGGATGGTCAGTTACTTGCTCCACTTCTCCAGCCGAAACGATCCGGTCTCCTGCTATCAGCAGCGAACCCGTGAAGGGTCTACTTCTGTTGGTGTCCCAGATCCCGGCATTCTCGATCAAAACAGCTACGTTCCCTCTTGGCATTGTCATCCACCCTCCCTCCTCCATGGAAAGAGATCTCGAATTGAGGATAAAGGCAGCGGTAAAAAGCATCAACCCTTAAACAGTCCATGAAACCGTTGTTCCCTTAAGGCATACAATTTGACGCATTGTAATAATCTGGTAACGTAGATTATATCTATTGAAATGTCAAACTATCTGTTTCCTTCTTTAATTAAAAATATTTTGTTTGCGGGGAGTGGTCCCGACATGAAAGTTATGGACAACAAGGAAGGCAGGGCAATGGATAGAACATTTGACAGGGGTGCGACTGAGAGGCTCCTTTCAGACCTGGTCAGGATACCGAGCCCCTATTTCGAAGAGAAGGAGATCATGGGTTTTGCCCGGGATTGGTTAGAGAGACGCGGTGTCCCCGCTGAATTCCATCATTTCCATGAAAAGAAAGTTTACGACTACAAGGGTATCAATGTTATCGGCACCCTGGAGGGGGGGCTCCCCGGTCCAAAGGTGATCCTGAATGGACATCTTGATACGGTAAAACTTTGCAGCGGTTGGACCAGGGACCCCTTCGGCGCTTCGATCGAGGGGAACAGGATGTTCGGTCTCGGCGCCTGCGATATGAAAAGCGGATGCGCCACCATAATGCTCGCCCTTCAGGAGTTCGTTAAAGATGCCTCCCCCTTCAGGGGAAGCATCCATTACAGCCTTGTCTGTGATGAAGAAGGGCCCTTCGGCCTCGGGACCGATGCCCTGATCCTGGATGGGAAGATACCCCCTGATGCCGATGTAGCATTGATAACAGAGCCGAGCAGCGCCTTTGCGGATGTCGGGTTCCCCAGCATCTGCCTGGGAGCAAGGGGTGGATGGAACTACTCTGTAAAGGTCCGTGGGAGATCCGCCCACGGTGCACAGCCAGAGGAGGGGATAAATGCCGTTAGCGAAGCGGCAAAGATCCTGTTGGAGTTAGAGAAGAGCGAACTGGAACCCCATGAAAAGCTTGGACCGGGTTCCATTTGCTGTGTGGAATTCCATGGTGGAGGGGCGGCTCTTTCCGTCCCGGATGAGGCATCTTTTAACGTCTTTCGTCATGTAGTGGTGGGAGAGACCAGGGAGACGGTGATAAGGGAGGCAGAAGAGGCAGTCAGGCGGGCCTGCATTAAGGGTAAGGCAGATATCAGGTTCAGGGTCGCCCCCCATGATGAGTGTGACGGGTTTCCTTCCTATGTTACCCCTGAGGATCACGAAATGGTAAGGCAGATGGTCTCCTCCATAAGAGAGGCCACAGGCCGTGAGCCTGCCTTCAGTTACTTCTCCAGCGTGGGTGATTTCTGCTACACGGGAGGGAGACTTGGGATCCCAACACTCGTCGTGGGACCCAAGGGTGGCAACTTTCATGCCGCCGATGAATATGTCGAGCTGGACACGGTTGTTGCGACCGCCGGGATAGTCTACAGGTTCCTCTGCCGTATGGCAGGAAGGGAGGGGGGTGAGTGAATGGTCCAGGGATCGTGAGCTATGGAGGAGGAAGAAGCGGGTCTTAAAGGTTCTTTTTTTGTCGGTCGGCTGCAAAGGCCAACAAGTCAATATCGCAAGTCCGGCAAAAAAGAGGAAAAGGAGGTTGGGAGAACATGCAGTTACATATCGTTGACCTTGTGATCGTCATCCTTTATTTTGCTTCCCTCGTCACGATCAG
>JAAYDT010000045.1 GCA_012729145.1 Synergistaceae bacterium | reverse complement strand
GTCCTGGGCGTCCCCGGTCAGGACGAAAGCCTGGTATTACTGGAGCCAGAAAGGGCCCCAGTGCCCCTCGGCGCGAGGGTCTTCTAGGACAAAATCCAAGGGGTGGACAAGAACAAGATGACCCAATTGATCGTTCGATGGGCTGCAAGAGTTACGGGTGTAGGATGCCTGCTCTTATTTCTTGTGTTCTTCATCGGTGAAGGAGATATAAGAGATATCGTCTACCTCCAACCCCGGGAGGTGGTTTTGATCCTGTTCGTACCGGTACTTTTCTCTGCAGGGGTCCTGGTAGCCTGGTGGAGAGAGCCGCAAGGCGGGATCCTTATACTGGCGAGCGTTCTTTGGTTCAACGTTACAGATATAGTCTCGGAAAGGAAGTTCACCGGCGAGATCGAGTTCGCCTTCCTGATTATTCCGGGTTTGCTGTTCCTGCTCTCGTGGTACCTGGATGGCAGAAGACGCGAAACTCATGGGCCTGGTATTCCTCCCGGCAACGGAAAACCCCGATCATAGTATTCAAAAAAAGTACATTATCAAAGAGACCGATTTTTTGAACAAAAGTATTCTTGCATCAGGATATCTCCTTTGGGTAAAGATGCCTGCTTTCCCGGTATTAAGAGAGAGTACGCTTATCTCAGGATCGGCCGGTCCCGGGTGGTCTCTATTGCCAGGTCATGGCGAAGTGTGCCATGACTGCAGAGCCTATCCATAGAACACTCTCGTCGAGGTCGAACTTCGGGTGGTGGTGAGGGAAGACCTCTCCTTCTCCTGGCATCGAAGGGAGGAAGAAAAAGCATCCCGGTACCTTTTCCAGAAAGAAGGCCATATCCTCTCCGCCCATGGTGGGCTCGGCGATCTCTGTGACAGCTTCCTCTCCCACGATACTTGCAGCCGCCTCTCTTAGCTTGTCGGTGATCTCGCTGTCGTTGTTCAGAGGCGGCGCACCAGTGATCAGCTGCACTTCGGCCCTGCCGCGCATGCTCTGGGCGATACCCTTACAGACGGTCTTCAGTCGTTCCGAGAGCATGGCTCTTGTTCCTGCATCCAGGCTTCTGATAGTTCCGCTTATGGTACAACTGGGCCCTATGACGTTGGGTGCAGAACCTCCGTTGATGCTGCCCACAGTGATGACCGCCGAGTTCAGGGGGCTGGTCTCCCGGCTGACTATGGTCTGAATGGCTATATATGCCTGACAGGCCATGGCGACAGGATCCACAGTCAGGTGCGGGGTGGCCCCGTGCCCACCTTTCCCCTCAAAGGTGACGGTAAACCAGTCCGTGGCCGCCATGAGAACGCCGTATCGGTAGCCTACCATCCCCGTGGAGGGCCCTTCCCAGAGATTGCCCGTGTGAAGACCGATAATGGCATCCATGGACGGGTTCTCCAAAACACCGTCACTTATCATCGCCGGGGCTCCCTCCGAGTTCTCCTCCGAAGGCTGGAAGATCAGCTTCACCGATCCAGGAAGGTCCTTACGGTTTTCAGCAAGCATCTTTGCCGTTCCAAGAAGGATCGCAACGTGGGCGTCGTGGCCGCAGGCATGCATCCGACCGTTGACCGAGGCAAAGGACAGGCCCGTCTCCTCTTTAACAGGGAGTGCGTCAATGTCGGCTCTCATTCCCAGGACCTTCCCCGGCCTTTCCCCCTTGATAAGGGCCGTCACACCGTGCTTCCCAACACCTTCGAGGATCTCCTCGATCCCCATCTCCCTGAGCCGCTCTACGATAAAGGCTTCCGTCATGGGAGTTTCAAAACCAGTCTCCGGGTTCCTGTGGATGTGACGCCTCCATTCAATAATCTTGCCGTTAAGTTCTTTCGCCCTTTCCTTTATGTTCGTCATTTATGACCCTCCTTCTATTCCCTTTCGGAGAACCATCTGTTCCAGATCTGGTCCTTTCTGTCAGGAAGTCCACCGCAAATCCCGCAACCAGCTTCACCCCCGTGGTCGGGCAAGCGTTTGAGTAAATAATATCCTTGATGGCTTTTTATGTCCCGTCTTTGATCCAGATCTTGATAGGAGGCTTAGAAAATATTTTGTTGAATAACACAGCCTTAAAGAAAAGAAAAGAAAAGAAAAGAAAAGAAAAGAAAAGAAAAGGGCCCCGGTATGACGGGGGCCCTACGGTTCAGGATCCTCAATTACACATATCAACTAGTACCCGTGCCGTTTCTCGTTCTTCTCCCTGGCGAACTTGCGGGCGTTCTTCATTCCGCCCATGCCAGCGAACATTGCTGTTATCTTCTCCGTCTCTATCTGCCTTGAGTTCAGGTCCTCGTACCTCGACTCCTTCTCAAGCTTCATGAAGTTGGCAAGCCTATCCTCGGGAAGGAGTCCCTCCCTGACGGCCTGCAGAACAGCGCAGCCCGGTTCGCTTGTATGGGTGCAGTCATGGAACCTGCACCTTGACGCCAGTTCGTCGATGTCGCTGAACGCTTTCGATAGGTCGGCCCTCTCTATCCCCAACTCCCTCATACCGGGAGTGTCGATCACCACTCCGCCGTTCGGGATGACGAAAAGTTCCCGCCTGGTGGTGGTGTGCCTCCCCTTCCCATCGTTCCGGGTATCTCCGGTCCTGATTATCTCACTGCCGAGAAGCCTGTTGATAAGGGTCGATTTACCAACCCCTGAGGAGCCGATGAATGCTATGGTCCTTCCCCTGCCCAGATACTGGTACAGGGGGGCATAGCCGTCATCGGTCAGGCTCGAAGTTACGATCACCTCCACCCCTGGGGCTACAGAAGCAAGTTTCGACAGTTTTACCGTTAAGTTATCGCAAAGGTCCTCTTTGGTAAGCACCATCACGGGTATGGCCCCGCTTTCCCAGGCAATCCCGAGATAACGTTCAGCCCGGCGAAGGTTAAAGTCGTTGTCCAGAGACATGCAGATGAAGACCGTGTCTATGTTCGCTGCCACCACCTGGCTATCCCTGTTTCTCCCTGCAGCTTTTCTGATAAATGCGCTCTTCCTGGGCAGGACCTTGTGTATCACTGCATTGCCGCTGGTGCTGTCGCATCGGTCCAGCATGACGAAGTCGCCCACTGCAGGGAATTCACAAGGCCCCCCGGTCTTGAAAAGGAATCTTCCCGAGACCGCAGCCCGAACCTCGCCATCTTCGGTGACGACCCTGTAAAGGTCCCTTTGCTGGGAGACAATCCGTCCGATGTGCAGTCCCCTGTATAATCTGGATCCGGCCATGAGTTCCTGGCTGAGCCCGATATTTCCCAAATCCACTTTTCTCAAAGTGATCACCTCCGAAAATCTGTTCTCGGACAGTTTTCGGGAGGCGTATACATTCAGATCTTCCTGTATGCACCTCCCCGGATGGTCACAATATCCACCTTGAGAGTACCGAGCATAAGGCACTAACCCCTTTCCTGATCTCCTTTGTTTTGCCGCCTTGCAACGGGATCATGTGAAACCGCGTGGACCGGTCAAGGATTATTTGCGGCACCGGTCCTGGAGGCAATAATACATCACCTTATGGTCCTTGGGAATTTGGGCAGATCAATGCCAAAAGCCGGAAGATCAAAACCTTCCATGAACTTCTTTCAAGCATCCACTTGCAACAATCAGACTCTCCTCTGCGAAAAGGTCGGTAGACGATCCATACAGCTTTCATTGCACACTATTCGCCTTGTTAACCAAATCACCTTGCAAGCATTGACAGAGGTGTTTAAAGAGTGGTATATTCCGGGACATTATAATATCGCACACAGGATAAAATTAATGTAAATATAATAAAAAAGGATGTTTACTGTTCCGCTGCGCGAGGAACAGGGCCATTATGAGAAGGGAGGGCAGGAGCATATAAGCGTAGCAACAGGGAACGGGTAGCCAACTCTGGCTGATCGAGATCAATCCCTTAAGGAGGGTCCACAAGATGGGTTTGACACGTAATGAAGAATATCAGAAATGCCTGGAATTGCTTGATGAAAAGGAAGTGGTCGGATTCCTCTCAGAGCTTATCAAGGTCGATAGCGTGAATCCTCCTGGTAATGAGAAGAACGCAGCTTTGCTGGCTCAAAGAAAGTTAGAGGAATATGGTATTCCATCCGAAATCATGGACGTAGACAGTGAAGAGCCTAACAGGGCCAATCTATACGCCAGAATGGGCGATCCGTCACAAGGCCCGGCTCTTCTTTACAGTGGACACTTCGATGTTGTTCCGGCCGGAGAAGGATGGGTGCATGATCCTTTTGGAGCAGAGATCGAGGGTGATCTCATGTATGGCCGAGGAACAAGCGATATGAAAGCGGGAGACGCCGCCATGATCATGGCCATGTGTATTTTAAAGAAAGCAGACGTGCCCCTGAGTGGGACACTGGCCTTTCTTGGAACAGCCGGAGAAGAGACGGGTTTGATAGGCGCAAGGGATTTCGCAAAAAAACATGGATCTGAAAGGATCGATGCACTTGCTATCAGTGAAGCGAGCGTCGGGGATATCTACATCGCTCAGAAAGGAGCTTTTTGGCTGAAGTTTGTTTCCAAAGGGAAAAGGGCTCACGGCGGTTTGCCAGAGAAAGGCGTTAATGCCTTGAAGAACATGATACGGTTCACCGAAAGGCTTCAGGAAGAATTCAAATTCAAGGTGACCAAAAGCCCTTTGCTTACTCCTCCCACGTTGAATCTTACTGGAATGCATGCAGGAGAACTGACCAATATTATTCCCGACCTGTGCGAGGCGGTTGTAGATATCAGGACCATTCCGGGGAACCCTCATTCTGAAATTCTTGCACAGATCGAGGGCATCCTTTCAGAACTTAAAAAGGAAGACGAGACGATTGATATCTCGATCCAAGTGGAGTTGGATCTGACTTCGATAAGCACAGATGTCGACCATCCTTTCGTGAAGAAGGCCGTTGAATCCTATGTTGGCGTATTTAACAAAAAACCCGAAATTAAAGGGGTAACTTACGGCACGGACGCGGTTCCCTTCAGAGAGATCGATCCTGATCTTCCGCTTATTATTTACGGTCCTGGTGATTCATCAAGAAATCATAAGCTTGATGAGTATGTTGAGGTATCGAGCGTTATTGACTCGACCAAATTTTACATCGCTCTTGCTTTGGAATATCTGAAATAGTAATTTTTGCACTTGATCGGGAAAAGGTGTTGAAAGGAAACACGATTGGTTTAACCTTTCTTTAAAAAAGTACGGGTTTCCCCCCATCAGGATATCCAAGGGAGTGAAACGATTGAGGCTCTTAGTAGCGTTTGTAAATTGGGTCAACAGGCTAAACGATTGGGTGGGCAGGATCGTTGGCTTCCTTGTCTATCCTATCATGTTTGTTCTGGTCTTCGAGGTTGTGATGCGTTATGCCTTCAACAGGCCTACCATATGGGCTCACGAGACCTCCTGCATGCTTTATGGGGCTCATTTTCTTTTAGGTGGAGCTTACGCCCTTAGTAAGGATGCCTTTGTCAATGTGGAGGTTTTTTACCAGTCTTTCCGACCCAGGGTAAGGGCCATAGTTGATCTCCTGACCTGGACGATGTTTTACGCCTTCGTCGGGACGATGCTCTGGAAGAGCATCCCCTGGGCTTTAGCCAGCTTAAGGGTCGGAGAGTACTCCGAAAGCGTCTGGGGGCCTCCCCTCTGGCCGATCAAGCTTACCTTGCCGGTGGCTGCCGGACTTATGCTTTTGCAGGGAATGACGAAGACCGCCAAAGATCTTTACCTGGCCTTGACGGGGAGAGAGCTTGTACCAGCGGTCGAAGAAAAAGCTGTTGCTGAGAACTGAGGTGATCCCATGGACATAGGCATTATCTCCATTCTTCTATTTGGCAGCATGTTCTTTCTCCTGGCCATGGGGCTTCCAGTCGCTTTTGTGCTTGGAGGCCTGGCAACGGTTTTTACAGCTGTTTTTTGGGGGCCGGAATCCCTTTTCATAATTGTTGCCAGGACCTTTGCGATGATGCAGACCACAACCCTTGTTGCGGCTCCCTTGTTCGTTCTCATGGCGACGGTCCTGGAACGTTCTGGAGTTGCAGAGGACCTCTTTGAGGTTATGTACCGGTGGATCGGATCCATCAAGGGGGGGCTGGCAGTTGGAACTGTTCTGGCTTGCACCCTTATCGCCGCAATGTCAGGGATCGCATCCACAGGTGTGGTAATGATGGGTGTAATGGCCCTTCCGGCAATGCTCAAACGTGGTTACGACAAGAGAATGGCTACAGGGTGCATCCTTGCGGGCGGTGTCCTGGGTCCATTGATCCCACCCAGTATAGGATTGGTCCTTTATGGGACCATTGCCAAGGTCTCGATCGGCGAGCTCTTCGCCGGAGGTATGGGAGCGGGTTTGCTCTGTTCGTCACTGATAATTCTTTACATATTGCTGAGGTGCCATTTCCAACCTGATATGGGTCCGGCAATTCCTTACGAAGAGAGATCTGACTGGGGCGCCAAGTTCGCTTCTCTGAAAGGAGTGATCCTCCCTCTTCTTCTCATAACCTCTGTTCTGGGTTCGATCTATTCCGGAATGGCAACCCCCACCGAAGCCGCTGCTGTGGGCGCCCTGGGAGCTTTTGTCTGTAGTGCTCTCCATCGGAGGCTGGATTGGAAACTGATAGCCGATGTTGCGAGGACGACTATAAGGGTTCAGGGTTTCATTATGTGGATCCTGTTCTCTGCGCAAGCCTTTGCTGCCGTGTACATGGGGCTGGGTGCAGCGACCCTTGTGACAAGGCTTGTTGAAACGTACGAGATAGGTTGGTGGACGATGCTGATCTCCATCCAGGTTGTCTGGTTCCTCCTCGGCTGTGTCATTGATGCCTGGAGCATCCTGATGATCACCTTGCCTATCCTGATGCCCCTGATCCCTGTTTACGGTTTTGACCCTGTCTGGCTGGGCGTACTCTATGCGGTCAACACACAGACCGGTTACCTTACACCGCCTTTCGGAGCCATGCTGTTCATGATAAAAGGCATAGCTCCCAAGAGTATAACCATGAAGGATATCTATAATTCCATAACTCCCTTTGTTATCACCCAGCTGGTTTGCCTGGCATTGTGCATAGTGTTCCCTTCAGTGGTTACCTGGCTACCCAGGCTTCTCTTCAAATAAAGGAGAGGTGCCGTTTTATCAGGCAGTTGGTTAGCGCAAAAGGTCCCGAACAGGGCAGGAGAGAGGTGATCCAATCTGGCCGAAGGAGAGATCAGAGGTTTCCTTGATGAGTTTTCTTTGAAGGGGGCGTTTTTTGTGAAGGTTCGAAATTTATTCTTAACTGGTATAGCACTTGCGTTACTGGGGTTTGTCACTGTGGGCAGTTCTTCCCCCGCAACGGCGGCCGACGAGGTATTTCATTGGAAGTGGCAGGCCCACCAGACAGCCGGGTCCCTGCCTTGTGAGACTATCATCCCTCGTTTTATAAAAAGAGTGGATGAGATGTCCGGCGGTAGGTTGAAGATCTCCTTGCACTACGCCGGTGAACTGGTGGAATTCATGGAAGTGCTTCCTGCTCTTCAGGCTAATATGATCCAGATCGCGAATACCGGTGCCCTGTTCTGGAGGGGCTCAGTCCCGATGGGCTGGCTCACGGCTGGTAATCTCCCTCCTTTCATAACACGTTCTGGTGCTGAGTTCAACGAACTCTATCACTACAGGGGATTAGACGCACTTTTGAAGGAGGCCTGGGGAGAGCATGGCGTTCACTTTCTCGGGAGCCACAACGTTGGGGATACTTACTTCTGGAGCAAGAAACCTATCAACTCTCTGGATGAACTAAAGGGATTCAAGGTAAGGTTCTTCGGAGCCATGTCGGACACCATGCAGCATTTCGGAGCCTCTCCGGTCATGCTGCCGCACCCGGAGGTCTACATGGCCATCTCTACCGGTACTCTTGATGGAGCGGGAACGTGCTGGTGGCAGTATCGCGACCTGAAGCACTATGAGGTTTGCCCCTATTTTATAGGCCCACCCTGGCAGGTCCCGCAGGCAATGGAGCTTCTGGTATCCCAGAAGGCGTGGGAAGCGTTGCCTGCCGACCTCCAGGCAATAGTTGAGACGGCAGCTATTGTTCTCTCCAAGGAGTTTGCTGATCTGACCAGGTTGGAAGAGAAGGAAATGTTCCAGAAATCCTTCGAAGAGTGGGGGACCACCTACATTGAGTGGGGTGAAGAAGACGTTGACAGGATAACCAAGGAGTTCTCCCTGCCTTACCTGGACAAGGTCGCTGCCGAGGAGGGCTCTAAGGATCCGAGGGTGGTCAAGGGAGTAGAGATCATCAAACAGTTCATGCAAGACTACGGCTATATTGATTGATCTAAAACCTTAAGGTATCCAAGGTGGCCCCCTTGCCGTTTGACTTGGTAAGGGGGCCACCTTTTTTATGACCAGGAACTGATATTGTCCTTTAAGCTTATATGATTTTTTTGGTGGCCCACTTCAACTATCACGAAAACATTATCTTGTTCGGATCCCAAATCCGGTCCGTGGCTGGCTTCGTTGAGGCATTGACGGGCAACATTGTGCATTCAACAGATACAAAAGATCTGTTTTCAATCGATCCTGGAAAGGGTTCAGAAGAGATGGATGATCGAATCGGGACTGCTTCTTGCCTTCAGCTTCACAAAGGCACGGCAGGGCCAATAGAGTGCAGAAAGCCCGGTAGCCCAGCAGGCGTACCCGCCCCAATAACCTGGAGGGGCCGGGAACAGTTTCCCGACCGCCAGGAAGAAGAAAAGGTGCAGGATGTAAAAAAAGAACGGACATTTGCCAAAGACCTGCAGTGGATTGTCCTTTCTGGCCCAGAAATGTCCGGCCCGGGAGAACGATGAAATGATAAGGAGGTTCACGCCTGAGAAGAGAAGCATGTAGGCCAGGCTCGGCGGGTACTTGTTTAATGCAAGGAAGGCCATGATCCCGCTGCCCTTGACGGGGTGTGTATTGCCGAACCCGCCTGTTGTACGCAAAAGTACGAAAGCCGCGATCAGAGCAGAGCCCGCCAGGGGGAGGACTTTCCCTGTCCCAGGACGATCTGCCTGGATGCGACGAGCAAGGATCATGCCAAAGAGGGTGAACACGAACCAGGGGAGTACGGGGTAAAGAACAAAGATCCCCAGTGTCGGCGTCCTTATCCCCGATGGAACAAAGGAGAACATGAGGGGAAGGCTGACTCCGCTCATAGGTTCCGGAGACCCCAGGCGGGAAGTGATGATCCACTGGGTCGTGAGAGCAAGGGTCAACCCTATGCCTGCGAGAGCACCGTCAGGAGCCTTGAGGAGAAAGGAGCCAAGAGCCATGGAACCTGCCAGGGAGAAGAGAACGCCGAACTCGAGAGAGACGACGGGGCTGTCGGGCCGTGACGGGAAGGCCTGTTGCCACACGAAGTTCTCAAGGGTAAGCATGATCACTACAAGTACGAGTGCCCGGATCCAGTAGTGGCGAATGATCCTGGCCTCTTCCCAACCGACGGAGCGCCTGCTCGTCGCGAAGAAGACCATCCCTGCCCCCATTATGAGCGCGAACCCGGGCGCGCAGGTGTGAGTGATAAAGCGCGTGAAGAACGCCTGGAGCGATCCGTAATCGGGTACACACATGGCCCAGAACTCGAAGAACCCCTTGCGACAGACTAGTTCCATGGTGTGGTCCAGGGCCATCAACATCATTATCAACCCTCGTGCGGCGTCCAGTTCCGGAAGCCTCCGATCCGTCAAGGTCGTCGACTTGATAAGGGGTTCCTCTGTTCTGTTTCCAAGTTCCATGGCCTCTCCTGTTATTCGAAATTAGTGTGGTTTCAGGTATCCACTATATAAAAGATCTTGATCTCCTTTTTGTCAAAAAGCAGAGAGGAAAATGTGTTTCCCAGAGATTTTTTTGAAAAACAAAAAAGGCAGGGAAGATCCTTCCCTGCCTTTGGAGAACTGGACTGTAACGTGCACAATTTTCTACGAATGCAAAAGATGGGATATTCAAGTGTCGAGATCCTTGAAGTTCTTCACTTCAAGAATATCTTCTCAAGTTCAGATGCAGGCAGCTGATTCTTTGCAGAGATCTTACGGTCCTCGCCGGAGATGCGGGTGGAGATACACTCCGGGGCCCTTGTGCACCCCTTTTCGCCACTCTGGTAGCCCTTACAGACGCGCAGGACGTCGGGTGATATCTCGTCAATGAGAACGATCCTGCCGTCACCGTCCTTGAGACGGCCGAGCTCGATCTTGCCGTCAAGGACGTGCAGACCGTGAGCGGCGAATTCATCGTAGATCACAAGGGCTATCTTCCTGACAAAGTCCTTGACATGGGAAACCTCTTCCTCGGTCATGACCCCGGCACCTGTCAATGATCCGAAGGTGATAAGCCTGTCGATCTTACCCTTTGTCCAGGCCTCGACAACCTGGGGGAGGTCAGCACAGGGCCTGATGAAGGGGTATCGACGCCAGAAACTTCCCATGGCGCTGTTGCGCCAGGTCCACTCCAGGTTCAGTAGTGGGGCCGAACCTGGGAATTCCGGCCCCTGCTCTGACATGCTTATCGGTGTGGCAGGCTCCACTATCATGACGTTGTCGGCCACGGTGTCGATGTAATGGGTTGGGATACCCTGTCTTGCCAGAAGCCTGAAAAAGTAGGTCGCGAATTTGCAGGCTATGGCCCCCTTGCCGGGGATCTCGCCCACCACGTTGTCGTATCCTGGATCGAATACGGGTTTGCCGTCCTTGTCGATATAACCTGTGCCCCTGTCGGTGAAGACGAAGGCGTACTTCCCCTTGTATTTCCCATCGGGGATAAGGTAGATGTCCTTGGATTTGCCTGAGGATACAAAATTGTCGTTGACGAGAATCTTGTCCAGATCCATCGGATGGCCTCCCTGGTTCAATAATGTGGTTTTCCCGGAGTTTCTCTGTCAGTCATCTTATCAGCCTGAAGGACAATTGAAAATCCGGCACCGATGGATCAAAAGTCCTTCCGGTCTGGATCCTCCTCTTTCCCGTTGACGGGTGTGCGAATATAGAAATCCTGCCCCTCCCATGATGCTTTTCTGATCTTTCCTCTCCGGAGCAGATCGTTGATCAGGCCCCATTCAGCACCTGACCTTGTGATCAGATCTTCCACGGCATCTCTTCTCATAGGGTGCACGGCGGTAATGTCCAGGATATCGGCTTCGGGGTCCCCCGTATAGGCGAAGGCATTCCCTTCGTAGCCTGTGAGGAGTTCGGTGCGTTCAATGTTCACCGAAAAAAGGCTAAAAGCTCTCAACAGGGACCTGGCCGTAGGGTGTTCGACCCATTTCTCCATGGGAGGTCTGGTGGGTATCGACAGATATGCACAGTGGGGCTTCAATTTCCCAATATGCTCAGCGGTCGTACGGAGGCTTTCTTCGGTATCGTTGAGGTTGCGAACGAGCATTGTCTCGGTAAGTAGTTTCCCCTTATAGTTCCTGGCGAACACAAGCGACCCCTCCAGGATGGCATCCAGTTGCAGGGAGGGGTGAGGGCGGTCAATGTGCAGCCAGACTTCGGGGATAGCAGAGTCAACCTTGAGGGAGACCAGGTCAAACCCGGCGAGGTCTTCGCGGACTTCATCCTTTCCCATCAGCGAGGCGTTGGTAATGATCGCCGTCGGAAAACCGAATTGTTTTACGATCCGGCGGGCCTCAGACAGGTTCTCGTCAAGGGTCGGTTCTCCGTCGGGGACGAAGGTCACGTAATCAATGCTTTCCCCACAAGACTGGACCTTTTCCATTCGTTCTTCCAGTGCCTTGCCTATCTCCCGGGGCTTGAAAAAGGAGCTCCTGTTGGAAGTGAACACGGTGGTGCGGCCTATCTGGCAATAGACACAGGAATAACTGCAGGTTTTGGGAGGAATGGAGTTAATTCCTATGCTCCTTCCAAGTCGCCTCGACGGTACCGGACCAAAGGTCAGCATTACAGCATCATCCCCTTTACCTGAGTCTAAACTCGGGAATGATGCGGAAAAGGGCCAGAAGTAGAGGGAAAAAAGTATAAACTGGATTCTTCAGCCTGGGCTGTTGAAGAAAAGGTTTTTCAAAAAAACGTGATGACAGTTCTTGCCGGCACCACGACCAATACTTGCACATCGCTTTCCGTTTTCTCCCAGGGGTTTCATTCTATGAATTTGTGATCCTGGATCCGGCAAGGATGCAGAGGATCTCGTACATGACCGTTGCTGCCACAAGGGCCGTGCTCCCCGACGGGTCAAAGGGTGGTGCAACCTCGACAACGTCAGCCCCCACCAGGTTCAGCCCCCTGAACCCTCGGATCAGTCCCTGGGCTTCCAGGGAGGTAAGTCCACCTATTTCAGGGGTGCCGGTCCCTGGAGTGAACGCGGGGTCGAGGCCGTCCACGTCGAAAGTGATATAGACAGGCCCGTTGCCCACGATTCTTCTTGCCTCTTCTACGGTCCTTTCGACGCCTATCCTGGCGAACTCCTCCATGAATACTATCCTGATGCCGTTCCTTTCACCGAACTCCCAGCATTCGGGGGAATTGGCCGCCCCCCTTATACCTATCTGGATCATCCGTTCAGGATCGATAAGGTTTTCTTCGCAGGCCCGGCGGAAAGGGGTCCCATGGCTGTATTTCGAGTTCATCTCCTCGTCGCAGCAGTCGGTGTGGGCATCGATGTGGATCAGCCCCAGGGGGCGATCCATTGCTATGGCTCGAAGAATGGGAAGGGTTATCGAATGGTCCCCGCCGGCGCTGAGAGGCCAGACCCCGGCGTTGTTCAGACGTTCGTAAAAGGATGTAATGTCCCTGTGGCTTGCCTCAACATCGAATATCCTGCTGAAGGGCACGTCACCCACATCTCCCACCCGGCATAGTTCATAAGGATTCACCCTTGTGACGTGGTGGATGGAACGCATCATGCTCGACATGTCCCTGATCTGGCGGGGTCCCTGGCGCGTTCCCGACCTCGCTTCCACAGCTCCGTCATAGGGTACGCCGACCAGCGCAATATCAATCTCCACCGGGTCTTCAATGAAAGGAGCCCTCATAAAAGTGGGTATCCCGCAATACCGGGGAGCGTGCATGGGATTATCCCCGCCTTGCCTGCAGTAGAAGTCGTTTCCGGGTTTCAAGAATATCCCCTCCAGAAAACAAGAATGTTTAAAGATCTGAGTTACGGATAACGGATACGGCTATTTTAACCTCTTGCCAGCCTGGGATTCGCACACTCTTTCCCATTAACCCTTCCAATAGCATCAAAATCAGGAGAGGTGTAAAATAGCGCTGAGTCAGAGTGATAGCATCAAATAGAGAAGAGGTCTTAGCAAGATGAGGTTGAAAGTGTTGTTGATAACTGCAGCTGCCATCCTGCTAATGGTACTCAGTGTCGCTCCTCCTTCTGATGCCGCTTTCTATAACGGCCAGGATATCGACGGGATAGTGTTCGATGGAGCGATCTACCTCTTTGACTTTGACTCAGGCGAACCCGTAAAGGCTGTCTTTTCAGGCTACCAGGTGACGATATACTGGCAGAACGGAGAGATCAGCAAGTATCTGATCGATCCGCTGGAGATAGAAATCCCGGAGTATATCGAACTTTTCACCGATCCCGAGGAACCTCAACCCCTGGTCGATCCCATTCTCGAGATATTTCTTTAGAGCCGGGGCAATTGTGCGACCCGCATATCAAACCGTGAGGGGGTCATCATCATGAAAAAGATCAACATTGGGAACAATCCCTATCCTTTGCCGATGCCGGTGGTCATAGTAGGATCCAGCATTGAGGGGCGTCCGAATTTTATGGCTGTAGCCTGGGTTACCAGGGTGAACGCCAGACCTGCCCTGATGAGCGTCGCCATTGGCCGCCACGCTACGGCATCTGCGATCAGGGATACAGGGGAGTTCAGCATCAATATCCCATCGGTGGAACTGGTAAAGGAGACAGATCTTACTGGTATGGTCAGCGGGAACGATCT
>JAAYDT010000044.1 GCA_012729145.1 Synergistaceae bacterium | reverse complement strand
ACTCGTAACTCGGATAACGGAAAGCAAGGCTGCAAGACCGTAACGCATGACTCGTGACTTCCAGGATCAAGTGCGTAAACGGTTAACGGTGAACGGGAGGGAACGATCCAAAGCCAAAATCAAACCATCTCACCACAGAGGTCACAGAGGGCCGCAGAGGGGTGCAAGAGAGAGGAAAACCCGGGTCTTTTTGTGGGAGAGTCAAAATCTGAGAGGCAGGGGGCTGGATCAAGGGCGCTAACGGTGGACGGGGCCCTGCCTTTGCCCCTCCCGGTTCACGATTCACGAGTAACAAGTAACGAGTTACAAGTTACGCTTTTTAAAACAAGGAGGCAATAATATGGCCAGGAACGTTATGCAAGTCAAGGAGAAGAAGGACAGATACCAGGTAGCCTATATTCCGGGGGATGATTCGGGCTTCGACGTTATGGAAGCCGCAATGATAGTCATGCAGGCCCTTGACGCGCCCATCGACTGGGTTCGCGCCGACATGGGCTGGTGCATGTGGGAAAAGACCTGCAAGGAGTTCCCCGAGGGTGACAAGAGAAGGAACACCGTACCCCAGGAGACCATCGACAAGGTCAGGAACACCGACGCCACCCTCATGGCCGCCATCACCTCCAAGGCTGGAGTGAAAGGCTTCAAGTCGGCCATCCTCCAGATGCGCCAGATCTTCGACCTCTTCATCAACTTCCGCCCCGCAAAGTTGATGCCCGGCCTCGAATGCCCCCTGAAGGGCGACCCCAAGATCGATATCAAGCTCTTCCGCGAGAACACCGAGGACCTTTACTCGGCCGTGGAGTGGCGCCCGCTCCCCCGCGAGATGTTCGACCTGCATCCGGGCATGGAGCGCTTCAAGGACAAGTCGGAAGTTGCGGTATCCTGGAGGGTCTACTCCAAGGAAGGATGCGACAGGATCATCCGTGCAGCCTTTGAGTACGCCAAGGCCAACGGCCTCAAGAGCGTGGTATGCTGCAACAAGGCCAACGTCATCAGGGCCACCGACGGCATGATGAAAGAGCGCTTCCTGGAGATCGCCAAGGAGTACCCGGATATCGATTCCCGTGAAGAGAACGCCGACGCAACCGCAATGTGGCTTATCAAGAACCCCCAGGACTACCAGGTGATCGTCACCTCCAACGTCTTCGGCGACATCCTCTCCGACGAGGCTTCACAGCTGGTCGGCGGCATGGGATTCGCACCCAGCGGCAACATCGGCGAAGAGGCCGCTCTCTTCGAACCGAGCCACGGTTCGGTTCCGAAGTACGCACACCAGTACAAGATCAACCCCTGCGGCCTGCTCATCACGGCGGTCATGATGCTCGAATACCTGGGGCTCAATGACCATGCCGCCAGGCTCGAGAAGGCCATCGGCGACGTGCTCGTGGAGAGCAAGTACCTCACCTACGACATCTGGCGCGATGACAAGGGCGACAAGGACTGGGAGAAAAAGGCAGTTTCCACCCTCGAAATGGCCAAGGCTATCGCCGGCAAGATCGACCCCGATTTTGACAAGAAGGCCGACGAGATCTGCGCCAAGGCACGCGAGATGTGCGCCTGGGAGCATCTGGCATAAAAACCGTGAGACGTGAGACGTGAGACGTGAGAAGGTAAACCCAAGGCCAAGGCATCTCACCACAGAGAACGCAGAGGGTGGGGCCACAGAGAAGAGCAAAAACCTTTGTTTATGGGGAAACCCACTTCAAAACCCTATGCAACGCAGGCGGCAGGAAGACCTTAAGAGCTTGAGACGTTAGGCGTGAGACGGAAGGGGCAAAACCTAAAGGCGTTAACAGTGAACGGTCAACGGTGAACGGGAATGCAAAACCTGAAAACCTGCAAAACCCTTAATCGCGGATCGTAAACCGCAAGGGCATAACCAGGAAAGATCAATGAGCCCGGGGCTCACCTTCGGGTGGGCCCCGGTTTTTTGAAAGCGATGAACGGCAAGACGAAGTACGTCGCTTGACACAGGGAGGTAAGAAGATGAAAACAGCCCAGGCAGGAACCCTCGAATCGATGGACTGTATCGTCACCGTGACCGAAGCAGAAAAGGGTCGGGGCATATCCATCGTGATGGAGGGGGCAAGCGTAGCCCGCTTCGGCGAGGCTATGGTAAAGGCAACAAAGGACACCCTCAAAAGCCTGGGTGTCCGGGACATTTTCGTCTCCATCCAGGACAATGGAGCCGGGGACCTTGTGCTCAAGGCCAGGGTCGAGGCGGCCGTGAGACGGCTCGCAGGGGGGAAGGCCGCATGAGACTGAGAAGGACAAAGCTGTACCTGCCCGGCAACAATCCCAATATGCTCCTTAGGGGGCACCTTTTTAACCCCGATGGTGTCATCCTTGACCTTGAGGATGCCGTAGCGGTCAGCGAAAAGGACGCTGCGCGCATACTGGTCAGGGACGTTCTCAGAAGGGGCGATTTCGGCAGCTGCGAGGTCACCGTGAGGATAAACGCCATGGACACCGAATTCTGGAGAACCGACATCGAGACTGTCGTGCCCTGCGGTATCGACGGCATCCGCATACCCAAGGTGGAAAACCCGAAGGATATCGCCCTTATGGACGAGGCTCTCTCCCAAATAGAGAGCAAGGCCAAGATCCGTGTAGGCAAGACTCTCATCTTCTGCCTTCTAGAGACGGCCCTTGGCATCTGGAGGGCCTATGACATAGCGAAGGCCTCCAGAAGGGTGGCCGCCATCTGCCCCGGAGGTGAAGACCTCAGGGCCGACCTCAAGACGACCCGCTCTCCCAACAGCGAAGAGCTCATCGGACCCCGAAGGATGGTCGTTCTGGCTGCCCACGCCGCAGGTGTCGACGCCCTGGACACCGTCTTCGCCGACATCACCGACGACGCCGGTCTCAGACGGGAGAGTGAATGGGTCAAACAGCTGGGCTACCAGGGCAAGAGCGTCATCCATCCGAACCAGATACCGATAATCCACGATGTCTTCACGCCGACAGCCAAGGAGATAGAACAGGCTAAAAAGATCGTGGAGGCCGCCGCCGAAGCCGCGGCCAGGGGTCTTGGGGCGGTCCAGGTCGACGGGAAGATGGTCGACAAGCCCGTGGTCAAGAGGGCGGAATTCACTCTCCAGCGGGCCGGTCTCAAAGCCGGAGGTGAAAAGTAATGGCTATCAACGCCGCAGGACGTAATATTCCCGACTCGATACCGGGTTACGGGGAGGTCAGGCACTTCAAGGGCCATGACAGAAGACCGCCCGAGGGCAACCGTTTCGGGAAGAGGAACAGAACGGCCTTCAACACAAGGACCGACAAGACCCTTCCCGACATCAAGGCTGCCATCAGCGCGTCGGGGTTGAAGAGTGGCATGACCATCTCCTTCCACCACCACCTCCGCAACGGCGATTTCGTGGTCAACGCCGTGCTCGACGCCTGCGCCGAGATGGGGATCAAAGACCTTGTTATCTTCCCAACGGCTCTTTTCGGCGTTCACAAACATCTGACGAAACACATCAAGAGCGGGGTCATCCGCCAGATCATGGGTTCCGTCAACGGCCCCATAGGACAGCTTGCCTCCGAGGGCGGCATGAGCGTCCCCGTCGTCCTGAGGAGCCACGGGGGGCGTCCCAGGGCTGTGACAAGCGGCGAGGTCGTTATCGACGTGGCCTTCATTGCAGCGCCCACGGCGGACAAGTACGGCAACCTTTCGGGAGCGGTAGGCAGATCAGCCTGCGGGTCCCTCGGGTACGCCCATAGCGACGCCGAGTACGCACAGTGCGTTGTGGCCATAACAGACAACCTGATTCCCTACCCCGCGCCCTGCATCCATATCCCCCAGTTCTTTGTGGACTTCGTTGTCTCTGTAGACAGCATCGGTGACCCCGCAGGGATCGTCAGCGGCACTACCCGGGTGACCAGGGACCCAATGAGGCTTCTGATAGCCAGGAACGCCGCGAAGCTGATCGAAGCGACACCCTACTTCAGGGATGGCATATCCTTCCAGACCGGAGCAGGTGGCATATCCCTTGCAGTGGCGGCCTACGTAAGGGATGCCATGCGGGAGAAGGGGATCAAGGGGAGCTTCGGGCTCGGAGGAATTACGGAGTTCTTCGTGGACATGATGAAGGAGGGGCTCTTCGAAAGGCTTCTCGACGTTCAATCCTTCGACCTTGCCGCGGTTAAATCCATAGGCGAGAACCCCAACCACGTGGAGATATCGGCCGACTGGTACGCCAACCCCTGGAACGCGGGGTGCGCCGTGAACATGCTTGACACGGTAGTGCTGGGAGCCACCGAGGTGGACAGGGACTTCAACGTGAACGTGAACACCGAGGCCGACGGAGCTCTTCTCCACGGCATAGGCGGCCACCAGGACACAGCAGCGGGAGCGCAGCTGACCATCATCACCACTCCTCTGCTCCGCGGTCGCATACCCTGCGCGGTCGATTCGGTCTACACTGTCAGCACGCCTGGCGAAGTGGTCGATGCCGTGGTTACCGAGTTCGGCGTGGCCATCAACCCCAGGAGACAGGATCTGATCAACGCAGCAAAGGAAGCCGGGGATGTCCCCCTGGTGACCATGGACGAACTGATCGAAACAGCGGAGAAGTTCACAGGCCCCATGTCACCGGTCGAGACAGAGGACAGGATCATCGGGGTCGTCGAGTACCGCGACGGCACCGTCATCGACGTCGTGAGGCAGCTGAAGAAAAAGTAAAAGACCGGTGAACGGTTAGCGGTAAACGGTAAATGGCAAAAGCCGAAAACATTTGGATCTGTGAGGAAAAGGCCGGGTGTTCTCCTGGCCTTTTCCCTTTGTTCACTATCCACAAGATACTTCCTGCCTGGGAAAAATCCAGTCAGGCTTTTGTTTGATCCATCCCGTTAACCGCTTACTGTTTACCGTTCACGCCTTTAATAATTTTTTACCCCCTCCCTATCCCGTAATAGGAGAAGCCCAGGGCCCTGACGTGGGCTGGAGATAGTTGGTTGCGGCCGTCGAATACAGCAGCGGCAGGTTTCATAAGATCCCTGATCTTGTCCCAGTCGGGCCTGCGGAACTGGGGCCATTCAGTGACAAGCACCAGGGCGTTGGCGCCCTCCAGGGCCTCGTAGGCGTCGGAGCAGAATGTCACCGAACCGTCATCGGGCAGGATCGTCCGGGCCTTCTCCATCGCCACAGGGTCGAAGACCCTCAGGGCGGCTCCCCTCGAAAGAAGAGCATCGGATATGGTCAGCGAAGGCGCCTCCCTCAGGTCGTCGGTGTGAGGTTTGAAGCTCAGGCCCCAAAGAGCGAAGGTCCTTCCCGAGAGTTCCTCTCCGAAGTGCCCGATCATCTTGTCCAGGAAGAACTGCCTCTGTGTCCTGTTCGCCTCCTCGACGGCCCGAAGAATGGAGAGGTCCACCTTCTTCGACGACGCACAGTTGATAAGTGCCCGGACATCCTTCGGGAAACAGGAGCCGCCGTAGCCGAGACCGGCATAGAGGAAGGAGGAGCCTATCCTGCTGTCGGTTCCCATTCCGACACGAACCTGCCCCACGTCGGCTCCAACCTTTTCGCAAAGACGGGAGAGCTCGTTCATGAAGCTGATCCGGGTGGCAAGCATTGCGTTCGATGCGTACTTGGTCATCTCCGCCGATGGTATGGACATGGTGTAGAAGCGGTTCTCCTTCATGACAAAGGGGGAGAAAAGCTCCCGAAGCAACTCGGCTGTCCTTTCGTTGCCGGTCCCAATAATGATCCTGTCCGGGCGGAGACAGTCCTCGACCGCGGCCCCTTCCTTGAGGAACTCGGGGCAGAAGGCGACGTCGAACTCAACACCCCGGCGGCCTCTTTCGGCTAGCCTTTCGGTGATGATCCCCCTTATCCTCTCGGTAGTACCGACGGGTATGGTGGATTTGGCTACGACGATCTTGTTGCCGTCCATGAGACTGCCTATCTGGGAGGCAGCTTCGTAGACGTGGCCCAGGTCCGCGGAGCCGTCTTCCATGGGGGGAGTTCCCACAGCTATAAAAACGAACAGGCTTGGATCAAGGCCTTCCTTCATATCAGTAGTGAATCTCAGACGGTTTTCGGTGAGGTTCCTCTTGACCATATCCTCCAGGCCCGGCTCGTAGATGGGGACCCTCCCCTCTTTCAGACCCGCTATCTTGGCCTGGTCGATGTCCACGCACCAGACGTCGTTGCCATTCTCTGCAAGACATGCCCCGGTGACAAGTCCGACGTACCCGGTTCCTATGATGCAGACCTTCATGATGAACCCCCCAAAGGCGTGAGATGGGAAAAACGTTAAAGACGTTAGACTACGAAAAATGCCGTGACTTGTGAATCGAAAAATTCAAAGGCGTAAACGGCACCCAGTCGCTATCGCTCCGGGCAGAGCGAAACCTACCCTTTCGCTTCGCTCGGGGCAGCTGGTCCCGACGAGGGACTGGGTAAACGGAAGCAGGGAAACGCCGGCCTTGAATTTGAACTTACCGTTCACTGTTAACCGGTTCCCTACCTGCTTATCGCCAAGACCCCCGACAGTATCAGAAAGACCCCGATCAGCCTCATCAATGTTATCTGTTCGGCGAAGAAGACCGACGAGACACCGAGAACGAGGATGAAGACCAGGCCCGACATCACCGGGTAGGCCACGGACAGGTCCACCCGCGTCAGGGCAGCACTCATGAACATGAAGGATATTCCGAAACATACCACCCCGGCAACAGCCCAGGGGTTGCCGGCTATCCTGAAGACCGCACCCGCGAACCCCCTCTCGAGAAGGTCTTGCTGATGCCCGAAACCTATCTTCATCATGCTGCTAGCGGTGGCGTTGAAAAGCGCGGAGCCCAGGATCATGAGCATCCCGAGTCGGTCCATGGCTAAAGCACCTCCTGCGGGTTGGTAATTCTTCTGGCTATACCGTTATAATAATCCAAGTTTGTGTTCCTGGTGCCCCCGAGGCAAGATATCCTCACTTTGTGGAGGCTGTTGTCCTTGTTCTCTTCTCACAGGAAAAATCTTCTGTTCCTCCTGGTTCTTACATCGATCCTTTACCTGGTGGCCCTCGGAAGCCACGGCCTCCTTGACCCCGACGAAGGGCGCTACTCCGAGATACCCCGGGAGATGATCGAGAGCGGGGACTTTATCACCCCCCGCCTGAACTACGTGGCCTACTTCGAGAAGCCAGTCCTTCACTACTGGCTGACTGCCCTGTCATTCAAGGCGCTGGGACAGAACGAGTTCGCCGCACGCTTCTGGCCTGCCGTGTTGGCAATTGCAGGGGTGTTCGTCACATACTGGCTTGCGAACAGGATGAACGGACCAAGGGCTGCCTTCCTGTCGTCGTGGATCCTGGCTACCTCTCTGGTCTATTTTGCCATAGGCCAGATCAACATAACCGACATGCCGCTTTCGTTCTTCATCACTCTCTCGTTGGCGGGTTTCTGGATGGGACACCGGAGGGACAGGAGGTACTACCTCCTCTTCTATCTCGGGATGGCCCTGGCCACTCTCACCAAGGGCCTGATAGGCATAGTTCTCCCTGCAGGGGTGGTCTTCTGGTGGATAGTGATGACCCGCAAGTGGAGTGTGATACGGGAAGCACTATACCTGCCCGGCATTGTGGTCTTCTTCCTCACCGCGACGCCCTGGTTCGTTCTGGTGTGCCTGGAGAACCCGGATTTCTTCGACTTCTTCTTCATCCAGGAGCACTTCCTGCGCTATACCACGAAGATTCACGACCGCTTTGAACCCTGTTGGTGGTTCATTCCGATCATCATCGTGGGGTTCATCCCGTGGACGGGATTCCTCCCGGGTGCCGTAAGCGGCGCCCTGCCTTCGTCGCTTGCCAGGCCTACTCACCAGGACAGGGGCAACCTCTTTTTGCTCCTCTGGTTCGGGATCATCTTCATCTTCTTCTCTCTCTCCAGCTCCAAGCTGATACCCTACATCATCCCGGTGATGCCGCCCCTCGCGATCCTTGCCGGTTCATTCCTGGACCTTCACATGGACAAGGGCAAGACCAGGTCCCTGGGGATGGGTCTTCTTCTGAACAGCCTGATACTAGTCCCCTTCGGGGTCGCCGCGGCAGCCTACCCCTTCCTGGATGAAAGATACGGGAAGGTCCTGCTCCCCTTCGTGGCCCCCGTGGTGGCCGTCCTGATCCTCCTGGTCGTGCTGTCCTGGGTCTACTACCTGAAGGGGCAGTCCCGGAGGGTTGTGCTGACCCTATGTATTTTCGCATTCCTGAACATAGCGACCTTCAAGAACGTCTTCGGCTTCTACGACGGGATAATGAGCGCCAGAGACCTGGCCTCGGTGATACGCCGACACGCCCTTCCGGACGATGTGATCGCCCAGTACCGTGACTACGACCAGGGGCTTCCTTTCTACCTGGAGAGAAGGATCGTCCTTGTGGACTGGAGAGGCGAGCTCGAGTTCGGCGCCAACAGGGGGGACCAGTCGGACTGGTTTTTGGACTCCGAGGGATTTATTGAACGTTACTGGACCTCAGACGAAAGAGTACTGCTGGTGATGCGCGAGGAACAGTCCACCGAACTTTTCGAGACCCGGGGGGTGACCCCTGTGATCCTTGCGCGGGTCTCGGGCAAACTTGTGGTGACCAACAAGGGAGATGAAAAGGACCAATGAGGGAAACGTTCCTGCCATTCGCAAGACCGGACATAAGCGAGGATGCCATAGCCGACGTGGCGGATTCACTGAGGTCGGGGTGGATCACCACGGGACCCAAGACACAGAAGTTCGAGAAGTCCTTTGGGGAGTACGTAGGTTCACCCTACTCCCTGGCGGTCAATTCCGCTACGGCAGGGCTTCACCTGTCACTCCTGGCCTTCGGCATCGGCCCCGGAGACGAAGTCATAACGACCCCTATGACCTTTGCAGCCACGTTGAACACCGTCGTTCTGACGGGCGCCACACCCGTCCTCGCAGATATCGACCCCGTAACACTGAACATAAGGCCCGATATGATAGAGAGGGCCATCACCTCTCGGACCAGAGCCGTCATCCCGGTACACTTCGCAGGGCGCCCCTGCGATATGCAGGCCATTGAGGAGATCGTTCAAAAGAACGACCTGGTACTGATCGAGGACGCCGCTCACGCACTCGGTGCATCCTGCAGGGGCAAGCTCATAGGTTCCCCTGCAGGCGAGAGACATGCCGCCGTCTTCAGCTTCCACCCCACCAAGAACATCACCTGCGGGGAGGGGGGGATGGTCTGCACGGGCTGCGAGGAAGCCGCAGAAAAGATCTCCGTCCTGAGACAGCACGGGATGAGCAAGGGGGCCTGGAACCGCTACGCTGCCACGGGAACACCTCACTACGACATTCTCTTTCCGGGGCTGAAGTACAACATGCTCGACATCCAGGCAGCCATTGGGAGCGACCAGCTAACCCGGCTCGACACCTTCAACGAAAGGAGAAGGGAGATCGTGGATATATACAGGAAGGAGCTGGGGGAGTTAAAGGGACTGAGACTGCCGCCCGAACCAGATGAGGGTGACGTCCACTCCTGGCATATCTTCACACCCCTCCTGGATATCGATCTCCTTGGCTTCTCCCGGGACGATTTCATGGCCAGGATGAGGGAGATGAACATTGGCACGGCCCTTCACTACCAGGCGGCCCACCTCTTCTCCTATTTCGGGCAGAACTACCGATGGAAGAGGGGCGACTTCCCCGGGGCCGAGCACGTTAGCGACCGGATCGTTTCGCTGCCCCTTTTCCCCGCCATGACCGACGGTGATGTGACCGACGTGGTTGAAGCGGTCAGGCAGATATGCGGGAGGTGACGACTCCCTTGGAGAAGACCGCTCCGGAGGTTTCAGTGGTTATTCCAGTCTACAACGAGGAGGAGTCACTCCCTGGCCTCTTCGAAAGGCTCCTGCCCGTCATGGAGGGGCTGGACCGGAGCTGGGAGGTGGTCTTCGTAAACGACGGTAGCAGGGACCGTTCTCTCGCCCTGCTACTCGACTGCGTCGACAAACACCCCGGGGCGGTAAGGGTGGTGGACTTCAACGGGAACTTCGGACAGCACATGGCCATCATGGCCGGATTCTCCGTATCAAGAGGCAACGCCATCGTGACCATGGATGCAGACCTGCAGAACCCACCGGAAGAGATCCCCAGACTCCTGGAGGAGATGGACAGGGGCCACGACGTGGTGGGAACCATTCGTTCGACCAGAAAGGACCCCTTCTTCAGGAAGTTCGCCTCCAAGGTGGTGAACAGGATCACCAACAGAATAACGGGGCTAAACCTTCACGACTACGGCTGCATGCTGCGAGCATACAGCAGGCGGGTGGTGGACCTGATCAACAGCTGCCCCGAGTCGACCACATTCATCCCCGCCCTGGCCCAGAAGTTCGCCCTGAACCCCTCTGAGATAGAGGTCGGGCACTCGGAGAGGGAGCTGGGGACGTCCAAGTACAGCCTCTTCAGGCTCATCAGGCTTAACTTCGACCTCATGACGGGCTTCTCCCTGGTGCCGCTCCAGGCGGTCACCATGCTCGGTCTCGTGATCGCTGGGCTGAGCTTCGTCTTCTCCATCTACATGCTCTTGAGGAGGATCCTGGTGGGGCCCGAGGCTGAGGGCCTCTTCACCCTCATGACTATCAACTTCTTCCTCATGGGCGTGACCATGTTCTGTGTAGGGATCGCCGGAGAGTACATCGGCAGGATCTTCCAGGAGATCCGGAAGCGCCCAAGGTACCTGGTGGACAGGATCTACGGTGATGAGTGACAGGCCGGGGATCGTCGTATTTGCCTACAGCGAGGTGGGGTACCGTTGTTTGAAGGTTCTGATAGACCTGGGTGCCAATGTACGGGGTGTCTTCACCTACGACGATGACCCGGGCGAGAATGCCTGGTTCAGGTCGGTGAAGGAGCTCGCTCTATCAGGAGGTATCCCCGCCTTTACCACCCGCGGCCTTAGGGACCCGGGGACGGTCGAGCTCATCGAAAACCTGGAACCGGAACTGATGTTCTCTTTCTACTATCGCGATATGATCCCCCAGCGGATCCTCGATATACCCCGCCTCGGTGCCTTCAACATGCACGGATCTCTACTTCCAAGGTACAGGGGAAGAGCCTGCGTGAACTGGGCCATTATCCACGGGGAGACGGAGACTGGGGCCACCCTCCACTGGATGACCTCCCGCCCCGATGATGGAGACATCGTGGACCAGGAGAGGGTCCCCATAACCGGGACCGACACCGCCATGGACGTGATGTTAAAGGTGGCCGAGGCGGCCGAAAGGTTGATAGCCAGGAACCTCCCCCTTCTGGAAAGAGGGGAAGCTCCCAGGATACCCCAGGACCATCCGAAGGCGAGCTACTTCGGGGGGAGGAGACCCGAGGACGGACGGATAGACTGGAACGCTTCTGCGATGGATATCTGCAACCTGGTGAGGGCGGTCACGCGACCCTACCCGGGTGCCTTCACCTTCCTCGACGGGGAGAAAGTCTTCATCTGGAAGGCGACGCCCCTCAATGAGAACAGCGGGGCCGCCCCGGGGACGGTTATATCCCGTGACCCCCTGGTCATCGCCGCGGGGGAAGGATCGGTAAGGGTGGAGGAGAAGAGCCAGGCGGCAGGAGACAGGAAAAGTTTAAATCCGTGAGACGTTAGAAGAAAAACAGAACCCATATCTTGCACCACAGAGAACACAGAGAAGAGCAAGAGAGAAAATCACAATATTTGTTTTAGGGACCATGACCAAGGCCAAGAAGGCTTAAACTGAAAACAATGAACGGAATAGTCATAGAAGGTTTTTGTTCCGGACTTGACTGATTTTATCCATAAAGAGGTTCTATGTTTCCTCTCTCCTGCTCTTCTCTGTGTTCTCTGTGGTGAAAGGGCTTTAAGTTTCACCTTTGGCCCTGGCTTTAAAGTTTGCTATTACCGTTTACGCTCTTGATCCTACGGTTCGCGACTTACGGAAACAGGGGGGTTTTTTGTGAAGATACTTATCCTCGGTGCCAACGGTTTCATAGGCTCTCATCTGTGCGAGCATCTTCTGGACAGAACCGACTGGGAGATAACGGCTTTCGACATCAACGATTTCAACCTTGGCAAGTGCATGGGCAAGGAACGGTTCTCCTTCCGGAAGGGCGACTTTTACACCGACGACCGATGGATAGAGGGGGCCTTGAATGAGTGCGACGCAGTGCTCCCTCTGGTCGGAATAGCAAAGCCTGCATTCTATATCACCAACCCGGTCATGACCTTCCACCTCGACTTCGAGGCAAACCTCAAGATAGTCCGGATGTGCGTGAAACACGGCAAACGGGTGATCTTCCCGTCCACCTCGGAGGTCTACGGGATGAGCACCGACACTGAGCTCAAGGAGGACGAGAGCCCTATAATCCTGGGTCCTGTCTGCAAATCCAGGTGGATATACAGCTGCAGCAAACAGATGATGGACCGGGTAATAGCGGCTTACGGGCAGGAAGAGGAACTCAGATACACCCTTTTCAGACCTTTCAACTGGATCGGACCGAGGCTCGACACTTTCGAGGATGCGAAAGAACACAAGGCACGTTCGATCACCCAGATCCTCTACGACATTCTTCATGAAAGGGACGTCTCCCTCGTAGGAGGGGGACGCCAGAGACGAAGCTTCACCTGGATCGGCGACGGGATCGAGGGACTTGAGGCCATAATCAGGAATGAGAACGGCTGCGCCGACGGGGAAATATTCAACATCGGCAACCCCCGGAACAACGCGTCCATAAAGGAACTTGCACTTGTGATGATCAGGGTCCTGAAATCGCACCCGAAGTACGGTCCGCTGGCCGAGAAGGCAAGACTCCTGGAGATAGACTCCCGAGACTACTACGGCAAGGGTTACGAGGATGTGCTGGACAGGGTGCCGTCGGTGGCGAAGGCCAATAGGCTTCTCGGCTGGGAGCCGAAGACGCCCCTCGACGAGGCTGTCAGCAGGACCATCGAGGCGACCCTGATGGAGAACGGCCTGTAGTGCTATGATGAAGAGCGATCTTTTTAACTGGGAGGAGTCCCGATGAAGCTTGTTGCCAACATCTTCAGGGAGTACGACATAAGGGGCAATGCCGAGGAGGAGCTTACAAGCGAGACCGTCAGGGCCATCGGCCTGGCCTACGGAACGTTCCTTTCGCGCGAGGGGGTCCGGAAGATCACCGTGGGCGGAGATGTCCGCCTTTCAACGGACAGGATCAAAGGCGACATCATCGAAGGTGTAACCTCGGCCGGAGTCGACGTGGTCGATATCGGCATGGTCACTTCTCCGCTGCTCTACTGGAGCCTCTTCCACCTGGACCTTGACGGAGGCGTAATGATCACCGGAAGCCATAATCCCAAGGAGTTCAACGGCCTCAAGCTGGCCTTCGGCAAGACCACCCTCTACGGCGACCAGATCCAGGAGATACTCAGGATGATCGAGGCCGATGACTTCCATGTGGCAGGCGAAAAGGGTTCCGTCACGATGATGGACCTCTCTGATGAGTACCTGGCAATGCTGGAATCGAAGATACGACTGGGAAAGAGAAAGCTCAAGGTTGTAACAGACACGGGGAACGCCACGGCAGGTCCCATGGTCAACAGGTTCCTCAGAGAGTTAGGGTGCGAGGTGGTCCCCCTCTTCGAGGAGCCCGACGGAACCTTCCCGAACCATCATCCCGATCCGACGAAGCGGGAGTACGTCAAGGACCTCATAGATACCGTCAAGCAAGAGAAGGCCGACCTGGGACTTGGTTTTGACGGGGACGCAGACCGGATCGGCGTCATCGATGATCGTGGGGAGATGGTCTGGGGTGACATCCTGATGATCCTCTTCTGGAGAGAGATCCTTCCCCGGAACCCTGGAGCAGAGGCTATTGTCGAGGTCAAGAGTTCCCAGGCACTGGTGGATGAGATAAAACGCCTGGGAGGAAAGGTAGTCTGGTGGAAGTCGGGACACTCACTTATCAAGGCAAAGATGAAGGAGATCGATGCCCTCTTCTCCGGTGAGGTGTCGGGGCATATGTTCTTTGCCGATGAGTTCTGGGGCTTTGACGACTCCTTCTACGCCGCGGGAAGACTTTTGAGGATACTGTCCAACACCGACCGGAAACTCTCGGGACTGCTGGAGGACGTTCCCGTCTACCACAGCACGGCGGAGACGCGCATAACCTGCGCGGACGACAGAAAGTTCGGTGTCATCGAGAGCATAAGGGAGGACGCACTCAAGAACCATGAAGCCATCACCATAGACGGGGTGAGGATCCTTTACCCCAGGGGGTGGGGACTGGTCAGGGCTTCCAACACACAACCCGTTATTGTGGCAAGGGCTGAAGGAAAGACCGAAAAGGACCTGGCGGAGTATTCGGCGGACCTGAAGGAACGGATACTGAAGGCCGGGGTCGAGAATTTCGAGTGGGAGTATTAGCAATCTTTAAATTCGTGAGACGTGAAATGTTAGACGTTAGACGGAAAACCTGGAACAAGGCGACAGGAAGATCAAATTCCAAACCATTTCACCGCAGAGGACACAGAGGGCCGCAGAGAGAGACAAAAGCGTTAATTGGGGAACCCACTTAAAAAACCCTTTTCACCGCAGACAAGTTCCCGAGGTGCTTAAACGAGGAAGATGATCCAACGAGGTGCCTTGTTTTTTCGTGAGACGCCTGATCTTGGTTCTGGTACCTTAACCATAAATTGTGTTTTTGTCTCTTGCTTTTCTCTGCGTCCTCTGCGGTGAAAAGGTATTGGTTTTTAGTTTTGACCCTTCCGTTTACTGTTGACCGTTTACGCTTTTCCTTTCAGAAAAAGTAACTTCACATCCTTGAATTCATAAAACTCTTTATCGTGAGAACGAGCCCTTCCTCAAGAGAGTACCGTGGTTCATATCCCAGGAGTTCACGAGCGCGGCTGATGTCGGCCAGGGAGTACCTGATGTCGCCCATCCTTTCAGGCTCGTGGACAGGTTCCTTCCCTTTCCAGCCCGGGCAAAGGCTTTCTATCGCACCGGACATCGCCAGAAAGGCCTTTTCAAGCGAGACGGGCCGCCCCGTGCCTATGTTGAAAATGTTTTCATCATCCCCGGACCTGAGATCGGACAGAGCCGCCAGAAGGTTGGCCTGGACGACGTCCCCGACATAGACGAAGTCTCTTGTGGTCTTTCCGTCGCCGTAGATCACAGGGGGCTCACCATCCATGAGACACCTGGACCAGATCGATATGACCCCGGAGTATGGGCTCGAAGGGTCCTGCCTCGGACCGAAAACATTCATGTATCGCAGTCCGGTTGTCCTCATGCCGCCGGATAGCACTGACGCATAGAGTTCGTCCGTCCTCTTCGCTACGGCGTAGGGCGAGAGGGGACTGAGGGGGGCATCCTCTCCTGTGGGCCCCTCAGGCTGGTGCCCGTATACTGCGGCGGAGGAGGCGTAAACGAAAGACCTCACACCCTCGTCACGAGCAGCGGTCAGCATGTTAAGAAAGCCTGTTATGTTACAGGAGTTGTTAAGGTGGGGCTCCTGGAAGGACCTGGGGACCGAGACCAGTGCCGCATGGTGCAGGACGATATCGGCGCCGTGACAGGCCTCCCGGCACTGTTCCATGTCCCTTATGTCACCCTTGAGGAGACGGAAACTGGGATCCCGGCCTGTGGAGAGCTTTCGTGCCTCTTCGACATTGGACTCCCTTCCGGAGAGGAAATTATCCAGGACGGTTACCTTCTGCCCCAGGGACAGAAGGGACTCTACAAGATGAGAACCGATAAAACCTGCCCCTCCTGTTACTACCCACCTTAAGGTTCTGGATGAAAGGTTTCCGCAAAGCTCTTTGCACGTTGGCATGGTCCACCCCCGCAAGGATCTCAGTCAACAGGGGTAATTCTATTGGAAACTTACATTTAATACAACAACCTCTGGACGGCTGGAGGTTCTGATGGGAGGTCCCCATACCCCTACTCCGCAGGAGATATAGTAAAGGGTCTCGCCTTTCTTCAGGAAACCCCAGTCCTGTTCAAAGATCCTCGAAGTCATGAAGTTGAAGGGCCAAAGCTGACCCCTGTGGGTGTGCCCTGAGACCTGGAGGGAGACACCAGCATCCTCGGCCTCCTGAAGGTCCGAAGGGGTATGGTCCATAACGATGACCGGGAGGGAACCTTCGACGCCTGGGATCGCCGAAAGGGGGAACCTGCTGCTGCCTCTTCTTGCCGAAGCACGGTCGTCTCGGCCGACAAGGGTCAGGATACCCTCCACCTGGACAGCCTCGTCTCTCAGAACGGTAACTCCCCCGTCACGAAAGGATGCCGCGGCCTCTTCCGCTCCAGAGTAGAACTCATGGTTGCCCAGGACGGCAAAAACTCCCAGCGGGGCCGAAAGGGTCCCCAGCTCTTCGGAGAGCCTCTCTTCCTGGGCATGGGTAACATCTGAGTCGACGATGTCTCCCACGAGCAGGACCATGTCGGGACGGGTCGAATTGATCGTCTCGATCATTCTGCTCAGCCAGTGATTCCTCACCAAAAGCCCTACGTGAAGGTCGGTGGCCACGGCCACTCTCAGAGGCCTCTCCTTGGAGCTGCCTCTGAGGACTATGTCGTACTCCCTGACCACTGGAGTAATGGCATTCCAGCGTCCCGCCGCAACAACAAGAACAGCCAGGGACAGGACAGACCAGAAAGCGACAAGGGCGGCCCGGCCCGGTCTTCTGTTGAGCGAGTAGGGAACTATCCTGAACCAGTGGTCGGCGATCCTTACGATGTCCAGAATAGCCAGAAGCAGGAGGACATATACCATGAACCCCAGATACCATGAACCGACAATAGCCAGGGTATCCGTGAAGGTACAGCGACAGAAGGCACCTCCTATCCTGCCGACCGGGAAGGCTGCCACCAGGGTCCAGAAAGCAAGGACGACGGGGACCCTGAGGGCACCCAGGTAAGGGACCACCTTTGCCAGGTGAAGCCAGATATACAGGTTCGCGACCCCGTAAACGCCAAGGACTATCCCCAGGAAGGAGATAAAGGAAAAAATTCTCATTGAACCTCCAAGGTAGTCAAAAGCGTGAACGGTAAATACAGTGACAAGGACAAAACCGGAGGAACAGGTCTTGCGCTCTTACCGTTTACAGTTCACTGTTTACCGTTGACGCCTTTAAGGCTAAACCTCTTCCTGCGCCGTGCGGGAGATTATCTCCTCCTGCAAGTCCAGTCCAATGTCGCAGAAGTAGTCGCTGTACCCGGCAACCCTGACTATCAGGTCCCGGTATTCCTCGGGGTGTACCTGGGCATCCCTCAGCGTCTTGCTGTCGACGACGTTGAACTGGATATGGTGGGCATCGTAGCGGAAGTAGGTCCTAACGAGCCGGGCAAGCTTTTCGATCCCTTCGTCACCCTCGAGGACCCTGGGCATGAACTTCATGTTCAACAGGGTCCCGCCGGTGCGGATCTGGTCCATCTTTCCGCAGGACCTTATCACTGCCGTGGGGCCGTTGCGGTCGGCGCCCTGAACTGGAGAGATCCCCTCGGAGAGGGGCAAACCCGCTTGCCTTCCATCGGGCGTTGCGCCGGTGACAGAACCGAAGTAGATGTGACAAGTGGTGGGAAGCATGTCGATATGGTAACGGCCGCCCTTGGTGTTGGGCCTCCCGTCGATCTCGCTGAAGAGCGATTCGAAGACCCTCTTCATGATGTCGTCCGCATAGTCGTCATCATTGCCCCACCTGGGGGTCTTGTTGGCGAAGGTCAATCTCAGTACCTCGTCACCCTCGAAGTTGGACTTGAGAGCCTGGAGAACATCCTCCATGGAGAAGGCCTTCTCTTCGAAGACGTGTTTCTTGAGGGCGCTGAGGCTGTCCGTCATTGTGCCTATGCCGACGCACTGGATGTAGTTTGTGTTGTACCTCGGACCTCCGTCGTTGTAGTCCCTGCCCTTTTTGATGCAGTCGTCGGTCAGCACAGACAGGAACACCGCCGGAGCATAGTCGGCGTACATCCGTTCGATAAACTGGTTCCCCTTGACCTTGATCTCGACTATATGGTTCAGCTGCTTCTCGAAGGCTCCGTAGAGATCATCGAAGGTCCTGAACTGGGCCGGATCGCCCGTCTCCGGGCCTATCCTCTTGCCTGATACTGGGTCGACACCGTTGTTCAGAGCCAGCTCAAAGATCTTGGGGGTATTGAGATAGCCCGTCAGTATGTATGCCTCCTTGCCGAAGGCTCCAGTTTCCACGCAGCCGCTGGTGCCGCCCTCCCGGGCATCCTTTACGGATTTCCCTGCACGGATCATCTGTTCGATCACCGTGTCGGCGTTGAATATGGATGGATAGCCGTAACCCTTACGGATCACCCTGAGGGCTGCCTTGAGGAACCTGTCGGGGTTCTTGCGGCTCAGCTGGATATTGGCCTGGGGCTGGAGGAGGTGGATCTCGTCAAGCACCTCCAGCATCATGTAGGATATCTCGTTGACCCCGTCGGTCCCGTCCTCGAGCAGTCCGCCCAGATTGATGTTGGTGAAGTCGTTGTAGGTCCCGCTCTCGGCAGCCGTGACACCCACCTTGGGCGGGGCGGGGTGATTGTTGAACTTGATCCAGAAGGCGCTCAGGAGCTCCTTCGCCCACTCGCGGGAAAGGGTCCCGCTCTCCAGTTCCCGGGCGTAGAAAGGGTAGAAGTAGCGGTCCAGGTGCCCCGGGTTCATGGCATCCCAGCCGTTGAGTTCGGTTATGGTACCGAGGTGCATGAACCAGTACATCTGAAGGGCCTCCCAGAAGTCCCTTGGTGCCCAACGGGGGACCTGTCTGCAGTTGGAGGCTATTTTCTCCAGTTCCTTTCTGCGTGACGGGTCGCTCTCGGAAGCGGCCATTCCGGATGCCAGGTCGGCGTGGCGTTCTGCGAAGATGATAACGGCGTCGCAGGCTATGTCCATTGCCTTAAGCTGCTCACGCTTTTTCGTCGCTTCGGGATCGTTCTTGAAATCCAGGCAGGAGATCGTTTCTGCGATCTCTTTCTTGAAATCCTCCATGCCTTTCGAGTAGAACTTGCCATCCAGCGTGGTGTGACCCGGAGCCCTCTGCTCCATGAACTCGGTGAAGTAGCCGGTAGCGTAGGTCTCCAGCCACTCTTCTCCTATGTCGGCGAATATCCTGTCGCGCATGGTGCGGCCTCGCCAGTAGGGTATGACTTTGTCCCGGTAGACCTCCTTGCACTTTCCCGAGACCCTGTAGGGGTTCTTGTCCCTGCTATCGAGGATCTCAAGGTCCTCCAGGGAGTGGCAGTTGAGTTCAGGATAAGTTGAGACGCACTTCGGCAGGGGGCCACGCTCCCCCACAACGAGCTCGTCCTTGCCTATGAAGATGTTCTTCTTCTCACAGAGGGTCCTGAAGGCCAGGGCTCTTGTCACGGGGACAGAGTACTTGCCGTTGTTCTCCCTGTAGAAGTCGGTGATTATCTCAGCCCTCTCATGATCCAGTGTGACGGGTGCCTCGAAACTCTCAATTCTGAGCCTCTCTATCCTTTCGTTCATTTTCTTCAACCTCCTATGGATGCGGTAATCCCGAACCGGGCAAGATAGGCTGCTATTATCTCCATCCGCTCCCGAGACGGTGCGGAAAGGTCTTCCAGACGGTAGTTCATGCCAAACCTGCGGTACTTCTCCCGGGCCGAAGAGTGGTAGGGGAGGAGATCAACCCCGGGTCTCCGGGACAATTCCGACAGGAACTTCCCCGTAGCCTCGATGTTCTCCGCCGTGTCGTTAATACCAGGTATTACGGGGACCCTGATGATCATTGAGAAACCCTGGCCTGCAAGCCATTCCAGGTTTGACAGGATCAGACCGTTCGGGACACCGGTGTAACGTTTGTGCAGTTCGGGGTCCATCATCTTAAGGTCGAAGAGGAAGAGTTCCGTAAGAGGGGCGATCCTCTCCAGGACCTGGCGGGACGCAAAACCGCAGGTATCGACTACGGTGTGTATATCCCTTTCGCGGCAGGCTTCAAGTGCTTCGGCAAGGAAAGCCGACTGCGACAAAGGTTCCCCGCCTGAAAAGGTAACCCCTCCTCCGGACTCGTCGAAGAACAGGGAGTCCTTCTCAATCTCTTCGACCAGATCCTGTACGGTGATCTCCCTGCCTACCATCTCCCGCGCCTCAGCAGGGCAGATCTCGGCACACCTTCCGCAGCCCGTGCACCTGTCAGGATCTGCAATGTAGCCTCTCTGGGTGAGGGCGATCGCGCCCACAGGACAGGCACCCTCACAGGCCCCGCAGCCTATGCAGCGGTCGGGGCGGTAGACGACCTCGGTAAAGGCCGACTGGCTCTCGGGATTATGGCACCACCAGCAGGAGAGGGGGCAACCCTTGAGAAATACCGTCGTCCTGATACCGGGTCCGTCGTGTATGGAGTACCTCTTGATGTCGAAGATAACGCCCCTGTTCATCGTGGAACCCCCTCGGCACTTCTTTCAAGGGCTTCCTCCCTGGCCAGTTCTCTGTAGTACCGGTGGATCCAGGGCCTCTGGACCTCGAAGGACCAGTGGACATCCCGCATGTAATCTGAGGCGGCCTTTGCATCCCCCGTCTCCAGAAGTTCGATGAAACGTTCGTGTTCGCCGGTGGAGGTTATCTCCCACTCCTTGACGAAACCCTTGCGCCTGGGGAAATCGTAGAGCCTCTGCTTCAGGGTCATGACTGTTCGGACCAGGCTCCGGTTCCTGGAAAGGTCAAGGTAGATGTTGTGGAAGGAGATGTTGTGACGGTAGAAGGTGTCGAAATCATCCCGGTCCAGCGCCTCCCGCATAAGCAGGTTCAGGCGTCGCATCTTTTCTGTCTCGGTCGATGTGATGCTGTTCCGTTCATTGAACACTACCGAGGCCTCCAGGGCCCCAATGATCTCGTAGGCGTGACGGATATCCTCTTCAGAGAGGGGGTTCACGATGATCCCCTTGCGGGGGTAGATGGTGACAAAACCCTCGGTCTCGAGCTGAAGCAGGGCCTCTCTCAAGGGAGTACGGCTTATGCCGAAGCGGGAACTCATCTCTCCAAGGTTGATCGCACTACCGGGACGCAGCTCGCCCTGGTTCATCTGGCTCCTGAGATAGTCGTAGACCTGCTGTCTGAGAGACACCATGTTGAAAGGGCAGTCGGGGGTCATTTCGCGCCTCCTCTCAATACAGATATATAATATATCAGATATCAGGGAAGGGCAAGGGAAGATCTTTAACAGGGCAGCAGACATACTAAGTGATGTCAAGCTGACATTTCGTTCAATCCAGGTTTTGATCTCAGCTTTTCTGAGACGGAAAGGGCAAAACTCAAAGACGTCTACGGTGAAAGCAAACCAAAATCGCCGCAGAATACCCACGTCTGAATGTCGTACAGTTTCCGCCTTTCAATTTATTCTTCCTGACCCCTGCTACAATTGCACAGGGAGATGATATCCGGTGGATGAAAAGGTTCTGGCGCTCAAGGTCGACGTGGACACCCTTAAAGGATACCTGGAAGGGACGCCCAGGCTGCTAGGAGTCTTCGGAAAGCTGGAAGTCCGGGCCTCGTTCTTCTTCTCTTTCGGTCCCGACAATTCCGGCAAAGCCATTAAGAGAGTGTTCCGAAAGGGCTTCATAAACAAGATGCTCCGTACCAACGCCCCCGGTACCTACGGGCTCAAGACCATGATGTACGGGACCATCCTTCCGGCACCGCTCATCGTCCCCCGCGACCCGGCCCTGTTCCGCCGGGCGATTTCGGAGGGTCACGAGTGCGGCATCCACGCCTGGGACCACGTGGCATGGCAGGATGAGCTGGACAGGATGGCCGATGCTACTATGAGAGAGCATTTCGCAAGAGCCTTCGACATGTTCCGGGACCTCTCCGGAGGAGAACCTCACTGCTGCGCTGCCCCTGCGTGGAAGGTCACAGCTGCAAGCCTGACCATGCAGGACGAGTACGGATTCGACTACTGCAGCGATACCCGGGGTAGCTCCCCCTTCATCCCCAGGATGGGCGGGATGACCTTCAAGACTCCCCAGGTCCCCACCACTCTCCCCACCATGGATGAACTCCTGGGTTCGGACGGGCTCGACGACGACAGTATCAACTCCCACCTGCTGGACCTCATAAAACCGGGCCTGAACGTACACACGATCCACACCGAGATGGAGGGAAGAGCCAAGGCACGGATCCTGGAGGACTTTCTTTCCCGGTGCATCGGCCTCGGAATCCCTGTGATCCCCGTCGGAGAGGCCTTAAAGAATCTTCAGGGGGGTGACCTCCCCTTCAGTGATGTTGTGGACCGGGAGATACCGGGAAGGGCCGGGAAAGTGGCCGTCCAATCAGGATGATCTGTCAAACCGACAAAAGTATAACTGGACGGAAGTAGCCCCATAGGGTATATTATTTGGGAACAGGAGTTATCTTTTTTTAAGGAGGGATAGGATATGAAACAAGGTTCGTTCGACATGAAGAAAGCCCTTGTATACGCCATCCACGCCGAGATCGAAGCCACAGAATTCTACTCAGAGTGGGCCAAGAACGCCCAGGGGCATCTCAGGAAAGAGCTCGAGGAGCTCGCCAAGTGGGAGGACGGGCACAGGGATTCGCTCACAAAGTACTTCGAGGACACCTACAACGAGAAGTTCGCCAGGAATCCCAAGATGGTGGTCGACCCGGCGCTGAAGGTCCAGGCTGACGAGTTCAAGGACAACTACCAGCTGCTCAAGATAGCCTCCACGGTCTACCTTTCGGAAATGAAGGCCATGGAGCTATACCAGGAGATGGAGAACGAGAGCTCCGGGAAATCCAAGAAGATGTTCGAGGAACTGAAGAATATGGAAAAGGACCACATGGTAACCGCCAAGAAACGTTACGACGAGATCAGGGAGCACATCGTCGGTTTCCGCGCCTTCTGATCGAAAGAAAAGCAGTCATCTCAAACAGGGAACGCCGGGGGCTGCAATACCGCCTCCGGCGTTCTTTCTTACAGATTTGTGACCTTTTCCCGGATCAGATGCAGGCCGGCTCCGGGAAGAGGCAGCCTTCCTCGAACCTGCTGTAACGGAAGCAGCTTATGTCCAGGAAAGGATCCTCGCCCATGACTATCTCGGAGATTATGCGCCCCGCCGAAGGGGCGAACTGCAGCCCATGGCCGCTCCACCCCGCATCGATAAGGAAGTTCTCCACCGGCGTTTCACCCATGATGGCCTGTTCGTCAGGAGTAATTCCATAGGGGCCCGTCCACTGGCGTACACACCTTACACCAGCAAGACAGGGCATCTTTGCAAGCACCCTCTGGGTTACTTCTTCCAGGAACTGCCATGAAGAGTAGTAGTCTGTATCCTTCTTCTCGTCCTTGTTGCCCCATCCAAGCATGAATGTACCGTTGGGACACTGCTTCCAATAGCTGCCGTCATCGAGGCAGAGGGTCATCGGGTGTTTCATCCTTTCGACCGGCTCAGTGATGAGAAGTGAATGCCGTTCCGGTTCGATCGGTATTTCGAGACCGCACCACTTGCCCACTTCGGCTGCCCATGCGTTGGCAGCACAGACAACCTGGCCGACTTCCCAGTCGCCTTTGGTCGTCTTCACGCCCCAGACCTTCTTGTTGTCCGTGAGCAGACCGGTGACGGTAGTTTTCGTATGGATCTCCGCTCCAAAACGCCTTGCCGCGTCGGCGTATGCGAAGTTCATTGTGTGAGGGTTCACGTGTCCGTCCTTCTGGTTGAAGCTTGCCCCGAGCATACCCTCCACGTTCAGCCCCGGAGCGACTTCCTTTATCCCCACAGGGTCGAGGATAACAGAATCGACGCCCAGCGAGTTCTGCAGGGCAACGTTCTTCCTGAGTTGCTCGAGCTGGGTCTCGCTGTAGGCGATCCAGAGGTAGCCGGCCGGGTCGTATTCGAGGTCGGCCTTGTATTCAAGTTCCTCCTGCAGATGAGGGATCTTCTCCATGTTGTACTTGGCCAGCCTGCAGTTGACCTCCGTCCCGAACTGGTACCTGAGACCCGCGGCGCTTCTGCCGCTCGAACCGGAGGAGATGTAGTCCTTCTCGAACAGGACCGTCTTTACTCCTCTCTTGGCCAGATGATAGGCTATGGAACAGCCGTGCACCCCGCCTCCAATTATCGCCACATCAGCAGTATTGCGACCCAATTTCCCCGACCCCTTCCATGGGAGAATGAAGACCAAAATTTGCCTGCTTCTGAACCCATGCATATAATCTTAATAACCCGATACTAGATTTTATTTTCTTAGCCCATTTGCGTCAAACGCTTTATTGCACTTTTGGTTCGATGCTGTAAGGACAGGAAACTCCTTTTCACATAACCGGAGTGACCGAAAGGAGATGTACCCGATGGAAGTGATCAGGGCAACTTCAGTTGTTGACACCCATACCGGGGGCGAACCGACAAGGATCATTATCGGAGGGGGGCCCTATCTGCCAGGAAGGACAATCAGCGAAAAATGGGCCTACATGAAGGAACATATGACTGATTTCCGCAACTTCGTAATGCACGAACCCCGCGGACACAGTGACATGTTCGGAGCCTTTCTCACACCCCCCGAAAAGGAGAGCTCTCACTACGGGGTCATCTTCATGGACTCCGGCGATGGTGTCTCCATGTGCGGTCACGGCTCCATAGGGACGGCCCACACTCTGGTGGAGCTGGGCATGGTCCCGAGGGAAGAACCCCACACCGAAGTGGTACTCGATACCCCTGCAGGGCAGATAAGGCTGAAGGTGGCGGTAAAGGACGGGAAGGTCGGCGACGTGACGCTGGCAAACGTCCCGGCCTTCGTCTTCAGGCAGGATGTGGAGCTGCCTGTCCCATCTCTGGGCGGCAAGAAGGTCCACATGGATATCGCCTTTGGCGGGAATTTCTTTGCCATAATCCATGCCGAAGAACTGGGGCTGACCCTGGAAAGGGAGGAGGTCCCGCGGCTGCTATCCCTTGGACTGGAGATACTCCGTGAAGCCAACCGCACTGTAAAGGTGCAGCACCCCACTGAGAAGCACCTGAACTACATTGGTCTGACGGAGTTCGCCCTGGAACGGCCCGGCAAGCCAACGAAGAACTGCGTGATCTTCGGCGAGAGCAACGTGGATCGCTCCCCCTGCGGAACCGGGACCTGCGCCAAGATGGCCCTCCTGGCGGCCAGGGGGCTCCTCAAGCCCGGGGAGGTTTTCGACCACGAGAGCGTCGTGGGAAGCGTCTTCCACGGTAACTATGAACCGGGTCCAAAGATCGGAGAGTTCGAAACGATCCTTCCATTCATAAGGGGGAGGGCGAGCATCACGGGGTTCAACTTCCTTCTCCAGCAGAAGAACGACGAAATGGGATCGGGGTTTTTGTTGCCGAAGTAGAAGGAACGTAAGTCGTGACTCAAAAGATCAAAAGGCGTGAACGGTCAACGGTGAACGGTAAAGTCAAGAGCAGAACAGGGTCTTTTGATTTTTTGCCATTCCGTTTACTGTTTACCGTTTACGCTATTTCTATATCGGTTTTTCAGGGCCTCACCACATCCCCGTAGACATTGATAGTCTCGCTCCCGGGGTGGAAGCCGTAGCGCTGTACGTTGATCCCGTTGGGCAGTATCTTTATTGCATCCACAGGCTTCCCCTTGCCTCTCAGGTTGATCAGCAGGTTCTCGCCGAGAAGGAAGGGCACCACGACGGAGTTCTTTCCGAAGAAAACCCTTCTGGGACCCCCCCCTCCGCCAAAGACCTGGCCGTGGAACTCGGACAGCTCTTCCCCCGATTCACTGTATATTTCGAGGGACTTAATGTTCTCCCTGGCAAGAGCAAGGATCCCGTATCCGCCATACCCCTCGAGGAACCCTTTTATCATCTCCAGGATCTCGAGTTCGGGGCTGCTTCGGTCCAGAGAAGGGGGATCCACCAGCTTTGAAAGGTCGTAACCCTGAGAGAGGAATATTTCAGCGTACTCCCCGGCTGCGGCGCAGAGAAAGTTCAGCTTGGCCTGGGAGAGGGATCCCTCCAGGATCGTTTCGGAAAGAGGGGCGCCCGACACTCCGTGTGCCTTGTGGACCAGGTATTCAAGTCGCTCCATATCATGAAGGTCAATGTCACTGTCAGGGGAGACCGACGAAAGACGTTTTGAAAAGTACTCCCCTATGGTCACCGACGCGGTCGCCAGGTCGCCTCTCTGAAGGAGATTCCTGCTGCGTACGGAGAACTGTCTCGCCTCCTCACCTGGGAACATGGCCGAATAGGCAAGGATCATGGGGAGGATAAGTTCGGCTCTCTTGTCTCCAGTCGGGAAGGGACGAACATGGAGGATCTTGGTCATGGTGCGTTTAAGAGGTTCAACGGGGAGCCCATGGGCATCCTCGAGGTTCATGCTTATTCTGAAAGTGTAGTCACCGTAGTCCCAGAGAATGATCCCCGGGAAGGCGTTCCTCGGTGCGCTACCAGCGGGTGTTACGCCCCCGACGAGAAACCATCGGGAACCGGCATCCCTGGCAAGGGACCATGTCTCCGGTTCCAGGGGGACAGCATCGCGGGGCAATTCGGCTCCCTTCAGGTGACCCAGAAGTGCCTCCAGTATCTGTCTTGAGAGGGAGTCGTCAGGATCGATGGGCTTGAAGCCCACCTGGCTGATGTCCAGGACCGGCTTGAGCTGGAAGGAGCGGAAGAATTCGGCCATGTCCAGATCGGGGTGGTACTCATCCTGGACGTAGACCTTCAGTGGAACAAACAGTCCGGGCTGTTCCACGCCCAGTTGCTCCTGTTGAGTTGAATGGATACTGGGGGCCACCCCCACCAGAAATGAGGCTGTCCCCTCCAGCTCCAATTCGGGGACCTGGAAGAGGACGGTCTCCGTCACGGGACCGTCGAGATCCCTTGGGCCAAACCACCGGTAATAGAGCACGTGATCCACGTCGGACTCCACTTCCATGGCAAAAGCACTCTTGCCGCCGTACCCCTCGGGGTCCTGGGAGAGAGCTCCGTTCCCGCTCTTTACTGTTATCTTGACCCTGAACTTCTCGTCCCTGTCACCTTGAGGATTCCGTCCGTCAAAGCGTAGGCGGAGAGTATTCTGGAATCCCGGATCTGCCGGGAGGACAGGGTGTTCCACAGCAACATCCAGCCCCAGGGGCCTGGTGATCCTGAACGTCACCGAAGCCTTGGCGCCGCTCTCCTGGTCTTCGGCCACGATGTTGACCTGCCACTGGCTTGGCCCCATCATCTTGAGTTCCGTCAGGGAGGGTGGAGTGTAGTTGATCACTGCCTCTCCCAGGGGCCCCGTTCTCAGGAGGAGCCACTTCTCATCCCCACCTTCTGCGGTCCTGGAAGAGAGTACCCCTGCCTCGGGCTTTCTTATGGCCACCCTGGCCTGGGGGACCGGACGACCGTCCTCCCATACAACCACTGAAAAGGACCACCCTTCGGGGAGATCGTGATCGACGTGCATGTCATTCACCGTGGGCGGGTCGAGTGTTACTTTCCTTGCTTTATTTGCCTCACCTTTCTGCTCACCGGGCTGGAGGATCAACCCCTCGGCGGAAGAAAGATCCTTGGCGGTCATGACCACCGGACCGCTGTATAGCACCTCCGCTGCCTCAAGAAAGGCCTCGGTAATAGCTTCCATGATCTCCGCGCCGATCTCTTCGGGGAAGGGGGATGCCCCGGCAGGACCGAAGGATACCTCATGGCCGAAACCGGAGAGATGGTCCAGGTACAGTGAAAGGATGAACTCTCTGGACTCCCCGTACTGCTTCCTGGCCACCATGTACCTTGGAGAGACCTTCTCCACTACGGCCCCCTTGTCGAACTCTGACGAGTGGGACGGGACCGTCCCCCACTGAAGCTTCAGTGTCGGGCCGGAGGTCACCTTTTGCTCCTGGATGGTGATCTTCTCGCCAATATAGGGGTGCTCTATCCTGGTGCTCGTTCCCAGAAGGTCGATGCTAGGTCCCCTCTGGACAGGTTTCCCGTTGAATACTACGTGATCCTCCGACCAGGGCTCGGCGTTCCAGGAATAGGTAAGTTTAGGGAAGGCCCTGTAGAAAGCCGAACGGAACCTCCTGTCCATGTCGCTGACCACGTCCTGGACTTTTTCGGAGAGTCTTTTTGCCTGTTTCACGAGGGAGGCTTCGAAGGCTTCGTCACCCACCCAGTTGGTATCGATCCTCTCGGGCATCAGGAGCAGCATAAGGAAGTCGTTGCCCTTGATATACCCTTCGGCCGCATCCTCCACCAGGGAGTTGTACTCCTGGACGTCTCGCTTTCTCAGGTCAAGCACCCTGCTGTCGTAGTCGTTATAGGGGATGAACTGTTCGTCGGATAGCTCCAGCATATACTCCTGGACGTGGACAATACTCCTGATATCCCTCCAAGTCAGGGGGAAGACCTCGGTCATGAAGCGGTCAAGCAGGGCCCTGGGGACCCGCTGCACCGTCAGGTGGTCGTGATTGAACCACTCCTCGAAACCCCAGCCTTCGTGCAGGCATCTGGACCAGTACCCGACGGGGTCCTTTTCCTGGGCCCTCATCTTCGCAAGGGCCTCCTGGCTGAACTGTCCCTTGAATTTTGAGCTGGCAAGAGCCCTCTTGTTGAAGGCCACCTGGACCTCGTGAATGTTCCTTAACTCCTCCGGCCAGAGGGACGGTTCTCCCCCGAAGGCTTTCAGGAAAGCTTCATTGACCTCTTCGAGAGCAGGGGGCTCTCCGCTGAAGGCGAACTGCTCCGGGACAGGCTCCCCAGGCTCCAGCCAGCATAGATCTTCCTGCGCGCCGGCCGGGAATACGGCTACGAGGGACACGGAAAAAAGCAAGAAAAGGGAAAGGCACAGTTCCTTTATTTTAGGGTTCAAAAATACCAACTCCCCGGAACATATTCTAACCTACCGGCAGGAGGAAGGTCAGGGGGGTATCCCCGTTAAAAATGGGGCGTCTTATGTATAATGTTATCTAGAGAGGTGGCCTGCAGGAATGAAGAAAAAAACAGACAGAAAGAGCACTGTGAAGAAAGCGATACTGCTTTCCCTGCTTTTTTTGGCCGCAATAGTTACCACTTATGTCATCTTCGTCACAAGGATCGATCCAAAGATAGAGGCCATTGAACTCGTCAAAAGAGAGTACCTGCCGAAGGAACGTCTGCAGGAGTTCGTCTCTGATATCAATCGACAGGGCAAGTTCAAACTGGAGGGTTGGAAGATCGAGGAGACCGGTGAGAAGGGGGTCTTCCTTGTCAGCTACTCCATTCGCTGGCTTGACGACGGAGGTTTCCGGACTGGAGATCCCGTAGGTTTCTGGTTCAGAGTATCCCCGGAGAGGGGGTTCTGTGACCCTATCCAGCCCGGATCCACCGTAACCCCGCAAATGACGGAGGGGCAGTAACCCCGGAGAGGAGAGAGCATGCTCTATTTCCAGTTCCTTTCACTTGTTTTCGGGACAGTGATGGTTTCCCTGGCACCAGCAATAGTCATAAGGGGTGAGAGATGGGTAGACCTGTTCAGCGAGTTATTCTTCCCCGAAAAACAGCCCGTCTGGCTATGGGTCGCCGGGGCGGCTTCGGCATTCCTGGTTCTGATAACCTGGTACGTGGAGCTCACTTCATCAGTGAGACTGTCATGGGTGATGACCCTCTTCATTACCCTTTCGCTGGTGAAATCATACTTCCTTATCTTCCGGTATGAACCGTCCAGGAGAACGATCATGGACATGATGGGGAAGGGCCGATCCTTTACGATAGGTTTGGCGGGGATTATGTACCTTGCAGGGTTCTGCATTCTCTGCCTTGGCATATTCGCCTTCTGACAATAACGTCCCGGAACGGCACAAAAAAGCCGACCCCCAACGGGGCCGGCTTCCCCATTTTTATCCAGGTAGAGCAGCCTTTCACCTGCAGTATTTGCAGTCCTTGTCGCACTTGGGGTCCTGGGTCCGCGTCTCGACCCACCCCGACTCAAGATCGTCGATAAGATCCCTTAGGAGCTGGGCGTCGAATTCTACCATGGAGCACAGATCTGAGGTACAGGCGAGGTTTGTTATAATGACCTTCTCTTTGCTCATTTTGGATCCTCCCGGGCATTAAGGGTCGTTTCCTTGTCCATCTGCCGGTAAGATGATAACACCCCAGACCAGACCGTAACAAGACCCGGTACAGCCCTTCCGGAGAAAAGACCTTCAAGGGGATATTGGGTTAAAAGTGTACTTCATGTTATACTGTTTCCCGTGTGAATATACCCCCCTCTTTCCGAGGAGGAACAGTTCAATGAAGTTTGACATGAGCCCCGACTACGTCATACTTTTCGAGCGACTTTTCGATAATTCCCCGGAAGGAGTGGTGATCCAGGGGCTTGATGGTGTTGTTTACAAGGCTAACAGGGCTTTCTGCGAGATGTTCGGATACTCCCTTGAAGAAGTTATCGGGAAAGACCTCGACAGCCTGGTGGCCGCCGACAAGAACCTGAGGGGCGAGGCCTCCAGGCGGACCAAGAGCGCCACCATGGGCGAACAGTTCATGTTCGAATCGATAAGGCAGAAAAAGGACGGCACCAAGTTCCACGTCCTGGCCTTCGGCGTGCCCATTACATCCGAAGGCCAACTGGTGGCTATATACGGTATGTACCGGGATATCTCCGACCGCAAGATGGCAGAGGAAGCGCTTCAAAGAAGCGAGGAGCGCTACCGCGCCATTGTCCAGCAACAGCAGGAAGTTATCGTGCGCTACTCTCCCGACTGGTCCGTAACCTTCGCCAACGACGCCTACTGCAGATACTACCAGACAACGCCCGAAGAGATACTCGGATCCCCCATGACGACCCATATCCCCGAGAAGTACAGGAAGAAAACCCTGGAAAGACTGGCAAACCTGACACCGGTATCCCCCACCCTGATCTCGGAAGAGGAGACGATCCTTCCCTCAGGGGAGATCCGCTGGCAGCAGTGGTTCGACACGGCCCTCTTCGACAGCGAAGGGGACATCGTCGAGTATCAGTCCGTGGGACGGGATATAACGGAAAGAAAGCAGATGGAGGAGTCCCTCAGGGTGAGCAGCGACAGGCTCGAAAGAGTGCTCGACGAAACGGTGAGGGTCCTGGCTGGGACCATGAGGATCCGGGATGTCTATACAGCTGACCACCAGGAGGGCGTAGCCCGACTGGCCCGAGCCATGGGGGAGGAGATGGGTCTTTCCGATGACGTGTTAAAGGGTCTGTGGATGGCCGCCCTGATCCACGACATAGGGAAGCTTCACATACCCGGGGAGATCCTCAACAAACCGACAACGCTGACGGCCCTCGAGTATGAGATCATCAAAAGGCACACCGAGGTGGGAGCCGAAACACTGAGAGGGATCTCCTTCCCCTGGCCCATTGCCCATATCATCTCCCAGCACCACGAGAGAATGGACGGCTCGGGCTACCCCAGGGGTCTGAAGGGCAGACAGATACTTCCGGAGGTAAGGATCCTCTCCGTCGCCGACGTGATGGAGGCCATGTGCTCCCACAGACCTTTCCGTCCTGCCTACCCCGTCGAGGTCGCCCTGAACACTATCCGCTCCGGGGCGGGGACACTCTTCGAAGAGAAGGCCGTAGAGGCCTGCCTGAAGGTATTCGGGAACGGGTTCGAGTTCGTGAGGCAGGGAACCTAAGGTGCGTGAAAAGTTAGAGACCCTGGAGCGTGGCGACAGACTTCAGGCTTCAGGAAAGCCTCAAGTACTCAGGACATGAACCGTGAGTCGTAGATCGTGAATCATAGATCGTGAATGGAGAACCAAGTCCAAGGCCGTCAGAGGATGCCGTTCACGCCTTTATGGTTTTGCAGTGTTACGAGTTACGATCTTCCCATTCTCATCTTCGACCACGATTCTTGAGCCCTCTGTCAGCCCCTGGGAGACAAGCAGGCGAGCTATGGGGGTCTCGACCTCCCTGGATATGAAACGCTTTAGCGGCCTGGCTCCGTATACCGGGTCGTACCCCTCCCTGGCGATGAGGTTCCTTGCCGCGGGAGTTATCTCCAGATCCATCCCCTGGTCCCTGAGCCGCCTCTGGAGACCAGCGGCCAGAAGGTCGACTATCTGCTCGATCTCCCCTATCCTCAGAGGTTTGAAGAGTACTATGTCATCCACGCGATTCAGGAATTCAGGCCTGAAGGAAGCCCTCATCTGCTTCATTACGCTTTCACGGACGGCATCGGGTATCTCGCCGGAGGAAGTAATGCCCTCCATGAGGTCCGCAGCCCCAATGTTGCTGGTCATAATGATTATGGTGTTGGTGAAGTTCACCGTTCGCCCGTGACTATCGGTCAGTCTTCCGTCGTCGAGTATCTGGAGCAGGATGTTGAACACGTCGTGGTGAGCCTTCTCGATCTCGTCGAAAAGGATCACCGAATAGGGTTTTCTCCTCACTGCCTCGGTCAGCTGTCCGCCTTCATCGTACCCTATGTAGCCTGGAGGAGCGCCGACAAGTCGGGACACGGAGTGTTTCTCCATGTATTCCGACATATCTATCCGGATCATGTTCTCCTCGGAGTCGAAGAGTGCCTCGGCAAGGGTGCGGGCAAGTTCTGTCTTTCCCACACCAGTTGGGCCAAGGAATATGAAGGAGCCCACGGGCCTTCTGGGATCTTTTATCCCCGACCGGGCCCTGAGCACTGCGTCGGCTACAAGACGGACCGCTTCGTCCTGCCCGATCACCCGCCGGTGTAGGATGTCGTCCAGACGCAGAAGCTTTTCCCTCTCGCCTTCCAGCAGTTTCGATACGGGGATGCCGGTCCATTTCGAGACGATCCTGGAGATCTCTTCGGCGGTGACTTCTTCCCTGAGTAGCTTGTCGCCCCCCTGTTTCGTGACCAGGAGTTCCTCTTCAGCAGCAAGCCTTCTCTCAAGGTCAGGCAGTCTTCCATGCTTTAGTTCTGCAGCCCTGTTGAGGTCGTAGTCCCTTTCGGCTCTCTCTATCTCCCTCTTTGTGCTTTCGATCTCCTCGCGGATTCCCTGCAGCTTCCCTATGGCCTGTTTTTCAGCATCGTATCGGGCCCTCATTGCATCAGCCGACGCCCGGGCGTCCTGCAGCTCTTTTCTCAGCGTCTCAAGCCTTTCCATGCTTGCCTTGTCGGCCTCTCTGGCAAGGGCGGCCTCCTCGATCTCCATCTGCATTACCCTTCGCGTGGCGGCATCCAGGTCGGCCGGAAGGGAGTCGATCTCGGTACGGATCATTGCCGAGGCTTCGTCCACCAGGTCAATGGCCTTGTCAGGCAGAAATCTGTCAGTAATATACCTGTCGGAGAGGACTGATGCTGCGATCAGGGCGTTGTCCTGGATCCTTACACCGTGATGGACCTCGAAGCGCTCCTTTAGCCCCCTGAGAATGGAGACGGTGTCCTCGACAGAGGGTTCCTCCACCATGACCGGCTGAAAGCGGCGCTCGAGGGCGGCGTCCTTCTCTATATGTTTGCGGTACTCGTCGACGGTGGTAGCCCCGATGCAGTGGAGCTCACCCCTTGCCAGCATCGGTTTGAGCATGTTGCCTGCGTCAATGGCACCCTCGGCCTTTCCGGCACCAACAATGGTGTGCAATTCGTCAATGAATAGCAGTATCCGTCCGTCGCTCTCCTTGACCTCGTTGAGAACGGCCTTGAGGCGCTCCTCGAACTCGCCCCTGTACTTGGCGCCCGCAAGAAGAGACCCCATATCAAGCGCAAAAACAGAGCGATCCTTCAAACCTTCTGGGACGTCGCCCCGGACTATGCGCTGGGCCAGGCCTTCCACGATGGCCGTCTTGCCTACGCCCGGCTCACCAATAAGGACCGGGTTATTCTTCGTCTTGCGGCTGAGGATCCTGACGACCCTTCGGATCTCCTCGTCGCGCCCAATGACCGGATCGAGCTTCCCCGACCTCGCCATTGCCACCAGGTCGCGGCCGTACCTCTCCAGGGCCTCGTAGGTGTTCTCGGGGTCGGCGCTTTGAACCCTCTGGCTCCCCCGAACATCCTGAAGGGCCTTCAGGAAAGACTGGGTAGTGATACCTGCCCCGGAAAGGATCCGTCCGGCCGAGGTCGAATTGCCTTCGTCAAGGAGGCGAGCGAAAAGGTGCTCCACCGAGACGTACTCGTCCTTCATCCTGGCGGCCGTCTCTTCCGCGGATATCAGCAGTCGCGACAGACGCATTGAAATGTGGATCTTTCCCGGTTCGAGGCCCGGGCCGGAGACCCTGCTCCTTTTCAGCAGTTCCTTTTCGGTATCTTCAGCAAGCCTCTCCGCCGGGACGCCCATTTTGGAGAGGAGCCTTGGCACAAGCCCGTCCTCCTGACGCAAAAGGGCAAGCAACAGGTGTTCCCCGTCGACCTCTGTATGACCCATGGTGACGGCAATATTCTGGGCGCTTGAGAGCGCCTCCTGTGATTTAAGCGTAAGTTTGTTGATATCCATAGTGTTCCTCCTTCTTGGGTGTCAGACCTGCACTTTTGACAAAATCCATTATTTTCCTGCCTCAACAGGGTTTCACTTCTCGAAAAAGTAGTCATACTTTCCGAAAAATCCAAGGGGGAACCACTTTGTCAAAAGTGTAGGTCTGACACCTATTTGAACACCTATCTGCCAGTTTAACGTTTTTTTGCCTCGGGCTTGAATTTCGACTCTTCCTTCAAAGCCTCAAAAAGTTCCTTCTCCCGCGGGGAGAGCTGCTTCGGGATCACGATCCTGACCTCGACAAGTATGCTGCCTACGCAGTCACCCTTGCCTGGCAGTCCCTTGCCCCTTATCCTTAGCACCTGGCCACTCTGCGTCCCGGGAGGTATCTTCATCGTCACCGAACCGCCAAGGACAGGGACCTCTACGCTCCCCCCCAGGGCCGCGTCCCAGGGCGTAATGTCAACTGTGATCCGGAGATCCTGCCCCTCGATCTCGAAACAGGGATCCTTTCTGACCTGGACCTCAAGATAGAGGTCCCCCGGGGGAGCACCGCCGCTCCCTTTCTCCCCCTGACCGGCCAGCCGGATCCGCGATCCCTGGATCACCCCTTTCGGAATGATGACATCAAGGGATCTTCGGGTCCTCCGGGCTCTTCCGTCGTTGCCCCTCTCCAGGACCTCGAACTCCACATGCTTCTTCCCGCCGGCGGCTATTTCGTCGAGGGTGAGCTCGATCTTCGACTCCAGGTCCCGACCCCTTCGGCGGAGAGGGCGACCACCAAAATGCCGCCCGTCCATGGTGCTGAATCCGCCCATGGAGCCGAATATGGCCTCAAAGAAGTCGCTGAAGGAGCTGCCCCCTCCTCCATCGCCGCCGAACTGGAATACCCCCTCCCATCCGGGAGGGGGGGAGAAGTCCTGTCCGTTCTTCCAGTTGGCCCCGAGAGCATCGTATTTCTTCCTCTTGTCGGGATCGCGGAGGACCTCGTAGGCCTCGTTGATCTCCTTGAAACGCTTGTCCGCCTCTGGATCCTTGTTTACGTCAGGGTGGAACTTCCTTGCCAGTTTCCTGAAAGCTTTCTGTATATCACTTTGCGATGCGTTCCTCGGAACACCAAGTATTTCGTAGTAGTCTCGAAACTTCATTGAAACCCCTCCACCCTGACAGCTTGCTGTTTATTAAGGCACCGCCTCCGGCATGCCACTATTCTATCCGCATCAACCCTCGTTGAACTCGGCGTCGATCACATCTTCGCCTTCTTTTTTATCGGTTTCCCCTGGAGAGGGCTCCCCGGTATCACCTGAACCAGGTGCGGAGTGCTGTGAGAGCGCCGCGGCAGCCTGTTTAAGGTCCTGCGTCAGCGACTGGAGCCTTGAGATGTCCTCTTCCTTCGATATGGCCTCCTGAGCCTCCCTGATCAGATCCTCGCCCCTGGCTTTTTCATGGGCCGGCGCGTTTTCGCCAAGTTCGTTGATCATCCGCTCTACCTGATATGAAGCAGATTCTAGTTCGTTGCGGGCATCTGCCCAGGCACGATGTTTCTTGTCTTCCTCGGCATGGACCCGTGCATCCTCGACCATGCGGTTGATCTCGCTCTCGTCAAGGTTCGTCGAGTTGCTTATGGTTATCTTCTGTTCCTTTCCCGTCTCCTTGTCCCTGGCGGAAACGTTCATGATACCGTTGGCGTCGATGTCAAAGGTCACTTCAATCTGGGGCAGTCCCCTGGGGGCGGGGCGGATCCCCTCGAGTTTGAAGTTGCCCAGCTTTCTGTTGTCCCGGGCCATTTCGCGCTCGCCCTGGAGTACCACTACGTCCACCGCAGGCTGGTTATCCTCTGCTGTCGAGAATACTTCCGATCTGCGAGCGGGTATGGTGGTGTTCCTTTCGATAATCTTCGTCATGACCCCGCCGAGGGTCTCAATACCCAGCGATAGAGGGGTTACGTCCAGAAGCAGAACATCCTTTACCTCTCCCTTGATGATCCCTGCCTGGACTGCTGCCCCTACGGCCACCACTTCGTCGGGGTTCACGGTCATGTTAAGGTTCTTGCCGCCAGTAAACCTCTTTACCAGCTCCTGTACGGCCGGGATCCTCGTGGAGCCCCCTACCATAATTATCTCATTGATATCCTTGGCCTCGAGCCTGGCATCCTTCAGGGCCTGCTTCATGGGTTCAAGGCATCGTTCGACCAGATGCCTGGTGAGCTCCTCGAACTTCGCTTTCGTCAGGTTGAAGGACAGATGCTTGGGACCGTTGGCATCGGCCGAGATGAAGGGCAGGCTGATCTCGGTGCTGGAACGGCTCGAGAGCTCGCACTTGGCCTTCTCTGCCGCCTCGTAGAGCCTCTGAAGAGCCTGCCTGTCGTTCCTGAGGTCAATTCCCTCCTGCTTCTTGAACTCATCGGCAAGCCAGTCTACAACGCACTTGTCGAAGTCATCCCCTCCGAGATGAGTATCACCGGCTGTGGAGCGCACCTCGCAGAGACCTTCTCCGACATCCAGGATAGAGACGTCGAAGGTCCCCCCTCCCAGGTCGAAGACCATGACGGTCTCATTGTTCTTCTTGTCCATACCGTAGGCTAGTGCGGCCGCCGTCGGTTCGTTGATGACCCTCAGCACGTTAAGGCCAGCGATCTTTCCCGCATTCTTCGTTGCCTGGCGCTGGGAATCGTTAAAGTATGCCGGAACGGTGATGACCGCATCGGTCACCTTCTCTCCCAGCCATGCCGAGGCATCCTGTGCCAGCTTTCTCAGGACCTGGGCGCTGATCTCCTCTGGCGCGTACTGCTTGCCCTCCACCTCTACGCGCACGGAGTCGTTGCTCCCCTTAACGACAGTGTAGGGGACTATCTTCATCTCCTCGGCGACCTCGTCGTGGTTCCTTCCCATGAAACGCTTGATGGAGGAGACAGTCCCCCTGGGGTTGAGCACGGCCTGTCTTCTGGCGAGGATCCCAACCAGGCGCTCACCGTCTTTGGTGAATCCCACCACCGAAGGGGTGGTCCTGCTCCCCTCGGCATTGGGAATTACCGATGGCTGCCCCCCCTCAAGCACAGCAACCACCGAGTTGGTCGTTCCAAGATCTATCCCGACAGTTCGAGACATATCGCATCCCTCCTGTTGGCTCATCCCGGGAATAGCCCGTGGAAAAGCCTGACTAATGTTGACCTTCAATATGACAATTATATAGGTCAATATTAATCAGGCAATATTTTGACTTTTGGTCTTGGGGTTTGAAGGGATATTATTCCCTGTTTTCTGCCTTTATTTCTGTTTCAGGCTTTATTTCTTTATATTTCGTTGAAAGGACATAAAAAGCGCGGGGCCAATTTCGGCCCCGCGCAAGGGAAGGGAGAAAGATCTATTTCTTCAGGGATTCAATGTATCTCTCAAAACGCCATTTCGATATCTCGTTCCTTATGCCCTGGGCTTTCTCAAAAAGAAGCTTCGCCTTGTCGATATCGGGTTCCTCCTGGGCAAGAGCGAGCCTCATCTCAAGATGGGTCCTCCTGAGTTCACCGAACTGCGCCTGGATCTCCTGCGGATATTCTATCTTCTGAACATCCCTGTCCCTCTGAAGCCCCTGACGTGGGGCCATCCTTGTACGCCCCGAGCCGTCAAAGTCCATCCTGGGACCAAAATCCTTCATCCCGCCGCCAAAGGCAAGGGCCGCTGTACTGGCCATCATAACTACAACAAGAGCGAGAAGAATTACTTTTTTCGTCACATTACCCACCTCCGGATTTAGTTCGAAACTCCCTTGCAGTGTCATTCTATTCCGGGACGTACGACCGGTGATGGGTAAAAAGACCGATTCTCCCTTAGGGGTATCTACCTAACCCAGCGCAAAACCTGTTCCATGATCGAGTCCGCCGGCATTTCCCCGCGGCTTCCGTCGGGAAGCCAGGCTTCAACGACACCCTCTGAAGCCTCCCTGCCAGCCACTATAGTGACGGGAATGCCCAAAAGCTCGGCATCGGAAAATTTCACACCGGCCCTTTCGTTCCTCTCATCAAGGAGGACACGCAATCCTTTCTCTTCGAGCCTTTCAGCCATAATCTTGCCGAGACCCACGGCGTCATCGTTCTGCATGGAGGCTATAAGAACGTTCACATCGAACGGGGCGTAACGTCCAGGTATCCTGTCCTCTCCTGCAAGAGCCAGCACCAGGGGAGTTATGCACAGGGTACCCTCCCAGCGGTAGGCGTTACATGCGGTCCCGCCCTCCCCCTGAAAGGACAGCTCAGAGGGCCCTGACTCTCTGCCAGCGACGGCGACACGGGCCAGGTGAGAGGGCACGATCCTGGATCCGCAGGCCGGGCACGGTAGATCTTCCTGAATGCTTACAAGATCAGCAACTACGGAGGGTGAAAAATCACGCCCCCAGCAGACGTTCAGAAGGTGAAACCCGGGTTTGTTGGCCCCTGCCACGAGCCCCTGGCTTCCCTCCACGTACCTGTCGGCGAGGACCTTGATCCCCCCGGGCAGACCAACGGGACCGAGGTAGCCCGCAAGGTCTCCCACAGCCTCCCTGATCTCCAGGGGGTCGGCGAACCTGACCACCGATCCGCCGAGGACGTGGGAAAGCTTCCTGTCGTTTATCTGGTGGTCACCCCTTGCCAGGACCGCTACCACTTCCTTTGTGCCGCCCTGTTCGGCGGCGTAGAACATGGTCTTCATTGTGGCGGAAGGCTCTACCCCCAGCTGGCTACAGAGTTCTGCAATGGTGTCCGCCCCGGGCGTCTCGACCTCTTTTATCGGTAACGCCTCCCCAACGGGTCTCTCGACCGGACCTGCAGGAGAGGCATCATCACCGCACCAGCTGCAGGAGGAACATACGAAACCTTCTTTTGCAAACCAGGCTCCTTTTGAGCTTGCAAGAGAGATATACTTCCTCCCGTCCTCGATCGTCTCCCCCGAGCGGGGGTCAAGACCGGCATGGCGGCAAAGGGTGCCTGCCATTTCGAGGAACCTGTCCCTCATATCCCCTGCCGAACCTGCCTCGGGGGCTAAGCCTGAGGCTATCCATCGTTTCATATCCCCAGAGAAAAAAGTAAGGGGGAGCTGCCTGTAGCTTTTCACAAGCTTTTTTGAAACGGTCATGGCATCTTCCGGTACATCCTCGAAACCCGCGACCTGGATTCCTTCCTCCCTTGCAAGGTCAAGGGCATCTGATATGACGCGCTCCCACAGCAGAAAGCCGAGGGGCAGCAGCCTCAGCGTTCTCGTCTCCTGGTCAGCTGCAATGTAACCCGCCCTTGAAAGACGAGCTACCGAAGGGTCAGTGATGTTCTTCTGTGCATCCCTGGCTGTGGGTATGAAGGTCTTTGAAAAAAGCATGACAATGTACCTCCTGCGGTCAAATGATTTTCCAGATCCACGCATATCCATCTGTAACATAAGTATAGGCCATGCCGCCAGGAAGGCCAGTTTTTTCATTATCTAACATTGTTGGGTTATAATCGGATACGTATGGACCGCAGTCGGGTAAACTCAGCTCCCCCGAATGGATGAACCGGGGGAGTACGCTTTTGATAAGGAAGGGGATGATGGCTTTGGCGGCATACAGCCTTGAGCCCGAAATTCAGAAGGGATCACACCCCGAAGACAGCTTCCGTACCGGATTCCTGAACGAGGTTCTGGAGATACTATCAAGGCTGCAGCAGGAGGAGAAGATAGATGAGTTCTTCCTTCTGCCCGATTTCGGGTTCGACCTGGGCGTTTTCATTGGCAAAGAGGAGCAGACCAGGTCGATCTTCTTTAATCTCAAGATGTATATGGGGGCGAAACCGAGGGTGGTTGAGATAGGCGACCAGAACGGATCAGGGCCCGAGATCGAGCTCCTGCAGTTGAATACCGCCAGGAGTGCGCTGGCGGCGGGATCCTTCCGTTGGATACTGGTGGATATAACCAAACCCCGGGGTAACCGCAGGTACAGCATTTTCACAACCGACCAGGCCAAGGAAGGCCTGATGGGAGGCCTGAACAAGAAGAAGCAGAACAGCATCAAGCTGGCCTCGGTAATGACCTTCCCCATGACCTGGGATGAACTGTCGGGCAAACTGGCATCGTTCCTGGCCGAATGACCTCATGGACCCGCTCCTTTTTCTGGGCAGTTTTTTCCGGAGGAAAAAGCTTCCACTGACCCACGAAGACATTATCAAAAGGGCATCTTCCCTTGATGACTATTTCAAGCGCCTCCAGGGCAAAAGGATCCTGGTCTTTGATCCTCCCTTCTGGGGCTTCCACGATCTGTTCATCGATGGAAAAGGGAGGGTCCTCCTGGTCTGCCTCAAGGCCGAGGGGGAATCATTTGCTTTCGCCGGTGACGAACGCGGGGCGTCCGTGATGCAGAAGTTCGGCCCCGGCCCCGAACTGAATGCCGAAGAACCCCTTGAACCCGGTATCCTGGAATGGATCCTTTATGACGACTATATCGTCTACAGGGGACCGTTCTTTCCTATCAGCCGGCACCCCTACTACCTTGGGAAAGTCGCGGCTACTTTCCCTTACGACGGTACGATCGACAAAAGCACTATTCCCGGGAAGATCTCCGAACTTCAGGAATGGTACAAGGCAGAAAAGGAGAAAAGGCCGTGAACGGGGAACAGATTAAGCCGGCCTTGCGACACTATTGGTAATCGGTCCTGTCAAGCAGCCCCTTCAGTTTTCCGCCTTCGAGATATCCCCTGACATTCTCGAGTGCCGACGTGACAGCCAGGGACATCGTCCCCGGGACATTGTCAGCAACGTGAGGAGAACCCAGAAAGTTAGGCAATCCAAAGAAAGGGAACTCAAGCCTGAATTGACCGTGGGCATCCGGCTCTGACCACCAGGTATCAATGGCCGCGCAAAAACCCGGATGGGAAACAAGGTGACTGTAAAGTGCCCCCTGATCCACCACTGCTCCCCTTGCCACATTCACCAGGATCGCGTCCGAAGGCATGAGAGACAGTTCCCTATCCCCTATGAGACCCCTCGTAGACTCTGTCAAGGGGGTCGTAAGCACAAGAACATCGGATAAACGCAAGAGGTCATCTAATCTGCTGTTATCCCATATTTCGTCGACTGGCTCTCCGGTCTTGCCACTCCTGTTTATTGCAATGACCTTTACTCCTGCAGATCTCATTATTCTCGCTATCGCCCTGCCGTTGCCTCCGAATCCAAGGATCCCGCAGGTCTTCCCCCTGAGAATCCTGTTCTGTTGCTTTCGGTCAAAGACTCCTTTCTTTAGTTCCTCGTATCTCGGGACGATCCTTTTCAACAGACAAAGCACCATCGCAAGAACGTGCTCGGCAATAGGTACGGCAAAAACCCCTGCGTTGGAGGCGATCATTACATTCTCCGGGACCAGATCGAACGGAACGTTGTCAGCCCCGGAATAAAGAAGCTGAAGCAATCCCCCGGGCTTCAGCAAAGCTATCTCCGATGGTGAGATCTCCGAAGGCGCGCAACTGGCTGAGACGACAACATCCGATTTGGCAAGCACTTCTTCGCGTTCCTGCGGTTGAGCCCCGCTCAGAAAATGGATGTCAGCGATGTCTCCAAGAATTTTTTCATACAGGTGCAGATGATCCGTCTCCTCGTCGGGGGGGCAGATCACGGCAATATTCGGACGTCCACTCAAAACGAATTCCTCCTCCTTAACAGGTGTCACCCCGTACACTTTTGACAAATCCTGTTTACCCTCTCTGTAGATTGCTCGGGATTTCCCAAAGAAGACAGGATAAAAACCGGAAAGTCCTGGAAAACCCTTTTTGTAAAAAGTGTAGGTCTGACACCTTCTTTTTTCACCTTCTTTTACCTTCTCAACGTTTCCGGGGCCAGTTCCCAGAAGAGGGAGCAGTCCCCGTCGGGGCACCTGTCCGGGTAGCGGAATTTCCCGGGAAGGGACATACCGAAGATCCTGACGGCCCATTCGCTGATCTGCTCCCTTTCACCCGGGTAGCTCTCCCCGGAAAGACCCTCCTCCAGTTCGGCGTGGAAACGCAACAGGTAGGCCACCATATCCGCCACCTGGATAAGGAGAACGAGCCTTGAATCTGCGAAGAGAGGCGCCTCCAAAAGGGTGTCCAGCGGCGATGAACCCGGGCTGAGACCGTAACAGGCTCCCGACCACTCGGGAGGCTCCTTGATAAGCACGCTGAAACGATCCTCCTCGGCGACCTCTCTGTCGAAGACCAGTACTGTCTGCCTGCGGGAGCCCTTGAGACCCTGGTGCGCTTTCTGAAGGGTCAGCACGCAGTGGAATGCGGCGGCGCTCCACGGCGTGCCAAGTTCTTTCAGCCTGTTATCGGGCCTCATCTTTTCAAAGCGGCTCTTGAGAACTGCGCTGAAAGTGATCCTGTGGCGGCGGGATGAGAGCCAGTCCAGGATAGCCGAGATCACCTCTGCCCGCTCTGTGCCGTCGATGGTCCTGGAAAGCCTGTTGCCCCTGTAGAAATTCCTGGTGTGGAATTCGGAAATGGGCCGTCCCGTCCTCCCGGAAAGAGACTCCAGGAAGTCGGCCCAGTCCTTCCTTGTGGACCGCATGCGGCTGGCATCCACGTCAATTCCCGCAACGACCAGGACCGGCTCGTCCCCCATTCCGCTCTCGTCGAAGTAGCAGAACTTCATTCTTTGGACCTCCAAAGGTCAGGTTTGATCAACGGTTTCAACCCTTTTTATTGCTGATCCCCGGCAAAACTTTCTCCTCGCAACTATTGTATTATCATAAGCGAACTGATGGGCGGATCTTATCACCCCCCTTCAGTCTGAGGAGGTATGGTCGTTGGAGAAAAAGAATGATAAATCTTTTGAGCGTTTGACGATAAGAACGGGAGAGCCCCGAGATGTGCCTGTGATCCTGCGTTTTATAAAGGAGCTGGCGGAGTATGAAGGGATAGGGAATCGGGTGACCGCCACGGAGAGGGGATTGATGAAGACCCTCTTTGGGGATGCCCCTGCGGCAGAGACCGCCGTGGCGATGGTGGATGGGGAACCCGTGGGCTTTGCCGTCTTCTACCACACCTTCTCGACCATACTGGGCAAGAGAGGTCTTCACCTGGACGACCTTTACATAAGCCCCCAGTGGCGGGGGAAAGGTCTGGGTACGGCAATGCTCCGATGGCTGGCCAGACTGGCCGTAGAGAGGGACTGCGGAAGGTTCGAGTGGTGGTGCATGAAAGACAACGCCCCGGCACTTGAGTTCTACGAAAGGATAGGAGCCATGAAACACGACGAGGTCTTCATCCTGAGGATGCAGGGGGAAACGATAGCATCCTTCGCCGAAGGTCGCAAGGTCACTCTTTCCGGGGAGAACTGACCATCCTGTCGACTATGGCGGCCTTCAGTCCGACCGGGTCGTGGCAGCCGATGATGAACCGTCCGCCGTTTTTCATGACGAGGTCCACTCCGCCTGAGATGGCCACGCTGAAGAGCCAGCCACCGGATATCCTCTTGATCCCCACGGAGTGCCAGGGAATATTCACCTCTTCCACGGAAGATATCCCCGAGATCGGGATCTTCTTGCGGAACAGGTCCATCCCCATGGATACTTCAATCTCCATATCCCTTACCGTCACCGTCATGGAGGTGAAGACAACGATCGCCAGGCAAAGGACCAGAGCCGCCAGGAAGAGGGGCCAGAACTCAGGGGAATCGGGTATGGAACCCCAGGATCCGGCCCTTAGTCTGGCCCTGTAGAAGAGGACCCCGAAGGCCCCGAGCAGTATCCATCTTAGACCCCAGCCGGTCTGGGAACGGACGTACCAGTCCATAGACCTGACCTCCAGATGTTCAGGAACCTCTGACAACCTGCCTGGCCCCCCTTTGTCGGAGCCACTTTTCAGCGCGCTCGGAGTTCTCCCCCTGGATGACCACAGTGCCGTCCTCTACTCTGGCTCCGCATCCGAGGGCCTTGCGGATATCCTTTGCCAGCGGCTCCAGAGAGGCGGGAACAAGTCCTCCGCCGGGGGTGGAGAGGACGGTAACGGTCTTGCCGCCCCGACCCTTACGCTGGACCCTGAGAACGATCTTCCCCACTCCGGCAAGGTCGGGGGAAATCTCTCGCTTTACGACATTCTTGTCCGTGCCTGGTGAAGCAGCATTTTCGCAAGACCCGGCTTCGGCCCCCGCCAGGCCATGTTCTCTCAGGAGATCCCCCAGGACTGTATTGGCCACCTTCTCGGCAGAACCGTCGACGGGGACCCTCCTGGACTTCTTCCCTGCCATCCCATTTCCCTCCCGGGATCAGACCCTCAGGGGGTGTGGTTTGTTGCGTATACGACCTTCCTTTCGCCTGCGAAACCCACATCCAGATCTATGCCTTCACCCCTGAAAAGGAGGGAGCGATCCACCCAGAGGAGGACCCCATCCCCTTCGACAAGCCTGTAGTTCGATGTTGACCCAGGGGCGCCGCCACGGACCGTGGCGGCAAGCACGCTTGCTCAGCCGCTTGAAAGAATCTCAGGGGCAAGGGTCGCCTCGTCGCCCATCTCGGCGATCTCGGCCCGTGCCTCGGGAGACATCCGCAGGCCCTCTCCAGACGGGGAGGCCACTACCCTGTAGCCCGTAAAGGCAACGACTGCCAGAAGCATCGCAACTATCAATATCTTCTTTCCCATTGTCTCAACTCTCCTCTCTTGAAGGGGAACTGAAGTGATACGACACCTCAGGCGAAACCCCTTGATCGCCTTATCTGTTCATAGGCCTCCTGGATCTCCTGGAACCTCCTTGCAGCAAGGTCGATGAACTCCTTGTCCAGTTCAAGACCAATGAACTTGTCGGGGTGGTACTTTGCGACCAGTTTCCGGTAGGCCTTTCTTATCTTTTCGTCGCTGTCCCGGGGTGAACACCCGAGGATCTCGTAAGGATCCCTGAAAGATCTTCCTCCCGGGGGGGGTGGAGACGAACTTCGACGGCTCTCTTCGAAGGGCCTTCCCTGGGCCATCCAGCGGTAGAATACCGGAGAAAGGACCCTGAAGAGCAGAAACGCCACTACCAGCGGGAAGATGAACCTTATCAGGCGGACGATGATGAGCATCAGCGGTGCCCCCAGGCCTGAGACTGCTCCTCGCCTTCCCGGGAGAACTCCTCTAGCATCTTACGGGTACGTTCGATATCTTCACAGGTCTCCCGCAGCCACTGTTCCCTCAGCTCCTGGTCCATAGCCTCCGCCTTGGGGTCCGACTCCAGGAATGCGAGCTTCTTCTCCTGGATGGCCAGCCAGTCGCGGAGCTTTCTCTCACGTTCAAGTCTCTCCCGGTTGAGACGGGCCTCGCTGTCCTCATCCACGAACGCCCTGGACACGGAGTCCACCCCCCCTGAGATCATGAATTACATGGCCGCAACGTCATGGTCAATCAATTATAGCGGCTCCGCAAGCAGTTCGGCGACCTCTCTACTGAATGCAGCGGGGTCGACCAGGCTTCCTCCTTCGGAGAGGGCGGCAAGACCGTAAAGGACCCTGGCGAACCTTGAAACTCTCGGGTCAGAGGGATCTTCCTGGTGTATCTTTTCCAGCTTTTCCACCAGTGGGTGAGAGGGGTTGATCTCAAGGCTCCTCTTCACTTTCGGAACATCCTGACCCGCCGCCCTCAAAAAAGCTTCCATCTGCGGAGTAAGGTCAAAGGCCTCTCCCACTAGACAGGACGGAGATGTCCTGAGACGCTCCGATACCCTCACGTCCTTTACATCATCCGAGAGGACATCGCCAAGGTCCTTGAGCAGGGACTCCAGGTCTTCGGGCGGAGCAACTTTGACATCTGCTTCCGGTCCCCCCTTCGAAGGAGGTTGGACCGCTCCCTTCGAAACGGAGGAGAACTTCTTTCCCTTGTATTCCAAGACCACCGGCGACCAGATCTCGTCCACGGGGTCCGAAAGCACCAGGACCTCGTGACCTCTTTCTGTGAAGGATTCCAGGTGCGGGGCGTTCCTCCCCACCGTCAGGCTGGGCGCCGTGACGTAGTAAATGGAGTCCTGACCCTCGGGCATTCTGGCAAGGTACTCGTCGAGGGTCACGGGCCCGTCGGTGCCTGTGGTGTCGAAAAGTGATATCTCCAGGATCCTGTCCCGGTTCCTGCTGTCAGAGAAGATCCCTTCTTTTAGTACCTTGCCGTACTCTTTCCAGAAGGAATGGTAGGTTTCCCGGTCCTCCTTCAGCATTCCCGACAGGCTGTCCAGGACCTTTCTTGCCACGCTCTTCCTTATGGTCTCTACCTGGGGGCTCTGCTGAAGCATCTCCCTTGATATGTTCAGGGGGAGGTCCTCGGAATCCACCAACCCCTTGAGGAACCTTAGGTATTCGGGAATAAGCTCCCGGCAGTCGTCCATTATGAAGACCCGGCGGATGTAGAGCTGGATCCCCCTGAAGACATCCCTTATGAAGATACCCAGGGGTGCCTTGGAGGGAATGAAAAGCAGCGCCCGGAACTCCATCCCGCCCTCGGCCTTGAAGAAGATCCTCCTGGCCGGTTTGTTCCAGTCGTGAGAAATGTGTCTGTAGAATTCTTCGTACTCCTCCTCGCTGACCTCCCCCTCCGGCCTGGTCCAGATGGCTTTCATGGAGTTGAGGTTCTCCAGGGACCCGTCCGCGGACTTCATACGTATGGGCCAGGCCACAAAGTCGGAGTAGCGACGAATTATCTCCCTTACCACCGAAGGATCTGAGTAGTCCCTTGAGGTCTCATCCCCATTGATCTTCTTGAGGAAGAGGGTAATGGTGGTCCCCTGGCCCTCCCGTGAAACCTCCTCGAGTGTGTAGGTCCCGTCGCCGGGGGACTCCCACTTCCAGGCCGTTCCTTCGTCGGCCCGGCGAGTGACCAGGCTGACCCTTTCGGCCACCATGAAAGAGGAGTAGAAGCCTATCCCGAACTGACCGATCAGCTCCTCGGGGAATGAACCTTCACCCCTTTCGCGAAGGACCCTGACATACTCCTTCGTGCCGGAACGGGCTATGGTGCCAATGAAATCCACCAGTTCCGACCGGTTCATCCCGATCCCGTTGTCGGAGATGGTCAGGGTGCCGGCTCCGGGGTCAGTCTCGATAATAATGTGAAGGTCTTCGGCAAGGGGGGCGAGGTTCTCATCGGTCAGCGCTTCGAAGCGGAGTTTGTCCAGTGCGTCCGATGCGTTGGAGACAAGTTCCCTGAGGAAGATGTCGCGGTTGGAGTAGACTGAGTGGATCATCAGGTCCAGAAGCTGTCTCGCCTCGGCCTGGAATTGGTAGGTCTCTTTATCGGGCATTGATTGGACCTCCTTGAGATGAGTTTAAACCTTTGTCGGTGCCTGTGATCTGCACTCATTAATAAAGGGGCGGCGGGAAAGCCGCCGCCCCTTTATCTTAACCTATGGAGATGTCAAGGATCCCGACAAAAAGGGTTCCAGTTACTCTTGCCTGAGTTCCAGAACCCGCCCCTGGACGGCCCTGCTCTTGGGAAGCCTGACGGTGATCACGCCGTTTTTGAAGCTGGCCTGAGCACTTTCGGGGTCGACCTCGGTCGGAAGGGTCAAGCTGAGGTTCATGGTCCTGTTGCCCCTTCTCATGTACCAGGTCCTGCCGTCATTCTCACCCTCGGAGCTCTCCTCGACATTGGAACGAACGTTCACCCTGTCGGAGAAAGTCTTGATCTCGATCTGTGAAGGGTCAAAACCGGGAGCATCGATGTTCACCACGACCTCGTTGTTCTCCTCGTACATATCGACGGGAACGTATCTCCGGGTCATAGGCCTGATGGCATCCGAGAAACCCCTGAAAACATCGTCCATCTCATCGAATATGCTTGTGCCTCTACCGAACGGGACCATCTGTCTCATGAAAAACCCCCTCCTTGTCAGTTGTTTTCGAAGGAAGGATAGCAATTTTCGTCAGTAAAGGTCAAATTATTTGGTCAGGAAAGGTTAGTGTTCTTTGCCGGATTCTGGGAAATATTTCTGATAATAGCTGTTTTTCTCTCTGTTTTTCGTTTTTTAAGCTGGGGATCTACGAACAGATCCGGACAGGGAGCGGCTCCCGCCGCCCCCTGTTGTTTCTGGTCTTGTTGTTTCTGGTCTTGTTGT
>JAAYDT010000043.1 GCA_012729145.1 Synergistaceae bacterium | reverse complement strand
TTAGACGACAGAACGTATACTTCACAGCATCCGGGGGGTATTTTTCATGCAGGAAAAGGGGCCGACCTGGAGGCTCGACAGGGTTTTCAAGACCTATGACATGGGTGAAGTAAAAGTGGAGGCTCTCAGGGAATCATCGCTCTCGATCCCCGAGGGGGAACTGGTTGTCATCCTGGGCCCCAGCGGATCCGGCAAGAGCACACTCCTCAACCTGCTTGGCGGGATGGACGTCCCCTCTGGCGGGGACGTCTGGTTCAGGGATGAGAACCTCTCCGCCGCCAGTGACAGGCAGCTTACCCTCTACCGACGTAACGTGGTGGGTTTCGTATTCCAGTTCTTCAACCTGATCCCCGATCTGACAGCCAGGGAGAACGTCGACATCGCCGCGGAACTCGTTGACTCCCCTTTCCCCACCGAAGACGTGCTTGACGGTGTAGGCATGTCCGACAGGATTGACCACTTCCCCTCCCAGATGAGCGGCGGCGAACAGCAGCGCGTCGCTATAGCCAGGGCCCTTGTGAAGAACCCGCTGCTATTGCTCTGCGACGAGCCGACAGGCTCTCTCGACGCGTCCACAGGAAGGCTGATCCTTGCACAGCTGGAAGAGATAAACAGGAAGTTCGGGACCACCGTGGTGATAGTTACCCACAACGCTTCCATAGCTGATATGGCCCGCCGGGTTGTCAGGATGAGCAGCGGCAGGATCGTTGAGGAAACATACAACGAGGAACCACTTCCGCCGGAGAGGATCTCCTGGTGATGCCGGTCCTGGCCAGAAAACTTCTCAGAACCATAGGCTCGACCCTGGGTCAGTTCATCGCATCGGCAGTGGTCATCGCCACGGGAGTAATGGCTTTCGTGACAATGACCGCCATGTCTGACAACCTGATAAGGTCCAGGGATTCCTTCTACCGGGAGACGGACTTTGCAGATCACTTCTTCCACGTCGTCAGGGCTCCCGAGGGGGTGCTTTCGCGCGTGGAGGCAGTCCCAGGGGTCCTCCGGGCCTCTGTGAGGATCCAGAAGGACGTGCCGGTAATAAATAACGAGGATGAAAGGACCACGATCCGACTCCTTGGTTATCCGCTGCCCGACCGCCAGGAACTTAACAGGGTCAAAGTCCTCTCGGGCAGGATGGCCGAGAAGTACCCCGAGGGCGGGGCGGTGGAGATCCTGGTGAACAGGCAGTTCGCCGAGGCCCATGGTTTCAGGCAGGGAGATACTATAGACATAGCAGCCGAGGGGAGAAGGAAGACCCTTACCATAACAGGAACGGCGGCGGGTCCCGATTTCGTCTACGCAGTGAAGGACGCCGCGTCCATGCTTGAAGACCCATCCTCCTTCGGTGTGGCAGTCCTGCCCCAGAACCAGTTACAGCAGATATTGGGCGAGAAAGGTTCTGTCAACCAGGTACTGGTCCGTTTCATCCCCGGAGCGGACAGAGTTGGAGTAGCAAGGGAGATCAGGAACATCCTTGAACCCTATGGCAGCCTGGCCGACTACGAACAGAAGGACCAGATCAGCGAGGCTATTCTCAGAGGGGAGCTCAACCAGCTTAAGGCTTTCGCAAGGTTCCTCCCCACGATATTCCTGGGTATAGCGGTTCTGATGCAGTTCGTCTTTATCGGGAGGATGGTACAGGTCCAGAGGGGCCAGATAGGAATAATGAAGGCAGTGGGGTACGGCAACGTTTCACTTCTGGCCCTTTACGGAGGGTACGCCCTTTCGGCCGCCTCTGCAGGTGCGGTGGCCGGAACCGGTCTTGGCTATTTCTTTGCAGGTCTGATGACCAAGCTATACATGATGTTCTTCAACCTGCCACGCCTGGAGGAAGCTCTCCACTTCAGGGCGGCGGGACTGGTTTTCGGGACAACCCTCGTCGTAGGGACCCTGGCCGGTGTCTGGGCCGCGAGGGGAGTGCTGGCGGTAAGCCCCGCAGAGGCCATGAGACCGGCCACTCCACGATCCTTCCGCCCGAGTATGATCGAGAATATCCCTGGACTAATGGAACACCTGGGACTGAGCTGGCGTATGAGCCTGCGCTCCATGTTCAGGAACAGATTCCGGTCGACCGTCACGATCCTGGGGCTCCTCCTTGCCGTAGGGATGATAGTTATCTCAATTTTTGCCAGGGATTCCATGTTCGACCTCATGGAGAGACACTTCGAAAAGGAGTGGCGATTCGACTTCCTGGTCAGAGTGGTCAACCCCGTGAAAGAGAAGGATCTGCTGTCCATATCGAACCTTCCGG
>JAAYDT010000042.1 GCA_012729145.1 Synergistaceae bacterium | reverse complement strand
TCACCATGCGCCGATGGCTCGAAGCGAATCCCGACGATGAACTGGCGAAAGAGGTTCGAGCCCAACTAACCTCGGAACCCGAACGCTACGCCAGGTACACCCGTGAATACATGGGCTGGGGCGTGTTCGCGCTTATGGGGCGTGCATAGTAGGAGGAAGGCCTGTATTTTGACTGAATGGTCAAGATTGGAGAAATGGGAGGCAGATCTTTCCCAGTCGGCAAGGATGACCGGGATCTATATTTGCCAGAGGCCATGACTGTTGGTAATTATGGGAACATAACAGGAAAGGTTAAGCATTTGGGGAAAGGGTCCAGCAGGCAAGCAATATCTGAAATAGCAAAAAGTGCAGGTCTGCCCCTGGGGCTTTGTTCTGTAGGGGTTTTTCAGAGCGTGTTTCTTTCTTCATTTTTTATTAATCTATTTCTACCCGTTATTATTCTTGGTTGCAAAAAGACCTTTCTCTTGACTCTCTTATTTCAAAAAATGGCGTTTTGCAATAATATAAGTCTATGTTTAATTCCATATTATCGGAGGCAATAATATGTCCAACGTGACAAATCGAGCCGGAAGGTATATTTTGCAACCTTCAGGTTATAAAGCCTTTCTCCCGAATCCCCTGCCCCCAGACCCCCCTGTTGGAATGACGCCAAAGCTGATCCAGGCCCTTTCCAAAGCAGAACTGGCCCTCGGCCGTCTTGACGGCTCAACGGAAGTATTGCCAAATCCGGATCTTTTCGTACTCATGTATGTCAGAAAGGAAGCAGTTCTTTCGAGTCAGATCGAAGGGACGCAGGCATCTTTGATTGATCTGCTCGAATATGAAGCCAAAGCGAAGGAAGGGAAGGCCCGGGATGTAAAAGAAGTTTCGAATTATGTTATGGCTCTAAATTATGGACTGGACCGTGTTGTGGAATTGCCCTTGTCGTTGAGGTTGATAGAAGAGATACATGGGCAATTGCTTAGCGGGGTCAGAGGTTCAGAGAGGAATCCCGGCCAGTTCAGGAGATCTCAGAATTGGATAGGGGAGCAGGGAAGCCTGTTACAAGATGCTGCTTTTGTGCCTCCTCCTCCATTTGAGATGAGACAGGCAATTGGAGAACTGGAGAAATTCATTCACAAAGATTTCGAGATGCCTCACTTGATCAAAGCAGGACTGATCCATGCACAATTCGAAACGATCCACCCCTTCCTTGATGGGAATGGTCGTATGGGGCGCCTGCTGATAACCTTCTTCCTTTGCCAAAAAGGGATCCTCCGTCGCCCCCTCCTGTATCTGTCTCATTATTTCAAGAAGTATAGATCTCAATATTATGATCTTCTTCAACAGATCCGCGATGAAGGAGATTGGGAGAGCTGGCTTTTCTTTTTCCTTAAAGGTGTTGCTGAAGTAGCAGAGGAAGCCACCGGAACGGCGAAGCGCATCGTCCGGCTCCGGGAAGAATTTAGGGAAAAGATCCAGGAAAACCTTGGTAAAAATTCCGGGAAGGCACTTAAGTTACTGGAAACCTTATTTAACGAACCATTCGTAACGGTCCGACAAATCTGTAGCATCACTGGTCTTTCCTACAGTTCTGCGAACAATCTGGGTAAAGAGCTTGAAGTATTGGGGATATTGGAGGAAACCACAGGGAAGAGGAGGAATAGAATTTTTGTTTTTAAACCGTATATGGATGTCTTCATGGAATAAAATATAAGTGGGTCCTTTTGACTTCCCGGGACAAATGATCTGAAGGGGAGATCGGGGGGAATGATCTGGACCCATCCCTGCCTGAATCCCTTCCGGTGCCTTCTTTGCCTTATCCTTGAGCTTGTTGATCTCACATCAGGAGGATGATCGTGGTGCGTTCTGCAAGAGTGTTTTTCTTTGCCATTTGCCTCTGTCTGCTGTGTTCCGTGCCCCTTTTTGCCGGGACTGGACCGGTACTGGTCCAGGGCGCGCTGGAGATGGAAGTTTCGACCCTTGTGAAGAGCCTGGCCGACCCGGAGGAGATCGTCATCGACGGGTGGACCTTCTGGCGCGGAAGGGTCGCTGACAGGGATGTAGTTGTTTCAAGGACGGGTACAGGTTCCATCAACGCTGCTGCAGCAACGCTTCTGGCCATAAGGGAGTTCTTGCCTGCGTGTATCATCAACCAGGGCACGGCCGGAGGCTATGCGCCTGACCTTGATCTGTGGGATATCGTCCTGGGTGAAAGGGTCGTCAATGCGGCTTCCGTAGTTGTGGAGTACAGGGACCGGGGAGAGGGCCTCGATGTAACAGAGTGGTCCATAAGCGAGGAGTTTCATCGCACCGTTTTCCAAAGCGACGGCGCCCTCCTGGGAGTGGCCCTTTCCAAGGGGCAGGACTACGATAAAGGCCGTGTTGTGAAGGGGACCCTCTTTTCCTGCGATCGCTGGTCGAAGGAGCAGGACTACCTGGACCACTGGCACCGGACAGAAGGCGCCATGGCGGAAGAGATGGAATCGGCCGCATCAGCTGGTATAGCTGCCCACTACAATGTTCCCTTCCTGGCCGTGAGGGTCATTTCCAGCAACCAGACCGCCGGGGTGGCCTGGGATATGCAAAAGGCCGGGGAGATCGCCGTCGCGGGTCAACTGTTCGTGCTGGAGATCATAAAGGCACTTCCGTAGGCGCTCTGTCGATTATCACTGCAGACGAGCCGCCACTTGGTCTTCAGGCCTCTCGACCGGGAAGCGGTTCGCTGGCCCTGACGATGGTCATCTGCCCGGAATCGAACCAGACCACCCTGTTCCTTCCCAGGCTCTTCGCGGTATAAAGCGCCTCGTCGGCTTCAGCGATAAGCCTGTTCAGGTCCTTCGTTTCGTTTTCACCCCGGGAGCTTATCCCCATGCTCACGGTGTAGGTGATGGGCTGACTCTCCCAGGGAATTTCGGTCTTTTCAATTTCCCAACGCAGCCTTTCAGCGATGCGAGAGGCTCTTTCTGCTCCCAGCCGGGGCAGAAGGATCAGGAATTCCTCCCCTCCGAAACGTCCAAGAGCATCCCATGGCCTGAGGTTTTTCTCAACCGTGTCAGCAAAGTTTCTGAGGACCTTGTCGCCTGCGGCGTGCCCGTACTTGTCGTTGAGTTTTTTGAAAAGATCCAGGTCGGCAATGATGATTGAAAGGGGTTCCTGTCCCATTGCCTCCCCCATCTGGATGATCCCGCCGCGGTTGTAGACGCCTGTCAGATAGTCTGTCTCGGCTTTTCTTGCAAGCCGGGAGGAGAGAAGGTCTGTAATAAGCAAGATATAGGAAAGATTTACCGCTAGGGCGGCAAGAGTACCTTCGATGATGACGATCCCCAGAGTTCCCGGGTTCTGCCCCAGGGCGCCCTTTCCGGAAAGGGCAAGATCGAGGCCTGCGCCTGCGAAGGCGAGGAGAAAGACTCCGTGCAGGCAAAAAATGCCTGCAAAGACCAACCTCGCTGTTCGGATCCTCCTGAATCCGTCGCATGCTTCCCAAGCCGTCATGAAAGAGAAGACCCCTAGTGTAAACAACCCGGCCACAGTTCTGAAAGCCCAGGGGATAGACGACAAGAAAAGGGCATAAGTTCCGGAAAAAACTGCCAGAGTCAGGAGGAGTCGCCCTCTTTGCACCCCATTTCCTGTATATTCCCGTATACCAAGGTAGATCAGAAGGAAGCCTGATGTCATCAGTGTGTTAAAGAGGACAGAAAAGGCGGGGACAGATCCGGAGGGGAGCAAGAAAAGGGCGAAAATCGGCAACGCAAAAAGAAAATTACCCAAAGCGCACAGTTTTACACCGGGCATCTCTGGATAGGCCAGGAAGACCATGACGTGGGTTCCTGCCAGGATCAAGATGACCGCCGCCATTACGAAAAAAAGCGTTGGCAGGT
>JAAYDT010000041.1 GCA_012729145.1 Synergistaceae bacterium | reverse complement strand
GAGATAATGCCCCTTACCGCTCTCACGTTCGATCCGCCCGGAGACAACATCATGCAGATGCCTCCGCGGGACAGGAACACTCATATTCTGGATATCTGGAGCTCCCTGGAGGTGCTCTTCCTGGGGTCCGTCATCGGCCTGCTGGCCTTTCTGAATTTCGGGCTGTTCATGTCAAGGCAAGGTGTCCTGATCTCTCCCGACATGATGGGGTCTCCCCTGTTCGGAAGGGCGACAGCGATAACCTTTCTTACGATCGTATTCTGCCAGTTCGTAAACATACTCTCCCGCAGATACGAGACCATAAGCTTTTTCAGCAGGAACATTCTTAGCAACAGGATCCTCCTGGGTTCGATAGCCCTGTCCATCTTTACGGTCCTTTTCGGAATATACGGTCCGGGAATAAGCGATTTTCTTGCCTTCAGCGGTCCGGACCTGACCGACTGGTTGTATGTACTGGGAGCGACGGCCTCGTACCTTGCCGTGTTTGAAACGTTAAAGTTTGGGAAAAGGCTACGAAGCAAACAGACGATATAACGCAAGGAGCCGGATACCGCATATTTCCCGACGGAAGATTCTTCCTTACAGAGGGGTTGTGCACGGTCCTCTATACACATTGCGTAGCCGTTGTCGAATGGGATGACCACAGGCGCCTGTCCGTTAAAGGCTAAAAGGCGTTCGGCGCCTGGATGGTGAAGGATCCCGTGGGGTATTCTTTTCACGGGGAAGGATTCTTGTGGGTCGCTTGCGATGACCTGGTCCACCTGAAGCCCCTTGTCTCCGGACTGGTCCCGGATCGGGGGAGCGGCCTCCGGCACGCCTCGGAGTAACAGACCCGTCCTGGTGCCCTTTCAAGGATCTTTGAAGAGGAGAAAATTGATGAAAGGTCCATTATCGACCTGGGAGAGTTCAGCTACCTTCTTAACGGTTTTGAAGGCGAGGATCCTTGGGCTGTCGCCAGGTTTCGGCCGGATCAGGAAGAGAACATGAAAGGTGTGGCTTTCTTCACCGCTGATCGCAACGAGGAGGTCTCTGTCCAGATATTCAGGGATACCATGTCAGGGGAGCCGCTTCTTGCTTTGGATCTAAAATTTCCGGAGATCGGGTATCACCTGACAGACCCGGGTCGGGATGTTCATTCTGCGGCAGTGGACACCGCAGCCGTCGCCTTGTGCTTCAGGGGCAGTGGCGTGGCGGGCGTTCGAAGCTGCCGCTGGTATACGTAAGGGATGTGGGCTATAATCCCACTTATCCGACCTTCTTCGGCACTTTCGACGGTGAAGGGTTCCACCTGACCCTATATTCTGATATGAGGGCCGGCTGTTTTTTTTGTTCAGGCCGTCATGGCGGTGAGACAGGATCAATGATGGTCCCGTGGAACGCCGAGCCAAAGGGTGACATCAGATCAACGATCCTCTGCAGGGGTTCCAGCCCTGTGCGACGGAAGGCCGTAAAACCCCGCCAGGCCCGGAAGGGAGCAACGGTATACGGTCATCCGGGTGCCGCAGGCAAACTGGATCCCCTGCAGGGGATCGCTTCATCCTGGAGGCATGGGTATGGAGAATAACCAAGATTTCAAAGGGTGCATCGAACCGGCCATAAAGTGGCAGGCAGGTGCAGAGCTGATCCTGCAGCCTGTCTACCTGGTCCCTGTCGAGGTCTTCCGGACAGGTCTTCTTTCGCGGCCGACCTACGGGACTGTTACGGTCGTCGTGGATGCCGTCGGGGGAAGACCGCAGACCCTTCACGGGAAGGAAACCCCAAAGGTGACCGGATCCGAACCCGAAGGGGTCAGGCTTCCCGTGAATATTTCCCGCAAAAGAGCGGCAGCGATCGCCGAGAGCGCTGCCTTGTCCGAAGGAAGGGAAGGCTGGAGATCCCTTGCAGTTTCATCCCACGTAATGGCCCGTGAAGAGAAGGTTCTTGCCTGCTGGATAGTGTGGATCCGTTCAGGGAGCTCACTGACAGATTCAACCAGCGGAAAGAGCGTCAACGCCGGAGAGATACTCGGGCTGGTCCTGCCCTAAGGGGAAGTCTTCCTAGGCATTTTCCTCCCTGGCGCTTGATATGGGGGCTATGTCTATCAGGGTGGCTATAAGCCTTTCCAGTTCGTCCATGTCGGGCGTCCCGGACTCGGCGAGACACTTCTTGACGTAACCCTTGAGTATCTCGATGCATGCGTTCTGCATGGCCTTTCTCGCGGCTGAAAGCTGCAGGAGGATCTCCTGGCAGGGCTTTTCCTCAATGATCATTCTCTGGATCCCCCGGAGTTGGCCTTCGACCCTCTTGAGCCGATTAAGCATTGCCTTTTGCTGGGGGGCCATGTTGTCGATCTGTTCGATCAGGGACATCTTTGCCATTTCCCCTTCCTCCTGCTTCTTTTTTTTGTAATAAGTAGGTATACCGGGTATATGGTATTCCAAAAACTGTTGCCGGTCAATCGGCAACTGTGATATACTCCCCGTTGGCCCTTATCACGCACACGATCTGACGAAAGCGGAGGTGTCCGGCGGCATGCGGATCCCGTTTGCGGATGACGGTCGTGGAGGGAAAACCAAAGACCGGGAGGCGAAAGAATTGGCAGTAGTGAGCATGAAGCAGCTTCTGGAGTGCGGGGTGCACTTCGGCCACCAGACCAGGCGCTGGAACCCGAAAATGAAGCCCTATATCTTCACCGAGAGGAACGGCGTCTACATCGTGGACCTTCAGAAGACCGTCAAGGGTCTCGAGAAGGCCTATGACTTCCTCCGCGAGGTCTCCAAGAGCGGGGGCAGCGTTCTCTTCGTGGGCACCAAGAAGCAGGCCCAGGAGACCATCAGGGATGAGTCCGTACGCTGCGGACAGTTCTTCATAACCCATCGCTGGCTGGGCGGTCTTCTCACCAACTTCCCCACGATCAAGAAGAGAGTGGCAAGGATGGTGGAGCTCGGCTCCCCCGAATTTCTCGAGGGGTCGACAAAGTGGACCAAGAAGGAGATCGCAGGTTTTGAAAAGGAACGGGCGAAGCTTGAGAAGTACCTGCTGGGTATCAGGGACATGAAAGATGTTCCCGACGCCCTTGTCGTCGTAGATCCGAAGCGGGAGGATATCGCGGTACTTGAAGCGAGGAAGCTCGGTATCCCCATCGTGGGGATCGTGGACACGAACTGCGACCCCGACCTGATCGACTACCCGATCCCGGGAAACGATGACGCCATCAGGGCAATAAAGCTTATCATCGGCCTGCTGGCATCTGCCGTCATCGAAGGAAGGCAGGGTGTCGACAATGTTTCCGGGGAGAGTGCCGAGGACTCCGAGCCCGATGTGGAGGAGGCCGTCGATCCCTCCAAGCTTGAGATAACCGAGAAGCTCCATGAGAACTACGGCGCGGTTGAAGAAGTGATAGTGGACAAGGAACTTTTGGAGAGAAAAGGCTGGAAGGAGGCCTAGTTCGTAATGTCAGTGGACATGAATGCCGTAAAGGAACTCAGATACCGCTCCGGGGCGGGTGTTCTTGATTGCCGCAAGGCCCTGGAGGAGTGCTGCAACGATATTGAGAAGGCCGTGGATCACCTCCGGGAGAAGGGCCTTGCCAAAGCAGCAAAGAAGGCAGGCAGGACTGCTTCCGAGGGCAGGGTCTTCAGTTACATACACACCAACGGGAAGATCGGTACCCTGGTGGAGATCAACTGCGAGACCGATTTTGTGGCAAGGACCGACGAATTCCAGGAGCTTGGCAAGGAGATCGCAATGCAGATCGCCGCAGCCGCTCCACTTTACTTGACCACCGAGGAAGTCCCCCAGGGGGATCTTGAGAGGGAGAAGGAGATCTACAGGCAGCAGGCCCTTGACGAGGGTAAGCCCGAAAAGATCGTGGACAAGATCGCCGAGGGGCGCATAGCCAAATTCTTTGAAGAGAGCTGCCTTATGGAGCAGAAGTACATCCGGGATCCCGAGAAGAAGATCAAGGACCTCGTGGTCCAGGAGATAGCCAAGATGGGCGAGAACATCGTAGTGAGGAGATTCGCGCGTTTTTCAATAGGTGAATAACCCAGTCAGGGGCGGGGTGATACCCCGCCCTTTTTTTGCCTTTTTATTTTAGAGGAGGTGTTCGCTTCATGGCCTCATATCACAGGATCCTCCTTAAACTTTCCGGAGAAGTCCTGGCCGGTGATTCCTCCTTCGGGCTGGACATGAACGCCATTAGCAAGATCTGCAGGGAGATAGCCTCCCTGACGGAGAACGGACTGGAGATAGCCATGGTAGTCGGCGGAGGTAATATTTTCAGGGGCGCCCAGTCCGGAGAGGGTTACCTTGACAGAACCCAGGGCGATTACATGGGGATGCTGGCAACTGTCATCAATTCGCTTGCCCTCCAGAGCGTCCTGGAACGTCTTGGAGTTCCCACCAGGGTTCAGACGGCCATAGAGATGAGAGAACTGGCCGAACCCTTTATCAGGAGAAAGGCTCTCAGGCACCTTGAGAAGGGAAGGATAGTGATCTTTGCGGCCGGAACGGGGTCGCCCTTCTTCTCGACCGATACCGCAGCTGCACTGAGAGCGGCAGAGATATCCGCCGATTGTCTATTGAAGGCCACAAAGGTCGATGGTATATATGATAAGGACCCGGCGGACAATCCCGACGCAAGACTGCTCCCCCGGATAACCTATGTTGAAGCGCTCCAGAAGCAGCTCAAGGTCATGGATGCGGCCGCCTTTTCGCTCTGCATGGAGAACCGGATCCCCATCCTTGTGGCGAACATCCTCAAGGAGGGTACCCTCCGGGACATCCTGATCCGCGGCAAACAGGTCGGCACCATCGTTCATTTCGAAAAGGAGTGATGAGAATGGCTGATCAGGAGATCAGGAAGATGAAAGAGAAGATGGATAAAGCCGTGGAGCACCTTAAGAAGGAGCTCCTGGGCATCAGGACAGGAAGGGCTCACCCTGCCCTGGTGAGCGACATCAAGGTGGACTACTACGGGAACCCGACCCCCATGTCGCAGGTGGGCTCCATTTCCACGCCCGATGCCAGGCAGATACTTATCACCCTTTGGGACAAAAACGCCGTGAAAGCGGCAGAGAAGGCGATACAGGCTTCATCGCTCGGTATCAACCCGTCGGTCGACGGCGAGAATATCAGGCTCATTATCCCGGAGCTGACCGGCGAGAGGCGGATCGAGCTTTCAAAACTGGTCAAGAAGTCTGCCGAGGATGCCAGGATCGCCATCAGGAACCTGAGGCGAGAATCGAACGATGCTCTCAAGAAGATGGAAAAGGATGGGAGCCTTAGCGAGGACTCGCTGCACGACTACCTCGAAACGGTCCAGAAAACCACCGACGAGTTCATTAAAAAGGTAGACGGGATCGCCGCAGAAAAGGAAAAAGAGATCCTGGAAGACTGAGGGGCCCTGATCCAGGTAGAAGGGGGGCGCCCTTGACGGCGCCCCCCTTCTTTTATCTGGCCTCTATTCCTTGAAGGAATCTTTTCAGCCTGGACATCCCCTCTCGTATCTCCCCCTCGGAGTTGGCGTAGCTGAGCCGAATATAACCAGGGGCCAGGAAAGCGGTCCCGGGGACTGCCGCAACGAACTCCCTTTCAAGGAGAGCCTCGCAGAACGTGCCGTCGTTTTCTAGGATCTTCCCTCCGGAGGTACCACCGAGGGCCTCCAGGACGTTGACAAAGACGTAGAAGGCCCCCCGGGGTTCCTCGAAGGATATCAAAGGCATCTCCCTGAGAAGGCCGGTCATGATATCCCGTCGCCGGGAGAACTCCTCCCTCATCCTTTCCACATCCTGTCCAGCCTCTCTCAGGGCTCCAAGGGAGGCCCACTGTGCTATGGAGCAGGCATTTGAGGTAAGGTGTCCCTGGATAGCGCCTATTTTGGGTGCGAGCCATTCTGGGGCCAGCGCGTAACCGATCCTCCAGCCGGTCATTGCAAAAGCCTTGCTCACGCCGTTGACCTGTATGGTGCGATCCATGACCTCCGGGACCAGGGATACAATGTTTCTATGGGTCGAGGTTCCGTAAACCAGCCTCTCGTAGATCTCGTCGAAGATGATCCAGAGGTCGTGTTCCACGGCGAGCTTTGCTATGTCCCGAAGGGTCTCTTCATCGTAGACCGCCCCGGTAGGGTTGTTAGGGGTGTTAACGAGCATGCCAACTGTTCCCGGAGTTATCGCCTCGGCAACCCTTGATGCAAGAGGGACACAGCCCGTCGAAGTGGTGTCGACAATTTTCTCCCTCCCGTCCAGGAGGCGGATCTGCTCCACGTAGCTAACCCAGGCAGGCGAGAATATCAGCACCTCGTCGCCGGGGTCTACAAGTGCGGCCAGGGTCTCATAAATTAAAGGTTTGGCACCGGCACCGACGATGATCTGGTCTTTGGGGCAGTCAAGACCGAAGCGCTCCGAGTAATAGGATGCCACTGCCTCACGGAGTTCGGGGAGCCCGCTGGACTGGGTGTAGTGGGTCTGACCCTCGCTGATCGCCCTCTCGGCGTAAGTTACGGCCCCTCGGGGGGAGTCGAAGTCAGGTTCACCAGCACCGAAAGAGATGACCGGTCTGCCCTGGCTCTTCAAGGCCTTTGCCTTGTTGACCACGGCAAGGGTCGCCGAAGGTTCCATCTTCGATGCTCTCATTGAGATCTTCATTCTCTTCCATCTCCGTTCCTCTGATCTTTTTGGGAGTGTACTCCTGTCATTATAGGCCTTTACAGCGCCGGGAGAAGAGAGCATGAAGGGTATAGTGCTAAAGGGCTAAACAGGTAGACTCATTGAATGGGTCTTCCTTCGATGGTAGAATTTAAGACAGTCATTTCCCCGAAGATAAAGGAGATTGGAGGATGAGCCATGGATGTCCGGTTTGTTACCCGAAATGCCGAACTGCAGGATGAACTTCAGGACTATATGGAAAAGAAACTCGTCAAACTTGAAAAATTCTTTGACCGCATCCGAGACACCCAGGTAGAGGTAAGCTTCAATCGGGGCATGAACGTGGTTGAGATAACCGCTGACGTGAACGGGGTGATCATGAGGGGCGAGGACTACGCCCCGGATATTCGCAAGGCCTTCGACAAGTGCCTGAAAAGTATCGAGCGCCAGATCAAGAAACACAAATCTTTCCTCAAGGACAAGGCCAGGATGAAGTCAGCCGAAGTCTCCTTCGAGATCGAAGGTTTCATCAACGAGCTTTCGGAGCCGGAAGAGAAGAAGGAAGGAATAGTCAAGACCAAGAGATTTCCCTTCCGCCCGATGTCTCCCGAGGAGGCGACAATGCAGATGGACCTTCTCGGCCACACCTTCTTTGTGTTCAGGAACGCTGAGAACGGCAATGTGAACGTGGTCTACAGGAGAAAGGACGGAGGTTTCGGACTCCTTATCCCTGAAGAGTGATCAGGGCCCCAGATAAGGAAAAGACCTGACAAACCTACGGGTGGGGTCTCTCCCGCGGCCCCACCCGTTCGATTGGAGCCCCCCGTCCCAAGCGAAACGTTCAATGGAGGGATAAGACTGATAACGGTCCACGAAAAAGACTACATCAATGGACAGGTGAACGGTACGTCGTGCGAGAAGGTCATGACACCCTTGGCCCGCCTTTCCCGGGCGAAGATAGTAAGCCTGGGTCTTTTCCAAGGGGACATGGCAAAGATCCGTTCTCCCCGCGGGAGGCTTGTCGGCAGAGTGCACGCTGACGAAGGTTCGTCAGAATGCATCTTCATAATGGACCAGAGTGTCGATGGCGCGAACAGACTGACGTCACCCACCGTCAGCCCCGGTCACGGATCTTTCTGTTACGAAAGTTCCGTCGATATCCCTCCCTTGGGGCAGGAGGCAGAAAATGCATGAACTGTCCCTGGTGAGTTCCGTGGTCGGATCCCTGGAGGAGTTGGCCATGGGAAAGGGCTGGAAGAGGATCACAAAAGTCACACTGAAAATAGGCAAGATGAGGCAGGTCATTCCCGAGGTCATGGTCTTTTCCTTTTCGGTGGCCTCAAGGGGCACGATCATGGAAGGCTCGGAACTCGAGATCCTGGAGGTGCCTGTAAGGAGCCGTTGCCTCTCCTGCGGGGAGAACTGGGAAGGTCCCACCTTCCTCTGTCCAGGGTGCGGCGGAAGCGAAGTGGAGACCGAAAGCGGGATGGAAATGGATCTGGAATCGGTGGAGGTGGAGGAGTAACATGCCCCGAAGGATAGTGATACAGCAGTCAGTGATGGCCGCCGACGAAAAGATCGCAGCCAGGATCAGGAAAGACCTGTCGCAAAGAGGAGTACTGATGCTCAATCTTATAGGGTCGCCCGGGGCCGGCAAGACGGCGTTGCTGGAGTCGACCCTGACAGGAGCACCATTCAGGTCGGTAGTGCTGGAAGGCGATGTGGCCACATCGAGGGATGCCGAAAGGATCGCCCGGACCGGAACCCCGGTGGTCCAGATCAACACAAGGGGAGGCTGTCACCTTGAGGCCCACCTGGTGGACAAAGCCCTTGAAGAGCTCGAGCTGGATGGGATCGATGTGGTCTTCATCGAGAACGTTGGGAATCTGGTATGCCCGGCGGAGTTCGATCTTGGAGAAGACCACAAGGTTGCCGTCTGCAGTGTTCCAGAAGGTCCCGATAAGCCCCTCAAGTATCCCCATCTCTTTTCCCAGGCCGACGCGGTGCTCCTTACGAAGGTGGACCTCCTGGAGCACCTGGATTTTGACAGGGACCTTTTCTGGGGCGATGTCAGGGATCTGAACTCCAGAGCACAGATGCTGGAGGTCTCCGCCCTCAGGGGGGAGGGAGTGCCGGAGTGGATAGCAGTGGTGGAACGTTGGATCAGGGGGAAGAGATCTTGAAGGAGAAAGGCGGTGAGAGCCTGATCGCGTCCCTGAACGAAAGCCAGGCCGAAGCTGTTCGCTACTGTTCCGGGCCCCTGCTGGTCCTGGCCGGGGCGGGAAGCGGCAAGACCCGCGTTCTCGCCCACAAGTTCGCATGGCTGGTATCTGAGCACGATCTCGACCCCCGTTCGATAATGGCCGTCACCTTCACCAACAAGGCCGCCCGGGAGATGCAGGAGAGGGTCGCCCGGCTCCTGGACAACGACCTTGCCGGCCTGGATATAGGAACCTTCCACTCCTACGGTCTGCGATTCCTGATAAGGAACTACAAAGATCTCGAGAGGATCACGGGACGGAGGGCGTCAACCGTCTTTGACAGGTCGGACTCAAGGTCGCTGGTGAAGGCTGTGATGAAGGAGCTGAATATCGACCAGAAGCAGTACGAGCCTGGGTGGATATTGGAATGCATCTCAAAAGCAAAGAGCGAAGGGGATCCGCGAAGTCTTCAGCCGGTGGAGATGGATCTCCCCGCCGGCGCCGTCTTTAAAGAATACCAAAAGGGGCTGACCAGGCAGGGCGCCGTCGATTTCGACGACCTTCTCGTGCTGCCACTGCACCTGCTGCTAAAGGACCGGGAGCTGCTGGAGAGGGAGAAGGCCAGGTTCGGCTGGATACTGGTCGACGAATACCAGGACGTCAACCGCCCCCAGTATCTTCTCCTGAAAGCCCTGTCATCCGGCCGGAACAGGATCATGGTCGTCGGCGACCCTGATCAGTCCATATACGGCTGGCGCGGGGCCGATATGAACATGATCCTGAACTTCGAGAAGGATTTTCCCGATGCAAAGGTCTTTGTCCTGGAGCAGAACTACCGTTCTACCTCCAACATTCTGGGAGGCGCGAACGGAGTCATCAGGAACAACTTCCGAAGAAAGCCGAAGAAGCTCTGGACCTCGAGAAGCGGCGGCGATAAGATCCGGATCCTGCTGGCGGGCAGCGAGAGGGACGAGGCGGCTTACGTTGCCGAGGAGGTGCTGAAGCTCAGGGGGCTTGGTTTCAGGTTCGGCGACATGGCCGTACTTTACAGGATAAATGCCATGAGCCGGCTCTACGAGGAGATGTTCCTCCGGAACGATATTCCCTACAGGATAGTAAGGGGAACGGCCTTTTACGAGAGGAGGGAGGTCAAGGATGCCGTCTCCTTCATGAGGCTGGCCGTCAACCCCCTTGATGAGGCAGCCCTGGACAGGATAGGTAACATACCCTCCCGGGGCCTGGGGAAAAAATCAATTGACAAGCTCAAGGAGTATATAAGAGCTTCCGGCGAGCAGGGACCCGGGATCTGGGCGAAGCTGTCCGAGGACGGGGCCGGTCTGCCCGGAAAGGCCGGCAAGGGAGCAATAGAGCTCGGAGTCCACATGGGCGAGATCATTAAACGGAGCGGAGAGATCCCCTCCGTCGTAGAATACATACTGGAAGGAACCGGTTATGAAAGGGAACTGATAAGGATGGACCCCGAAGGGTGGAGGGAGAGGGTTGACAACGTCAGGGAACTCCTGTCCGTCACCTCTTCGACAGAGGGGCTCGAGACGATGCTTGCAGAGGTCGCCCTGGTTACCGACATGGACCTTGTTGATGAAGAGACGGAATCGGTGAACCTGATGAGCCTCCACGCTGCCAAGGGACTGGAGTTCTCCGCGGTATTCATTGTAGGTCTGGAGGAAGCCATATTCCCTCACTACCGATGCATGGACGATCCTGACAGTCTCGAGGAGGAGCGCCGGCTCTGCTACGTGGGTATGACAAGGGCCGAGGAGAGGCTCTATCTTTCAGGGGCAAGAAGCAGGGTTCTTTTCGGAACGGTACAGAGGAACGGTTTCTCCCGATTCCTGTGGGAGATTCCTGATGAATTCAAGGAGACCGAAGATATGGGCGGGGAGGAAGCATCCTATGCTGGTGGTAGGCCTTACCGGAGACGTTGGGGCTGGTAAATCAACGGTCTCGTCAGTCTGGGCATCCCTGGGGGCGCATGTTGTCAGCGCCGACACGATCGTGGCGGCGCTCTGGAAGAGAAACGAGATGGTTGAACTCGCCGCAGGGAGATGGGGTGAGAGGATACTTAGACCCGGAATGGCTCTGGACCATTCGGCCATCTCCCGGATAGTCTTCGGAGATGAGAAGGAGTACCGATGGGTCTGCGAGACTATCCACCCTCTTGTGAGAGAGGAGATGGAGAGGGTTGTCGAAAGCCTGGACGGGTGGATCGTTGCAGAGATCCCCCTGATGTTCGAGAACGGGGTGCCGGACTGGATCGATCTCACCGTTTACATTGAAGCTCCTGAAGATGAGAGGGTCATCCGCAACGCTTCCAGGGGCTGGGACAGGGATGAGTTAAGGAGGCGCGAGCGCTGGCTCCTGGGATCGGACAGGAAAAAAAAGATGGCCGACCTTGTCCTTTGTAACGACGGGACCCGGGAGGAACTGGAAGAGAGAGCCAGGGAGCTGGGATCCCGCTTGCTCTCGCTATCCTCCCTGGTGCGGGTCTGTTTCGCGCTGGGTTCGCCTGGAGCCTCCCGCCGACTCTTTCGTGAACTCTCCCGAAACGGGAGGGTCCTCGAGGTGGAGATAGCTCCTGGTGAGGAGTGCAAGTGGAGGGACGTCTTCCACGTGGATCCTGGCCTGATCGTCTCCGCGATCGTAAGACCCAAAGACCTGGAGGAGACCAGGTCCATGGCTGCAAGGATATCAGGCGAGGGAGGACCGGTCTGCTCGATCCTGTCCGGGGAGAGACGCCTTCCGAAAGAAGTACTGATGCGGGCCGTGGGGAGTGACAAGGGTTGAAGATCATCACCACCCATATCGGTGCCGATTTTGATTCACTGGCCAGCATGGTGGCCGCCTCGAAGTTATACCCGGGGGCCCGGGCATGTTTTTCGGGTTCAGCGGGGAGAAACGTCAGGGAGTTTCTCAAGAGAACGCCCGGGAGATGGGAGATCCTTACACCAAGCCAGGTAGACATGGACAAGATCTCAATGCTGATCGTGGTCGATGCCCGTTCCCCTGCCCGGATAGCATCCTTTGCAGGGATCCTTGGCCGTCCGGGGCTGGAGGTGCACGTCTACGACCATCATGCGGCGGTCCAGGACGACATCGTAGCCTCCTATTCGCTTATCGAGCCCGTGGGTGCCACGACCACACTCCTGGTGGAGAAAATCCTTGATACAAGTATCCCGGTTACACCGCAGGAGGCCACCCTTTTTGCCATGGGCATATACGAGGACACGGGGGCACTGACCTTCGGCGCCACCTCCGAGAAGGACTTCAGGGTCATCCTGAAACTGAAGGAGCTTGGGGCTGACATGACCGCCATTCCGGCTCACATTGAGCTTTCTCTGGACAGCTCCGAAAGAAGGATCCTGGACAGGCTGATCGAGAGTGCCCGAGAGAGATATATTCACGGTGCCAAAGTGGTCCTTTCGTCGATGACGAACCCAGTTTACGTGGAGGGCCTTTCCCTTTTCGTACACAGGCTCAGGGACTATTTCGATGCCGACGTGGCTCTTGCCGCTGTCCAGATGGAGAAAAGGGTATATGTGGTCGCCCGGGGGCGGGAGGAGATACTGGATGTGGCCAATTTTCTCTTGCCCCTGGGGGGTGGAGGACATTCCCAGGCAGCTGCGGTTACTCTGACCGGAGTAAACCCCCAGGAGGTGCTTGCGGATCTCGAGGCGAGACTTGAACAGTCCATCCAGCCCCTTGTTACCGTCGGAGAGGTCATGACCAGCCCGGTGATGGCCATATCCCCGGAAATGTCGGTAGAGGACGCCTACAGGCTGATGATAAGGTATGGACACGCCGCCCTCCCGGTGGTCCTCGAGGGAAAGATCAGGGGGATCATAACAAGAAAGGACCTCGACCGCGCCAAGACCCATGGTCTTGGCGCAGCTCTCGTCCAGGACTACATGACGGAGGACCCGCTTACGATAGGGCCTGGAGCGGCAGTCGCCGAAGCCCACAGGATGATGGTCTCCAGGAACATCGGCAGGCTGCCGGTGACAGGTGAGGGCCAGCTGATGGGGATAGTCACCAGGACGGATATTCTGAGGGCCCTCTTCCCCAGATCTCTGCCAGCCGAGACCAGGGCGATCGCTCCGGAGATGCCCTGGATAGAGAACGTTTCAGGTATTATGGCGACCTTCCTCAAGGCCCCGGTCTCCTCTCTTCTGAGAAAAATGGGGGAGAGAGCCTCGAAGATGGGGATGAGAGCCTACGTTGTCGGTGGTTTTGTAAGGGACCTGTTACTTGGAAGGCCTAATGAAGACCTCGATATCGTCGTTGAAGGGGACGCCGTTGCCTTCCTCGAATCCTGGGTCAGGGACGGGGCCAGGGTGGCGATCCACCAGAGGTTCCGGACGGGGACCATCATCTTCCCCGACGGGCGCAAGGTCGACGTCGCCACAGCAAGAAGGGAGTTTTACGAATACCCGGTGGCCCAGCCCCAGGTCTCGGTAGATTCGATCAAACACGACCTGTACCGGAGAGATTTCACTGTCAACGCCATGGCTGTGTCGATAACCGCCGGGAACTGGGGGACCCTGGTCGATTACTTTGGCGGCAGAAGGGATGTAAAGGACAGGCTCCTGAGAGTTCTTCACAATCTCAGCTTCGTGGAGGACCCGACCAGGGCGATCAGGGGGATACGTCTCGAACAGAGACTGGGCTTACGCATCGAGGACAACACACTCCGGCTTCTGGAGAACTGCATCAAGGGTGGTCTTCTGTCTTTGCTGTCCGGCGTCCGTCTCAGGAGCGAGGTAGAACCACTTCTCATGGAGAAAAACGTTCTGGCAGTGGTAAGAAGACTGAACGCTCTTGGCTTCTGGAGGGCGGTCTTCCCGGGTCTGTTGGTTGACAAGGGGGCCTTCAGGACCACAAGGCGGCTTGAGGCGTTCAGGAAAAGACTCTCCAGGGATATACCTGACATGGGTGACAGACAGTGGCTATTTTTCCTGATGGCCCTGCTCTTCGACTCCCCCGATACGGTCGACCTGCAGGTGCTCGACCGGCTCAACCTCTCTCCTGCGGAGAGGGACATAGCGATAAAAGGGCTTTTCGAACTGGGAGCCGCCGAACACAGGCTTGGCGGAAGAGGGGAGAAGAAACATTCGCAAATTTTCATCTTCCTGAAGGAGTACAGCCCCATCACGGCGTTATTCTGGGCTGCTGCCACGGAGCGCTGGCGCGTGAGGAGAAGGATCCTTCTCTTCCTTACCCGCCTTCAAAAGGTCCAGCCCATGCTTGTCGGCCGTGATCTTCTGGAGATGGAGTATCAAGAAGGTCCGCTGATAGGGGTCATCCTTTCCAGTCTCCAGACCGCCCGGCTGGATGGGGATGTAGAGACCCGGGAAGATGAAATAGAATGGATCAGAGAAAAATTCCCCCCCGGCAATTCAGCTTCGGGGAGGGGCAAAGGAGAGGGAGTGTAACGGTTTGGGTCATTTTCCAGCTTTTGGGGACCTGCTGCTGAGCCTTCCGGCGGTCCTCTGGGCCATTACTTTCCACGAGTTCTGCCACGGTTACGCTGCTCATTATCTGGGAGACCCTACGGCGGCGAGAATGGGTAGGTTGACGCTCAACCCCCTGGCTCACCTTGATCCCATCGGAGCCCTTATGCTGCTCATCTTCCGATTCGGGTGGGCCAAGCCGGTCCCTATCGAACCGAGGCACTTCAGGCACCCAAGACGGGATCTGGTGATCGTGTCCCTTGCGGGTTCAACTGGCAACCTGCTCACCGCAGTCGCCTGCGGGCTGCTGGTGCGCCTTTTCCCCGGTCCCTTCATCGCCATTCCGGCCCTTGGAAGGTTCATAGTCCTGATGGTCCTGATCAATCTAGGCCTGGGGGTCTTCAACCTGATCCCCATTCCTCCCCTCGACGGCTCCAAACTACTTTACGTGTTCCTGCCGGCGTCGTGGCTCAGGGGGTTCTTCTGGCTGGAGAGGTACGGGTTCTTCGTCCTGATGGCCCTGCTTGTCCTCGGAGTGGTCCAGGCCATCATCAGCCCTATCATAATGACCCTTTTTCACCTGATACTCTAAAGGAGAGTGCAGCCTCTTGAAAGTTCTCGTCTCAAACGACGACGGCGTTTTTGCACCGGGAATAATCGTCCTGACCAGGAAGCTCCACGATAGCGGTTATGAACCGTGCGTAGTGGCTCCTGACAGGGAGCGCAGCAGCGTGGGTCACGCGATAACCCTCAACAGACCTCTTCGTCTATGGGAGGTCGAGGGCGGTGGATATCCGGGGTGCGTCAAGGTCTACGCCAGCGACGGGACCCCGTCGGATTGTGTTGTCCTTGGCCTGGAGGCAGTTGCCCCCGATTCGGCAATGGTCATCTCCGGGGTCAACCGGGGGCCCAACCTTGCCGACGACCTGACCTATTCGGGGACGGTATCGGCGGCCATGGAGGGTCACTTCCTGGGGAAACCTTCCATCGCAGTCTCCCTCAACTGGTCCCCCGGCGACGGGCAGGAGCATTACGATACAGCGGCTTCTGCTGCGGTGTCCCTTCTAAGGAGTTTCGTGGAGTTCCCCTTTCCTGAAGGGGTCCTGCTTAATGTCAACGTTCCCAATATTGCTGGAGACGACCTTAAGGGCTTCAGGGTCACAAGGAAAGGGGTCCGTATCTACAGGGAGAAGGTGACCCCCCTGAAGGATCCGAAGGGGCGGCCATACTACTGGGTATCGGGAAGACCGGAGGATGTAATGGAGGAGGGCAGCGATGTAAGAGCGGTCGCTGAAGGGTTCGTCTCCATCACCCCGATACACATGGACATGACCCACTACCCCTCCATAGAGCTCCTTCGTGAGGCTGGGTTCGAGGAACGGCAGCG
>JAAYDT010000001.1 GCA_012729145.1 Synergistaceae bacterium | reverse complement strand
GGTGGTGGCGCCGATAAGGGCGGCGTCGTCGCCGAGGGCGGAGAGCCGGATGTCCAGGGTTTTGCGGAACGGGGGGGCCGTGTAATTGATCACCAGGGGCTCGAGGGTTTCTACGAAGCCCTGGTTGCGGCTGAAACCGCCGCCAAGGATGACGGCCTGCGGGTCAAGGACGTGCACCACTGATGCCACTAGTCGGGCCAGGACGTCGAGGGCTCGGCCCCAGACAAGTGCGACTTCGGGTTCGTCCCGTCGTTTCCAGAGGTCGGGGAGGTTTCCCTTGATCCTTGCCTTTGCGAAGGACCTTTTAAGGGCGTCGGCACCGAAGACGGCCTCGGCGTGTCCCGGGGCTCCGCAGCCGCACTCTGTTCCGTCACCAACGGCAAGGTGCCCCAGTTCAGCAGCCTTGCCGTAAGCCCCTGTCAGAAGTCGTCCACCGGAGACTATCCCCCCGCCGATGCCCGTGCCCAGGGTGAACATAGCGAAGTCCGTCAGGCCCTTTGCGGCACCGTCAGCCCCTTCCCCCAGGGCGGCGCAGTTGGCATCGTTCTCCAGGTAAACCTCTCTCCCGCAGGCCCGGCTGACGCGGGAGCGAAAGGGATAGTTCTCGATCAGGGGGAAGTTGGGGGCCTGGAGGACCTTTTCGCGCCCCCGGTCCAGCATTCCCGGGAAGCCTACTCCTACCCCCCTGGCGGTCCCGCCCGGGTCGAGGCGGGAGATCATTGCCGAAACGGTCCTGACAACCTCATCGGGGCAGCGGCTTTCGGGGGTGGGAGTTTTCTCCCTCGTCGTCACCGAACCTTCTTCGACGAGAGCCCCCTTAATGAAGTGTCCCCCCAGATCGATGCCGATCGCCTTCATTCAAGGGCCTTCCATTTGCGGATCAGGTCGGGATCGCTCTTGAGGGCCCTCCCAACGCCGACCAGGTCGCATTCGCGCCTTTCGAGAAGTCCCAGGGCGGTCTCGGCCTTTTTTATCCCTCCGGTGCAGATCGTGGGCACCTTGCCTGCAGCGTCCTTGACAGTGCGGCAGTAGGGGGCGAACCATGCCTCTCCCTCCCCGTTGTAGCCGCACATGTTCCCCGACAGGTCCAGGAGGTCCAGTTTCATGGAGGAGAACTCCGATGCCACCCAGCGGGCGTCGTCTACGGTCTGCCCGGAGGGTTCCGCTTCCGGCAGGGTGTCGGCCATGCCGAGCCTCACTGCTACGACGGGCTCATCGCCGAGGGTGTACCTCACCGCTTCGTAGACCTCGAAGAGGAGCCTTGCCCTGTTCTTTACAGGTCCTCCATAGGCATCTGAGCGGCGGTTCGTCATGGGGCTCAGGAACTGTCCCAGGAGGTAACCATGGGCTGCGTGGATCTCCACTCCGGAATATCCTGCTCTCAGGGCTCTCCTGGCAGCCTCGGAGAACAGGCCCGGTATCTGTGAAATGTCGCTTTCGCTCATTTTGACAGGCATGAGGAAAAGGTTGGAGAGAGGGTGCCTTATGGGCGAGGGTGCCTTGGGGAGCCATCCGTTCTCCAGGATGTCCTCGTCTACTATGAAGGAGCCGGCGTGGCTGATCTGGGCCAGCGCCGGGACTCCCTTGCCGGAGAAGAGCCCCGCCAGGTCCTCCTGGTAGGGGATCACCTCGTCGCGGTCCAGCAGTAGCTGTCTGAGACGTGTCCGCCCCTCGGCGTGTACGGCATGGTGCTCGATGATGGCAATTCCTGCGCCGCTCTCGGAGAGGGGGATGTAGTTGTCGAGGGTGTCGGCGGTGGGGAGTCCTGTCTTGGTTGACGACAGCGACGCCATAGGCGGCGCGGCGATCCTGTTTTTGATGCGGATGCCCCGGATCTCCAGGGGTTCGAACAGAAGTGTCATGGGGTTCCCTCCCGTCAGACGTTGAATCTTATCTCAATTACGTCCCCGTCACGTACGGGGTACTCCTTGCCCTCGAGCCTGAGGAGACCTTTCTCCCTGCACTGGGCGTTGGAGAAGCCGTTGGCCTCGAAGTCGTCGTAGTGTACCACCTGGGCCCTTATGAACCCCCGGGCCAGGTCCGAGTGGATGGCCCCGGCAGCTTCCACGGCGTTGCTCCCGTCGGGCAGGGTCCAGGACTTGACTTCGTCTTTGCCTATGGTGAAGAAGCATATAAGCCCCAAAAGGGAGAAGGCCTCGCGGATCAGGCGCTCTCTTCCCGGTTCTGTTATCCCCAGGTCGGCCATGAATTCGGCCTGTTCCTCCGTCGGCAGGTCGGAGATCTCCATCTCCATTCGCCCGAAGAGACTGACAAGGCCGAGTCCCCTTTCGGAGGCAAGTCCTTTCATGTCCTCCAGCCAGAGCATTCCGCCCCCTGCCTGGGATTCGTCGAGGTTGAGGACCACCAGTTCGGGCTTGAGAGTGAGGAAGGTGAAGCCGCGCAAGGATCTTTCCTCTTCGGGGGTGAAGGTCATCTCTCTCAGGGGGCGTTCCTCGAAGAGGTGGTCACGGCAGCGTTCAAGCAGCAATTTTTCCGCCTGTTCCTCTGGTGACGGCTTTTTCTTGTCGGCCAGTTTTGAAAGTCTGTTCTCTATTACCGAAAGGTCCCGGAGGATAAGTTCGGTCTCGACGATGTTCCAGTCCCTTAAGGGGTCCACGGTCTCCTCGGGGTGCGGTACGTCAGGGTTATCGAAGCACCTTACCACGTGGACCAGGGCGTCGGAGTTCGCCACGAAGGAGAGGAAGGAGTTGCCAAGACCGGCGCCCTTGCTGGCGTCCCGGGATAGGCCTGCCAGGTCTACGAACTCCACCGGCGCAGGGGTGGCCTTTTTGGGCTGCCAGATCTCGACAAGCCTGTCGAAGCGGGGGTCCGGGACGGAGACGACGGCTCTGTTGGGGTCGGTCTTGCCTCCGGCGTAGGGTTTCACTTCGGCCCCGGCCCTGGTTATGACGTTGAATACTGTGCTCTTGCCGCTGAGCGGCAATCCTACGATACCGCAGCTGAGCATTGCCTTCACCTCGCATAAAGAGTTTATCACTCAAGGGGTGGAAGTGTATGATATCGATAGAACCTGTAATGAGAGACGCAGAGTCAAATGCGTCAACGGTGAACGGTAAAAGGTAAACGGGAAAGGTAAAGATAGAAAACCAGGCGGCAGGGAAGCCTTAAAATCCGTGGGAAGTGAGATGTGAGAAGTAAGACGAATAAATGAGAGATGAGGGACCAAAAACCCTTTTAAGGGAGGTAGGGGCATGAAACGTTCGAACCTTTTGGCCGCGGCGGCGGCTCTGGTTATGGCGGTGGTGTTTTGTGGCGCGGCTTTCGCTTCACAGACGGCCGCGCGTGTGGATGTGTACCCCCGGGGCGCGTTGATGCAGATGACCCTGGAGGCTGTACCTGATATGCAGATTGAGCTGCCCTCCACCTTTGACCCTGCATCTGTTGCAGTGACCGGCGAGGGAAATGTGAAGGTGACCGGCTTTGATGTGCGGGAGGTCGTAAGGACGGGGTGGGTGCCGCCATCTCTTTCCCTCCTTGCGGATGAGGTGGAGAAGGCCCAGGCCCAGGTGGATATGCTTGCCTCCAAGGCCGCCTCTTTGGCGCAGGCGATCAGGCATCTCGAGGAGGCGGTGCCTACGGGGCTGAAGAGCACAGAGCTTGATGCCTATGTTGAGACGGCCCTGAAGAAACGAGAGGCCCTTGAGTTGAGGGCCTCGGAGACCAGGGTCCTCCTCGAGAGGGCCCGGAAGGAGCACGCTGCACTGAAGGCTGAATACGACAGCCGCTTCCCCGGTCAGCCCGACAGGATACTGCTGGTTTCGGCCGCTACCGAGGGCAAGGGTGAGGTTACCCTTACGGCCTGGACGAACAGCGCCTACTGGAGGCCCCTCTACCGGATGGGCCTTGACAGCTCCACAGGGACCATCGAGGGCGTCTACGGGGTGGAGGTGAACCAGAAGAGCGGCATCGACTGGGACGGTGAGATAGCCTTCCATACCGTCAGACCCAGGGGCGGGATCCAAATCCCCGACGTGCCGCCGCTGATCGCCGATATCTTCGAGCCCGCAAGGAACGGCAAGGTCCTGAGGCTGGAGTCGATGGCGATGGCCCCCATGGAGGATAGGGCCGCCGGAGGTGAGTTCCTTGAGGAGGGGCTCACGGACGTGACGATCAGGACCAGTTCGGTGGTCTACGGCTTCGATGAGGATGTGACCATTGATGCCGGGACATTCACCGAGCAGTCCGAGGTCTCCCTTGTATGCCTTCCCGAGTTCTCCCCCGAGGCGTGGACGGTGGCGACGGTGAAGTCCCTCAAGAGGGCCCTGCTCCCAGGCGAGGTGAGGTTGTCCGTCGACGGCAAGGAGACGGGCACCACCACGATCAGAGCTCTCAGCGCCGGCCAGGAGATGGAGATACCCTTCGGGACCACTCCTCTGGTCACTGCAAAGAGGGAGGAGATGATCCCTACCACTGGCACGAGCTGGATCATCAAGGGCAAGCATCAGCGGGGGTATATAATAACTGTGAGCAACGGACTTGCCGAGGCGGTCACCCTGAAGGTAAAGGACCGGATACCAGTTCCCGCCAACGAGTCCATCAAGGTTCAGGATGTTGCCCTGTCGCCGGAGCCGGCGGAAAGGGACGAAAAGGGCTTCCTGACTTGGGAGGTCAAGCTCGAAAAGGGGCAGAGCAGACAGATAAGCGTGAAGTACACAGTTACCTACCCGTCGGACAAGGAGCTTATCTTCCGCTGATCGCAGACCATCAAGGAGAGGAGCCGATTGGATGCAGAATGACCGGATAAACGAAAGCATAGATCATTACATGGGGCTTCTGAAGGCCAGGGGATTCCGACTGACGAACCAGAGGCGGATAATCGTGGAGACCCTCCTTCGCAACCTGGGCACTCACCTGAACGCCAGGGAGCTGCTGGAGCTTGCCCAGGAGGAGGACTCTTCCATTGGCATTGCCACCATCTACCGGACCATAGAACTGCTGAACAGCCTGGGAATGCTGAACATGGTGAATCTCGAAGAGGGCTTCCTCCGGTTCGAGGTCCCCGACGAGCAGATGCACTTCCACGTCTTCTGCCGATCCTGCGGAAAGACGGTCCACCTTGACGACGAGGATAAAAAGATGGCTGAGGTGAAGGAGTGGGCGAAGAGCGAGGGCTTTGACCTGCTGCCCCAGACCTTCGAGATGGCGGGGATCTGCGATGCGTGCCGCGAGGAGGGAGTCCTGGACGAACCCTTCGACGTGGTCCCCATGGGTGGAAGGCGAAGGTGCAGGAAGCGCTGCGGAAGAATTATGCGCTGAAATGAAACGGTGTAGTGATATAATCTTCAAACCCGGACAACCTTTTGAAAGGAAGTGACAAGGAATGACCGCTAGGAGACTGAAATGGGCGATGGCGCTGACGGCTGTCCTGCTTCTGGTGTTGGCGCCCCTGGCGATGGCCCAGGTTTCGCTTACGGGAACATACAGGGGGACCTTCATCGGCGACGACTATGGATGGTTCGTCGTTGAAGTCGAGACCGGCGGGAGCATAACCGGAGTGGTCCATTCGAATGTGTCGCTTATGGACATGGAAGTTCAGGGTAGGTGGGAGCTGGACGGGGCCTTCGAGTTCATGACCGTTCAGGAGGAGGGTGTACCCCTCTACTTCCTGGGGCAGATCGATTTCATGAACAGGTTCCTGGGCAAGTGGTCCTTCGACGACCACTCCGGACGGGGTTCCTTCTACGGGATAATCCAGAGGGACTGAGGAACTGGCTGTCCGCGGTAAGACCATGCGCTACGATACCTCGCTCCTGACGGAGCAGGACATATATCTTTTCAGAGAAGGGCGCCACTGCCGGCTCCACGAGAGGCTCGGCGCCCACTTTCTTGACCTCCCGGGAGGGGAGGGAACCCAATTTGCTGTCTGGGCCCCGGCGGCCGATCATGTGTCTGTCATCGGGGATTTCAACGGCTGGGACAGCGAGAGCTTCCCCTTGAAGCCCCGCTGGGACTCCTCCGGGATCTGGGAGGGCTTCGTGCCGGGGGTGGGCCCGGGAGCTTTGTACAAGTACAAAATCAGCTCTGGAGGGTCTGTATTCGAAAAGGGAGACCCCTTCGCTTTCCTCTGGGAGACGGCGCCAAAGACAGCGTCGGTGGTCTGGAAGACGTCCTACGACTGGAGAGACGACGGCTGGATGGCCGGAAGGGGAGGAAAGAACTCCCTGGAGAGCCCTATATCGGTCTACGAGGTCCACCCGGGATCGTGGAGGCGGGGAGGTAACGGAGACTTCCTCTCCTGGAGAGAGATGGCCCCGCTTCTTGCCCGTTACGCCAGGGAGGCAGGTTTCACTCACGTGGAGCTTCTGCCCGTCATGGAGCATCCATTCTACGGGTCCTGGGGGTACCAGACGCTGGGGTACTTCGCTCCGACCAGCCGCTTTGGAAGACCCGAAGACCTGATGTTCATGATCGACACCCTGCACCAGGAAGGGTTGGGGGTGATCCTCGACTGGGTACCTTCCCACTTCCCCGACGACCCCCACGGCCTTGCCCGGTTCGACGGGACTTGTCTCTTTGAGCACTCCGACCCCAGGAAGGGTTTCCATCCCGACTGGAAGAGCTGCATCTTCAACTACGGTCGCCATGAGGTGAGGTCCTTCCTCCTCAGCAGTGCCTCCTTCTGGGTCGACCGGTTTCACGCTGACGGGATAAGGGTGGACGCCGTGGCCTCCATGCTCTACCTGGACTACTCCCGGAAGGAAGGGGAGTGGCTTCCCAACGTCCACGGCGGCAATGAGAACCTTGAGGCCATCCAGTTTTTGAGGGACCTTAACACGGCCCTCTACAGGGATTTCCCCGGGATCCAGACCTTTGCCGAGGAGTCCACGGCCTGGCCAATGGTGACCAGGCCCGTCCACACGGGGGGGCTGGGGTTCGGGTTCAAGTGGAACATGGGGTGGATGCACGACTCCCTCAAATACATGTCCAAGGACCCGGTGTTCAGGAAGTACGAGCACGACTCGCTCACTTTTTCAGCCTGGTACGCCTTCTCGGAGAACTTCGTCCTTCCCCTGTCCCACGACGAGGTAGTCCACGGGAAGGGGTCCCTGTCGGGAAAGATGCCCGGCGACGAGTGGCAGAGGTTCGCCAATCTGAGGCTCCTTTTTGGGTACATGTTCGCACACCCCGGGAAGAAGCTCCTCTTCATGGGGGGAGAGTTCGCTCAGGGGAGAGAGTGGGACCATGACAACTCCCTGGACTGGCACCTGGCTGGAGAAGAGCCTCACGCCGGGGTGAAGCGCTGGGTGGATGATCTTAACCGGGTCTACGTGGAAGAGAGGGCTCTCCACGAACTGGACTTCTCACGCGAGGGGTTCAGGTGGATCGACGCCAGGGACAGCGACAACAGCGTGATATCCTTCCTGCGCTTCGGGAAGGACAGCTCTGAAGCAATACTGGCGGTCTGCAACTTCACCCCCATCCCGAGGTACGGTTATGTACTGGGAGTACCCTTCGGGGGGCGCTGGAGGGAGATCCTTAACAGCGATGCCGGACTTTACGGCGGTAGCGGGACGGGCAACCTCGGCGGGGTCGAAGCCGAGGGCGAGCTCTCTCACGGGTTTCCCTGGAGGGTCACGCTTACGCTCCCCCCCCTTGGGGTGGTGCTGCTTAAGGGCGGAGAACATAGGAGGCAGGAGGCAGGAAAGGCAGAAACCCTTGAGGCTGGAGAACCAAATTCAAAGGCGTGAACGGTGAACGGTCAACGGTCAACGGTGAACGGGAAAAACCGAACCCAAGGCCAAATCTTTTTCACCGCAGGGGACGCAGACGCAGCCCCTCGTTGGATCACCTCGGGAGGCTTCACTCTGCCCTAGCTGGCGTACCGCCAGCGTAGGGTAGGGTAGGACAAGAGGGAAAAGCAAGGCTGTGTCATTCCGAACCGCCGAAAGCGTGTGAGGAATCTGGATCGGAATAATTCTTTAAACCAGATCTCCGCCGGCAGGCGGACGTCCCGCTTCGCTTCGCTCGGGATGACAGCAAGGGGCAAGGTCGTGAACTCTTAACAGTTCTTAAATGCCTATCAGATCATTTCAGGGGAGTGCGTTTTTGATGATATCTTCCAAGGATCTTCCTCGCGTTGGGTCATTTTGTGAGAGGAAAGAGCATAGTCGGGTGTTGTGTTCCTTCTTGTCTCTTCTGACTTCTTATGTATCACGGGCTTCAAGATGACAAGGTACGTCTGCATTCACGGGCATTTTTACCAGCCCCCGAGGGAGAACCCCTGGACGGGGAGGGTGGACCGTCAGAGGAGCGCACTGCCCTACCATGACTGGAATGAGAGGGTGACCATCCAGTGCTACGCCCCCAACGCGGCGGCAAGGCTCCTGGACGGCGAAGGAAAGGTGCGCCGCACCCTGAACAATTATTCCCGCATCAGTTTCAACTTCGGACCAACCCTGCTGTCCTGGATGGAGAAGGCCAGCCCCGAGACCTACGCGGCCATTCTGGCCGCCGACAGGGAAAGCAGGGAGAGATTTTCCGGCCACGGGGGAGCCATCGCACAGGCCTACAGCCACATGATCATGCCGCTGGCTTCCTCCAGGGACAAGAGAACCCAGGTGATCTGGGGCGTTCGGGACTTCATGCACCGCTTCGGCAGGAAGCCTGAGGGTATGTGGCTCCCGGAGACGGCTGTGGACCTGGAGACCCTTGATATCATGACCGAGGAGGGGATCCGCTTCACTGTACTGGCTCCGCACCAGGCCCTCAGGGTGAGGGAAGGGGGAACATGGCGCGATGTCCGGGGCGGAAAGGTGGACACTACGGTCCCCTACAGCTGTGAACTGCCCTCTGGAAGGAAGATGGCCCTCTTTTTCTACAATGGGCCAATAGCCCACGACATTGCCTTCGGAGAACTGCTAAAGGACGGCGGATCCTTCGCAAGGAGGATGATCGACGGGGCCTCGGGGGAGGGCCTGCGCCTCTGTCACGTTGCCGTAGACGGGGAGACCTTCGGTCACCATCACCGTTTCGGGGAGATGGCCCTGGCCTACTGTCTTGAAAAGCTGGAGGAGAGCCGGAAGGCGGAACTGACGGTCTACGGTGAGTTCCTGGAAAAGCACACCCCGAAGGCAGCGGCGGAGATCGCAGAGAACACTTCCTGGAGCTGTTCCCACGGTGTGGAGAGGTGGAGGTCCGACTGCGGCTGCAGGGCAGGAGACCACCCCGAGTGGCGCCAGGAGTGGAGAGGACCCCTGAGGGAAGCCCTGGATGGCCTGAGGGCAGAGGTGGACTCCATCTTCGAGGACGCCGGGAGCAAGCTCTTCGATGACCCATGGAAGGCCCGGGACGGGTATATTGATGTCCTTCTCCAAGGAGGCGGCCAGGGGGGGAGGGCCAGGGAGCTTTTGGAGATGGAGCGCAACGCCATGCTCATGTACACCAGCTGCGGATGGTTCTTCGACGATATCTCAAGGATCGAGACGGTCCAGGTTCTGAGTTACGCCATGAGGGCAGCGGAGCTTGCCGGGGAGATCTCCGGACAGGACGTGAAGGGCTCCTTCCTGAAGGAGCTGGAGAAGGTGGGTGGGAATACGGAGGAGGTCCCGAATGCGAGGGT
>JAAYDT010000040.1 GCA_012729145.1 Synergistaceae bacterium | reverse complement strand
CATTTTGGAACCCCCTTTTTTCTTTTAATTGGAGTATACCCGGCAAGAGTATAGGAACATCATGAGATCTACCTATTTTCTTTATAGGTATATATCCTTCTTTTGCCGATAGTTGAACTTTCTTGAATGAAAGGTTTAAAATTCTCTCCGTAAATATCCCTTTGAGGATAAGGAGAGAAAACTATGGATCGTCCAACCAAGGTCGTTATAGCTTTGGGCGGCAACGCACTTCAGGAGGCCGGAACGCCTCCAACGGCCGAAGCTCAGCTCGAGGTAGTGAGAAGGACAGCTGAATACCTGGCAGAGATAAGCTGCAGAAATTACGAGATGGCCATTGTTCACGGCAACGGACCACAGGTGGGGAGAATAGTCCTTTCCCAGGAGATAGCCTCGAAAGTAAACGAACAGACACCTGCCATGCCCTTTGACGTATGTGGATCCATGAGCCAGGGGTACATAGGCTACCACATCCAGCAGGCCCTTAGGGACGCTCTCAGGAACCGGAACCGGAACCTCCCCGTAGTTACGCTGGTGACCCAGGTAGTGGTGGACCCCAAGGACCCTGCCTTCAAGAACCCCACCAAACCCATAGGACAGTTCTATTCCGGGGAAGAGGCAAAGAAGATAGCCGAAGAAAAGGGTTACGTAATGAAGGAGGATGCCGGCCGGGGCTGGAGAAGGGTGGTCCCCTCGCCCGAGCCCAAGAGGATAGTGGAAATATCAGCGGTCAAACGCCTTTGGGATACCACCATCGTAATAACCGCCGGCGGTGGAGGGATCCCTGTGATTGAGAACATGGACGGTTCCCTTACCGGCGTGGCGGCCGTCATCGACAAGGACCTTGCAGCAGAGAAGCTCGCCCAGGACATCGAGGCCGACATACTCCTGATCCTCACCGAGATAGACAAGGTCTGTCTTAACTTCAAGAAACCCAATCAGCAGTTTTTGGACCACATGACCGTTCCGGAGGCGATAAGATACATGGAGGAGGGGCATTTCGCCCCGGGAAGCATGCTCCCCAAAGTCCTTGCAGCCGTCAAGTTCGCCCGGACCTATCCTGGCAAGAAGGCCATCATCACATCGCTTTACAAGGCTGTTGACGCCCTGGAGGGGAAAGAAGGCACCATAGTAACCATGGCGTAGCCGTTGGGACCAGAAAAAGAAGGAGGCCCGCGATACCCGGGGCCTCCTTCTGTGTTTTTATCAGGCGGTCCTTGACCTGGCGGGATCCCTTTTGGGTTCCTGCCTCCGGCGGCCCGATGAGGCGATCCTTGAAAGGGCCGACCCTGACAGCCTTTCGGGGTTTCGGTTGTACTTTTCAAGGGCTTTGGGCAAAAGCTCCACCATTACCTTGTCCTTGCCGAGAATTATCTCGGCAACATCGCCGCTGCTCACGTCAAGGGCGGAGCAGACCGTACGGAGGACCTTCCCGGCATTCCAGTCAGCAGCGTCCTTGACTGCAAGCCGGACAAGAGTACCCCTGCTCCTGCGGCCCATGGGTCTCTTCCCGCCCCTTTCCGGAACTGACTTCGTCCTTCGGGAAGCTGATTGCTCACGTTCCCTTTCCATGTCAGCCTTAAGGGAATATCCTGAGCGGATGCTCTTTTCCGCTATCCGGAGCAAATTGGTGACCAGCTGCACAGGATCGCTCCTCTCGAGAAGGCTTTCCGCCCACTCTCCCGTATCACACAGACCGTCGGAGCACACACTGAAAATCTTCTCCTCGTACCTCGCCCTCTGTCTTGCCCTAATAGCCTGCGAATCCGGTACGGGCATCCAGTTAAGCGAGATATTGGTGTTCCTGAGCATTCCCTTCAGCTTGTAGGCCTCGGCCATGGTTAGGACAAGGATATCGCGCCCCTCGTTGCCCGCCCTGCCCGTCCTTCCGCTGCGGTGTATGAAGGTCTCGGCGTCTGAGGGAAGCCCGAACTGGAATACATGCTCCACCTCGGGAATGTCCAGCCCCCTGGCGGCGACGTTTGTGGCAACGAGATGAGACACCCTGCCAGATACGAACATCGAGAGGGCGTGGTTTCTCTCCCTCTGGCTCATATCCCCGTGGAGGCAGCAGGAGCTGAATTTCTCCTGGGTAAGCCGGTTGGCCACCTCGATCGTCTCGGCCCTGGTGTGGCAGAATACAAGACCTTTTGAGGAATTCTCCCATAGCAGTACGTTCACGAGCCCGTCCATCTGCCGGTTCTTCGGGGTCGTATAGACCGTATGGATGATGTCCTCGTGCTGGGCGCCCTCGTCCACAAGCGAGATCATTCTTGGGTCCGAAAGGTATTTGCGGGAAAGGGCCCGGACTGCTGGAGGCATTGTGGCCGAAAAGAGCCACGTCCTCTTCCTTCCGGAAGCGCCGTCAAGTATGCCTTCAAGCTCGTCGCGGAAACCCATGTCAAGCATGTGGTCGCCCTCGTCAAGGACTACGGTGTGAACCGAGTCCATACAGAGAGTGCCCCTTCGGACATGGTCCAGGATCCTTCCCGGAGTCCCTATGACAAGGGCGACGCCTCTCCTGAGATCCCTGATCTGGCTGGACATGTCCATGCCACCCACAAGGGATGTACAGGGACAGTTGATCCCCCTGGATACCCATGCGGCTTCACGGGAGATCTGCAGCGCCAGCTCCCGGGTGGGAGATATCACAACTACGCCAGGTCTTGATGGGTCCAGGTTGTCATCGCTCATAAGCGGGAGAAGGAAGGCAAGGGTCTTTCCAGAGCCAGTCCTTGCCCTCACGATAAGGTCGGCATTGAGGTTATCCTGGCCCAGAACAGCTTCCTGGACCGGGGTCGGTTCGATGAATCCCCTGTCATCAAGGGCCTTGAGCAATTCCTTCCGGAGGCCGAAACCTCCAAAGGTCTTTCTTTCCTGTTCCGTTATTTCCATTGTTGCGGTCTGTTCCATAAAAGCAAATTCCTCCTGTATTTGGGAAAGGACGCAAAAAAAGCGGCGCCCACCATGGGGCGCCACCTCGTGTAATCCCTTCACGGCAATGCGACTATTATCGTTATCGGCTGTCAAATGTCAAGCAGGAACCAAAGCATGCACTGCGTGAACAGTCAACTGTTCACCTGTCACCGTTTACCGGTTTCAAAATCCAAATCTTCCGCTTTCGAAGAGCTGACAACATACCCTGACCACCTCCGGGTCGAAGAGGCGGCCGCTGCAGGACCTGATCTCCTCCAGCGCGACATCCATGCCCAAAGCTGGGCGGTACGGCCTGTCTGCGGACATGGCCTCCACGACATCGGCCACGGCAAGGATCCTGGCCTCAATGAGGATCTGTTCACCTGAAAGGCCCCTGGGGTAACCCGAACCGTCAAGGCGTTCGTGGTGTTGAAGGATGATCTCGTCGATGGGACGGAAGAACCTGATCTCCGAAATGATCTCCGCCCCAGCCCTGGAGTGTTCCTTGATGAGCTCCATCTCCATCGTGGCCAGGTAGCCTGGTTTGCTCAGGGTCTCGATGGGAACTCTCAGCTTGCCGATATCGTGGACGAGAGAGGCCACTCGGAGGCCCTCCATGGTCTCTTCGTCGAGCCCCATCTCCCTTGCGATCGCTACGGCCAGGAGCGCCACTCTCCCCTGGTGTCCGGAGGTGTAGGGGTCTCGGGTCTCCACCAGCTTGGCCATCACCCTGAGGGTACTCTCCTGGGTCGACCTGAGCCTTTGGCAGGCCTCTTCCAGCTCCTTCTGGGAACGTCTCTGTTCTGATTCGAGCTCCTTCTCCCGTGTCACTACCCTTGCGCTTCCCACAACGCCAATGATGTCCCCGCCTTCGTCAACCAGAGGCGCCTTTCGCACATCGAGGAAGAGCGACTGTCCCTGGACATTGCCGAACTCTTCGAACTGGCACGGCCCTTTGACCCTTATCGTCTCGGCATCGGACCCTACGCAGATCTCGCCGAAGGTGTGCCACTCGGGGTCCTCGGGGTGTGCCCTTCTTTCCCTCTCTGCGAAGTACATGTCCGTCTTTCCTATAGGCTCGCTGGTGTCGGAAGCGTTCAGGAGCCTCTCGCAGAAAGCCCGGTTGGCGAACAGGTACCGGCCCTGGAGATCCTTGGCCCAGAGCATGTCCTGCATGTTATCAGCCAGGAGCCGAAACATTCCCGAGAGGGAGCGATACTCCCTCTCCCTCTCCATGATGGTTTTCTCGGCATTTTTGAACTCCGTCACGTCCTCGACGGCACCGTCGTAGAAGATCACCTTTCCGGACCCGTCCCTGACTGCCTCTGCGTACTCCATCACATCAATAAAGGTCCCGTCGGTCCTGCACCATCTGGCGTCAAGCCCGTGAATGGCCCCCTCTCTCTCAATGCGCTCCTTGAAGGCCTTCCTGGGGTAGGAGGGTTCGTAGCCCTCGATCTCGAGATCCCTGCTCTTGAGATCCTCCACGCTCTCATAGCCAAGCATCCTTGCCAGTGCAAGGTTGGCGTGGATGATCCTCCCCTCCGGGGTCGTCCTGTAGAGCCCCACGGGTATGCGGTCGAAGATCCTCTGTAAAAACCCGGCCAGTCTTTCATCGTTCTTATTTCGGCTCAAATTGGCCATAAATGACTCCTGATAAAGTTATCCGCAGGCAACCGTTGGCGGTCTCACCCGGTTTTTGTGAGGAACGGCACCAGTCGGCTTTTTGCGGTTTGAGACCATGTGACTCCGCGTACAATCTATCATGAAAGAAGACTTCTCCAAAACAGTCCCTTCCGCAAATCCTACTGGAGGGTCCAGAGCATTCTCCCCTTTTCGAAGAGAGGCCTGAGCACCCCCTGGTCTGCGAGACAAGAGAGGTGGGCCGATACCGTTACATGGGTAAGTATGTACTGGGAAGGGTTCAGGTTAATGTTGAAAAGGCCGGCCAGGTCGGCAAGAATGTCCTCCCTTGATGCAGGGGCCTTACAGACTTCCAGGATCCTGTCGCGTACGAGTTCAAGGGCATCTCTGTTCCTCTTCGCAAGAGTGCCTATCTTTGTGCAGGGTTCTGCGTGGCTGGGAATGAAAAGGGCCGCCTCGACCTCTCCCAGGTACTCCAGGGTCCTCATCTGCGCCGCCACATCGAAACACACGACCATTCCGTACTTGTCCAGGATAGAGGCCGAGAAAAGGCTGTCTGCTATGAAGAAAACCCCTTCGGGTGTCCTAATGCCAACCATGTCAAGGAAATGACCCGGGAGCGGAACGGCTTCAAGATCCGTGTCAAGAACCGTCCCTGAAGAAGGTATCACGTCGGTGACCTTCGAAGGCTGGGCCCTGAGAAACTTCCCGCTGATGTCACCGAAGGCAGATGCCCCCCAGAGCAGGGCCGGTTCGAGCCAGGGGTCCTCTATAAGGGCCGCCTCGGCCCGTGTAGATGCTATCCTGCAGCCTGTCCTCTTCTGGATGAAGGCGTTCCCGCCTATGTGATCGGCGTTGGAGTGGGTGTTGATTATTGCCTCAGGGATCCACCCCTTTTCCTTTAGGGCCTGAAGTACCTTCCTCCCCGCCGATTCGTCGTTGCCGCTGTCTATAAGGAGCGCCCTACCATCCCTGACGCAGACCCCCAGGTTGGTGGGACCAGGGATGTACCAGCTGTCTCCCGCGGCATTCACTATATCCATTTGTTGTACCCCCTCCCTTGCTGATACCATACGACTGCAAGGAGAGGATGACAACCGCCTCCTTGCCGGAAGGAGAACCCATTGACCGACCTAATCCTCGTAGACGGCCACGCCCTGGCCTACAGGGCCTATTTCGGCGTCAAGAACCCCATGCGATCCCCTGAAAATGTTCCGGTGAACGGGGTGTTCGGCTTCGGCAGAATGCTCATGGGGATCATGGAAGGCTCCCGGGCAAAAGAGGGAGCAGTGGTCTTCGACTCACCGGGGCCGAATTTCCGGAAGGATCTCTACCCGCCCTACAAGGCAAACCGGCCAATCCCGCCGGAGGACTTCATAGTCCAGCTACCGCTAATGATGGACCTCACCCGCTCTCTGGGGATCAAGGTCCTCTCCGACAGTGCCTTTGAAGCCGATGATATGATAGCCGCAGCTGCCGTAAGGGAGGCCGAGCGAGGCAAGGGTGTGGTCATCGTGACCCCCGACAAGGACCTGTTCCAGACGCTGAGCGAAGGCGACATAACAATCATGCGGCCGGCGGGCAGGGATACCTTCACCCGGATGGACGCCTCCCTCTTCAGGGACTCCTTCGGCTTTGAACCCTGCCATATGGCAGAGTACCAGGCCCTGATGGGAGACAGGACGGACAACATTCCCGGGGTTCCAGGGATCGGCCCGGTCACCGCAAGAACCCTGGTGAAATGTTTCGGAGACCTGGAATCTCTTTACGGGAGTATCAGTTCCGTGAAGGAGACCCTCCGGGGACGACTGGAAAGGGATCGGGACTCGGCCTTCCTGAGCAGGGAACTGGCTCGTCTCCGACTGGACGCGCCCGTTCCGGAGGACCTTTTCCTGAAAGAGCCCGACAGGGAAGAGCTTGTATGCTTCTGTGAGAGAAACGGCCTTGAAGTCCTGACGGGTACCTGCAGCTCCTTCTGCACATCTGTGGCAACAGGGTGGCGATAGCCAATGACAAGGGACTCTGGGGGTTTTCTCCCTGTTAACAGGACGGATATGGAGCGCCGCGGCTGGAGCGAGGTAGACTTCGTCTTTATCTCAGGAGATGCCTACGTGGACCATCCAAGTTTTGCGAACTCCGTCATACCGAGGGTCCTCGAAGGACGGGGTTACCGTGTCGGTGTGATCGCCCAGCCCGACTGGAGGAGACTGGATGATCTTCTTGTCCTGGGGCGCCCCCGGTTGGGTGTTTTGGTCTCGGCGGGCAACCTTGACTCAATGCTCTCTCACTTCACGGCGGCGAAAAAACCCCGTAGCGATGACCCCTACTCCCCGGGTGGCAGGGCCGGGACCAGGCCCCGGAGAGCCACGGTGGTTTACTGCAACCGGGCAAGGGAGGCCTGGAAGGACATCCCGCTGATCATCGGTGGCGTTGAGGCGAGCCTGCGAAGGTTCGCACACTACGACTACTGGTCCGACAGCGTCAGGAGGTCCATCCTGGTGGACAGCAAGGCCGACCTCCTCGTCTTCGGCATGGGGGAGAAGCCGATCCTTGAGATCGCCTCTGCTCTCTCCCAAGGGGTGCCGGTGAATCAGATCAGGGGGGTAAAGGGTACATGCTTCCGGTCGAAAGGAGGAGACCTTCCCGCCGACGCAATAATCCTACCCTCTTTCGAGGAGACCGTCCGCGACAGGACGGCCTTCGCCGAGGCTTTCAGGCTCCAGTACCTGGAACAGGACCCCTTCAGAGGAAGACCCGTAGCCCAGGACCAGGGAGCCTGGTACGTGGTTCAGAACCCTCCCTCAAGGCCTCTTTCGACGGAGGAGATGGACTGGATATACGATCTGCCATACATAAGGGCGCCCCACCCCATGTACGACGAGAGAGGGGGCGTTCCCGCCATCGAGGAGGTCCGGTTCAGCATAACGGCCCACAGAGGCTGCTTCGGAAGCTGCTCCTTCTGTTCCATATCCTCCCACCAGGGGAGGATCATCCAGGCCAGGAGCGACGGGTCCATCCTCAGGGAGGCAAGGATCCTAACCGGCCTGCCCGGTTTCAAGGGGTACATCCATGACGTAGGCGGACCGACGGCGAACTTCCACACCCCCTCCTGCGCGGCTCAGCTCTCCAGGGGAGCCTGCTCCGACAGGGAATGTCTCTGGCCGGGGCCGTGTCCGGGACTGGAGACTGACCAGTCGGGGTACTTCTCACTCCTTAAAAAGATCCGTTCCCTTTCCGGTGTCAAGAAAGTCTTCGTCCGCTCGGGTATCCGTTACGATCATCTCCTTACAGCCCGTGACCCCGGGCTTGTCAGGGAGCTCTGCGAACACCATGTCAGCGGCCAGCTCAAGGTGGCCCCTGAACACGTATCTCCCCGGGTTCTGCGTTTGATGAGAAAACCGGGGAAGGAGGTCTTTCTGGAGTTCAAAAGGCAGTTCGACATGGCTAACAGAGATCTGGGAAAGGAGCAGTACCTCGTTCCCTATTTGATGTCCAGCCACCCGGGCTCCACCATCGCCGATGCCGTGGAGCTTGCGCAGTTCCTGAAAGAGATACGGTACCACCCGGAGCAGGTCCAGGACTTCATCCCCACACCGGGGACCCTTTCAACCTGCATGTTCTACACCGGAATCGATCCCCTTTCCGGTGAAGAGGTTTACGTTCCAAGGTCCGCCCACGAGAGAAAGCTCCAGAGAGCGCTTCTCCAGTACCGGTCCCCGGCAAACTGGAAACTCGTCCAGGAGGCCCTCAGGGCAGCTGGCAGACAGGACCTGATAGGCACCCGGCCCGGCTGCCTGGTCCCGCCTGCTTCGCAAGGAAGGGCCAGGGGCAAGGGACGCCAGAATTAAAGGGAACTTGCTGGTTCAGTCCCTGGGGCGGAAAACGATGACCGTGCAGGGGGCGTGCTCCACCACCCTGGCGGCCACACTGCCAATAAAGAACCGCTCCAGGCTCCCCATTCCCCTGTGACCGATGAAGATAGACCTGTAGGGAAACTCCTCGGCCTGACGAATTATCTCCCCCGAGGGGCTACCGTAGGGGAAGATCATTGACACCTCCACCTTCTCGGCACCTGTCTCCTTGCGTTCCTTTTGGACCAGGGCCTCCAGGGCCTTCCTGGTCGCTTCGGCGTGTCCCTCCTCAAGGGTCACCGGGACTGGCATACCGGGGAAGAGCGCCGCGGGGTATGGCTGGAACACGTAGATAAAGTCAAGCCCCTCCAGCTTCTCCTTCCTGGCCCGCTCGAAGGCGAACCTGACCAGCGGTTTCGTAATGTCGCTTCCATCGATCGCCACAAGTGCCTTCCGCATCCTTTATCACCTCCATGATCCTGGTGATCCCTGATCAGGCACCAGGGAACTTGAATCCCTTCTCCCTGAAAAGACTGAGGCAGACGTCGACTACGTCGGCGTCATACTTTTTCTTCCTGTTCTCCTCGATCTCCTTGAGGGCGGACCCGATCCCCAGCGACGCCCTGTAGGGGCGGTGAGAGGACATGGCCTCCACCACGTCGGCCACGGCCAGGATCCTTGACTCGAGGAGTATCTCCTCCCCCTTCAGACCGGCGGGGTAACCTGAACCGTCCATTCTTTCGTGGTGCTGGAGGATCATGTCTGCCAGGTTCCATGGCAGTTCGATGTTCTTCATTATCTCGTAGCCGATCTCGGGATGGGTCCTGATAAGAGCGAACTCGACCTCCCCGAGAGTCCCTGGTTTGCTCAGTATCTCCGCAGGGACGTTTATCTTTCCAATATCGTGGACTAGTCCCGCCATCCTGACGGAGTTGACCTTATCTTCATCCAGGCCAAGTTCTGTTGCAATGGCTTCAGAAAGGACCGATACGTTCCTCTGATGACCGGCGGTATAAGGGTCCCGCGTCTCGGCAGCGGTCGCAAGGACCTCAATGGTCTGCTCCCAGGTTCGCCGCATGCTCTCTAGGCTCTTGCGGATACTCTCCCGGCTTTCTATGAGTGCCCTTCGGGCTTCCTTGGCAGCCGATATGTCCCTGTAGATCGTATAGGAAGCTAATACGCCCTCCTCCAGGGTCACTGGTACGGAGATGAGGGACACATCGATGGGCTTCCCGTCCTTGTTCTTCCTGACCGTCTCCACCAGAATGGGGTTACCCTGGGCGGTCTCGACGTCAAGAGCCATACCCTCCTGGAGCAGTTCTTCAGGGACTACCACGTCGTTAAGGGTCTTGCCCTCCACCTCTTCCCGGATGTAGCCGAAAAGCCTGGTGAAACCACTGTTGACCCTGAGGATCCTGTTGCCCTCCTTGCTCTCCAGCACAAGGGCATCGGGGGACTCCTCAAAGAGCTTCTCGAAGAAGACCTTCTCCCGAGAAAGGTCCACCCTGCTCTTGAGCAGCTCCCTGGTCCTGGACAAGACCTGACGCCTCAACATCATGTTGGCGAAGAGAACGCCCAGCACGAGGGCCAGTGACGCCCCCACAAACCATGGGAACCAACTGGGGATCACACCGATGGGGTGTTCCCCTGGAAGCCAGTTCTGGATAGACGTGTTAAGAGGGGAGTTTGGGATCGTCCTCCACTTGGTGAGATGGAAATCCAGGATCTGGAGGATAGTAACACTGAATCCCTTGGGGGCTGCGAACCTCAGCTCCATGGGTTCAATGAAGAGGTTGGTCCTGTCCACATGATAGTCGCTCTCATTGGCCAGACCGAAGAGACGGCTTACCAGACCGGCTTCGGTCCTCCACTCCTCGATGGCTTTTAATACATCAGGGTAGTCGTCCACCTCAAGATAGGAGCATGTAATCCCGAACTTGTCGGCCAGCTCCCGGAAGGCCGCTGCGTAGGCGTCCCGTCTTACTACGGCTATCCTCATGCCTTCCAGATCGGGGATCGATTCTGCGGTCATGCCCCGGCGAGAGTAGAATACCCCCCAGTTGGAGATAACCGCCTTACGGGTGAAATCGTACCGCTCCTGTCTCTGCTCCGTCCATGCGACGGCCGTCATGATGTCGATCTCGCGCCGTTCAAGCCTCTCGAGCCCCTCAGCGAAGGTCCCCTCCACCCACTCCAGGGTCCATTCGTTCTCTACGGCCACAGCGTTGAGAAAGTCGGCGTAGATACCCTTGACCACACCGTCGGCTCCTCTGAATACCAGGGGTTTGTTCTGGTAGAAACCAGCCTTCACGTGATGGAACGCCCAGGCGGGACCCGGTGGGAGGAGAAGACAGAGGGCAAGCACCACTATGCAGCAGAGAAGGAGATCCCTTTTTCGCATGCGGTGCACCCCCTTTCAGATCGACCGAGAACGTTCCGAGGCAGGATCTGCAGATTGTATCATCTATTATTGGTTACACATTTCGGATTGTATCATCTATTAGAAGGTCAGAGCAACGATTCATTCAGTTGAAATCCGGCCATCGTCACCGTTATGGCTGCATTCGGGGAGAGTTTCCTCCATGGAGGCGGTGCCAATACCGCCCAGCTTCCGGATCTCCTCCAGTCTCTCCAGGGGGCGATCCAGTGCCCTGCGGCGGGTGTTGATAAGACTCTCATAGTCTTCTCGGGCCCCTTCGAGCTGCTTCCCCAGATGCTCCAGTTTCTTGAGGAACTCTTTCCACTGCTTGCTGAAGGCTCCGAAGAGACCCAACATCTCCTTCGAGGCCTGCTCCAGGGTGAAGTTGTCCACGGCCTGCCTGATCACGGCAAGGACAGCATAAAGCGTTACGGGGGAACAGAAGACCACTCTCTGCCTGAGCCCTTCATCGACCATGCCCGGCTCCTGTTCGTGGATGAAGGAGTACACCTGTTCGTTGGGTATGAATAGAAGGGCATAGTCGAGGGTGTTCTGTCCGGGGTCTATATAATCCCTCGAGGCAACCTCCCTGATCCTGTCCCTCACATCCTTCAGGAACGATCTGCGGAACTTATCTCTTTCAGTATCGTTTGCGGCGCCAAGCCAGGCAAGATAGTTATCAAAGGGGAACTTTACATCCATGTTGAGAGTAAGCCCTCTGGGTAGCAAGAAGGTGAAGTCGGGCCTCCGCCCGGACCCGGGCAGGGTCCTCTGTCTGGCGTAATTAACACCCTCTTCAAAACCGACCATCCGGAGGATATCCTCAGCCATCCTTTCACCCCACTGTCCCCTGGCCTTGGAGCTCGAAAGAGCCTCCTTGAGGGTTCCCGTTGTCCTGTTCAGATCGGCTGTCCTCTCGTTGACCTCCCTAAGGCGGTCCGCAAGCTCTCCGAACTTGGATGCCCGGTCCTTCTCGAGCTCCCTCATCAGGGAAGAGACGGCTTCCAGCTTTGTCACCATCTCCTCGAGTCTGCGATCTATGAGCTCCTTCTTTCGTTCCAGCTCCCGGTCACCCAGTTCCCTCTCCGCCTCGAAGCGTGACTTGGCAAGCTTCAGGAATTCCTCCGTGGACCTTGACAGTGCTTCCAGAGAGAGGTCGCCGAAGACGGCCTTGATGTGCTCCGTGACTTCCTCGATCTGGTCCCTGCGCTCGGCCTCGTTCTCACGGAAAAGCTCCTCGGCAAGGTCCCTGGCGGTGCGTCCATGGATGACCCTCAGGATAAGAGCGGCGAGGATGCCGAAGAGGAATCCCGCCAGGAAAACCGCCAAAAGGGGAGCTAGAGGAGCAAGGGAAGCCATTACATCATCATCTCCCTCGTTTTTTTTCATTATATACGCCCCGGTACTGCTAAAATCACTTCATACCCAACTACCACGGAAAGGAGTGTCCTGATCATGCGTGTCCTGGCCTTCAACGCCAGCCCCAGGGCCGACGGAAACACGGCGCTGCTTCTGGGCAGGGTCCTGTCTGTGATCCAAAAGGAAGGGATCGATACAGAACTGGTACATATCGGTGGGCGGTCAATAAGGGGGTGCACCGCCTGCGGCGGTTGTTCCCGGACCCTCGATGACAGGTGCAGTCTCCCCGACGACGGTATCAACGAATGGATACCAAGGATCAGGGAGGCCGACGGTATCATCCTCGGATCACCTACCTACTTCGCCGATGTCACTGCTGAGATGAAGGCTTTTATCGACAGGGTGGGCTACGTATCGAGGGCGAACGGGGGCCTACTCCGCCGGAAAGCGGGGGCGGCAGTTATCGCCGTGAGGCGGTGCGGTTCGATCCACGCCTTTGACACCATCAACCACTTCTTCCTTATCAACGAGATGGTGGTCCCCGGTTCAAGTTACTGGAACATGGCCATCGGGAGGGGGCCGGGCGAGGTAGCCGGTGACGAAGAGGGGATCAGGACTATGGAGAACCTGGGCAAGAACATGGCCTGGATCCTTTCCAGGATCTCCGATAGGTGAAAGTCTGCGTCCATGCCTGGACGTCTTACGGACCATGATAGAATATTTTCTGCCCCCCGGGGTAAACCCTTTCGGAGGTGGACCGATTGCCCTTGTCCGATGACAGTTTGAGGACAAACCTTGAGATAGTCGGGGACCATCTTCACCTCCTTGTGGAGAGCTCTCCCGAGGGAATGGTCATCTGCGATGACAGCAACCGGATCATCTTCGCCAACCCCCAGTTCTGCAACATGTTCGGCTGGGAGAGGGACGAAGTGACGGGCAAGGATATCGACGAGGTGGTGGCAGGAGCGGAAGAGGTAGCAGCCGAGGCATCCCTTGTTTCGTCAACCGTCTTCTCGACCCCGCACATGATCCCCCAGGCGGTCAGAGTGAGAAAGGACGGCAAAAGGATAAACGTATCCATCCTTGCCGGGCCTGTTCTCGACAATGGACGGACAGTCGGGGCCTACGGGATCTACCGTGACATCTCCTTTAAAAAGAAGGCCGAGGATGACATAAGGAGAGAGAAGGCCTTCTTCGAGAACCTTTTCCAGAAGGCCCCGGAGGCCATCCTCCTCTGCGGAAGAGAAGCAAGGGGGATCAAGGTCAACAGGGCCTTTACGAACCTTTTCGGCTACACCCAGGAAGACATCGAGGGAAAGGACATCAACCCCCTCATAGCCAAAGAACCCGAGCTGCTCAGAGAGGCCCGTGGCCTGGACGCTCTCAGCTGGAGCTCCGGGAAGCCTTTCAGCCTGGACACCTGGAGGACCAGGAAGGACGGAACAAGGATCCCTGTGGGGATCCTCCAGTTCCCCTTCAAGGTTGACGATGAGAACGAGGTGGAGTACACCATCTACCGGGACAGGACCTCCGAACTCAGGGCCAAGGCTGCCCTGAGGAGGGAGAAGGCCTTCTTCGAGAACCTCTTCGAGGCCTGCCCCGACGCGATAATCCTTAGCAACAGGGAGGGAGAGGTCCTCCGGGCCAACAGGGCTTTCTATGAACTATTCGGCTACTCGGAAGAAGACCGGGTTATCGGCGGTGATATTTTCAGCATCGTCGCCAGGAACCCCAGGAGCAAGAAGGAGGCCCGGGAACTGGAGGAACGATTCTGGGGCGGCGAGGAGATCGACCGCGAGGTGGTTCGCCAGAGAAAGGACGGCTCCGATATTCACCTCCACCTTACCCAGGTCCCCTTCCGCCTTGAGGAGGGAAACGTAGTTGACTACATCATCTACAGGGATATCGAACACAGGAAAAAGGCAGAAAGGGAAACCCTCCGGCACCTGGCCTTCGAAAGGCTTATCTCTTCAATATCTTCCCTGTTCCTTTCACCCGGGGAAATAACCGAACAGGCCCGGGAGGCCGTCTCGGAGATCGCGGTCCACATAGGGGCGACCCACGCCTTCGTTAACCTCTTCTCCGACGGGGAGGAAGTAACGCCTCTTGCCCGATGGGCCTCCCCTGATATGGAGCCGGTAAACAGCCCTCACATTAACCAGCCGTGGACCTGGCTAGCGGAAAGGATCAGAAAGGAACCCGTCGTCTACGTCCCCAATACGGAAGCATTGCCCCCGGAGGCATCTGGAGAGTATTCCTTCGCCCTCTCCCTGGGATGGAAGTCCTTCGTGGCCTATCCAGTATTTGCCGGGGATCGCTGCAGGGGTTTCGCTCTCTTCGGCGATTCCCTCAGGGAGGATCCCTGGAGAGGGCCCGACGCCCCGGCCGGGAAGATCTTCTGCAACATCATCGGCCAGGCCATCCTGAGGCACGACCTGGAGGAGGCCCGCCGTGAATCAGAACGTTTCCTGAATGACATACTCCAGTTCCAGACCGATTTTGTGGTCAGGATCAAGCCCGACTTATCGGTCATATTCGCCAACAGGGCTTTCTCGGAATTCCTTGGCTTGCCTGAGGGCCTTCCGAGGGGCTCATCCCTGAAGGGTCTTATGATAGAAGAGGACCTGGAACAGGGACTCAGGATGGTGGAACCCCTTTCACGGGAGAACCCCGTATCGGTTAGCGAAGAGGAGATGACAGGGCACGACGGGTCGAAAAGATGGATCCAGTGGATAGACAGGGGCATCTTCGACGGAAGCGGCAACCTTGTTGAGATCCAGGGAGTTGGAAGGGACATAAGCCGATTGAGAAGGACCCAGGAAGCCCTCAAGGAGAGCGAACAGAAGTTCCTGAACATCGTGGAGGACCAGGACGAGTTCATAATCCGCTTCAAACCCGACGGGACCCTCACCTTCGCGAACTCCTCCTACTGCAGGCGCTTCGGCAAAAAACTGGAGGAGATCCTGGGGCAGTGCGTCTTCGACCATGTGGACCAGGATGAGGCATCACGGCTTAAACGGGAGCACTTCGACCTTCTCACCCCCGAAAACCCCACCAACACAGACGAGTCGTGGTCGTTGCTCCCCGACGGACAGACGCGGCTCGAGCAGTGGCATAACAGGGGCATTTTCGATCAAGAAGGCAACCTCGTAACCATTCAGTGCGTGGGCAGGGATATCACGCCCCAGAGAGAGGCGGAGCAAGCTCTCCGCGAGAGTGAGAGGCGCTACGCCGCCATTGTCGAAAGCCAGGTCGAGATGGTGTGCCGCTTCAATCCCGAAGGAACGATCACCTTCGTGAACGACGCCTTCTGCCTCTTCTTCGGGCTCGAGAGGGAACACATCCTTTACCGCCCCCTTTCGGAGGTCATCGAGGATGCCGGAGCTTCGTCACCCATAACCCGCCACGATGATCTCTCCCCATCGGACCCCGCTTCCTTCTTCGAACACAGTCTGACCCTTCCCACGGGGAAGAAGCGCTGGCTGAGATGGTCAAGAAGGGGCATCTTCGACGAAAAGGGAGACCTGAGGGAGATACAGGCAGTAGCCAGAGATATGACCGACATGAAAAGGACCGAGGAGGAGTTGAGACATCTAAACTCGATCCTCCGTTCCATCAGGGGGGTCAACCGGCTGATCAGCAGGCACCAGGAAAGCGAGAGGCTCGTCCAGGAGATATGTGCCCACCTTGTTGAGACAAGGGGTTACCGGAACGTGTGGATAGGTATCCTTGGAAGGGGCGGCAGCCTGGCATCTGTATCTGAAGCGGGAATAGGCTCTGACGGAAGGCCCATGTCGGAGAGGATCAGACATGGGATGCTCAACGAATGGGGGATGTCCGTCCTTAAGGAGCCGGGGATCCACATGAAGCGCGGCATCATGACCATGACCGACTGCCCTCTCCTCGACAAGTATGAAGAAGCCGGAATAATGACCACCCGGCTTGAATTCGCCGGAAAGACCTACGGTCTGATCTCGGTATCCATTACCGGGGAAGCTCCCATCGACCCCGAGGAACAGGCTCTCTTCCTGGAGCTCGCTGAGGATATCTCCTTTGCTCTCCACGTTATCGAGACCGAGATGGACCGCCGGGAGAAGGCCACCACCCTTGAGGAGAAGGCCCGGCAACTCGAGCTGCTCGTCTCTGAGCACCCCTCCGGGCTTTGGGAATGGGACGTTAGCGAGGGGAGGGTCGTCATGAACTCCGCCTACGAAACCATGCTGGGCTACTCCCCCGGCGAGATGGGGCAGTCCATCGAAAACTGGAAGGGACAGATCCACCCCGATGACCTGCCAGGGATGATTGACCTTTTGAACAGGGCCATCTCCGGCGGGAATGGGGAGAACATCTACGAGGCCGACTATAGAATGCTCAAGAAGGAAGGGACCTGGCTGACGCTCCGGAGCCGGGGGTTTGTGGTCCGCAGGGACCGCAACGGAAGGGCCGCCAGGATGGTTGGGATCCACACCCCGATCTGTCAGGACCATCAGGCAGGGAAAGAGGAGGAGAGACGATGAGGCGAAAGGACAAGGAGATAACCGAAGCTGCACAGATCAGGGGGATCCTGGAGAGGGGCAAGGTCTGCAGGATCGCATTCTTTGACGATGAGTTCCCCTATATGGTTCCCGTGTGTTTCGGCTTCGACGGGAGATCCATCTTTTTCCACGGCTTCAACGGCGGCAAAAAGATGGAATGCCTCAGGAAAGACCCCCGGGTCTGCTTCGAGGTCGAAGAGGACATCGAGGTAGTCTCAGATCCCGACCCGTGTGAATGGACCCTCAAGTACAGGAGCGTAGTGGGTTTCGGTAAGGCCACCGTACTGGAAGGCTCCGAAGAAAAAAGGGCAGGGCTTGACGTGGTCGTCCGACAGTTCGCGGGACGGGAGCTGTCATTTCCCGACCAGGCCATGGCCAAAGTCGCCGTAGTCAGGATAGATATCGAGTCAATGACGGGACGGCGCAACGGCTATCCTCCCCGGGAAAACTGAAAATGGAAGCTTTTATCACGGCGGCGATCTCCTGGATAGTGTCCACCATCGGCAGGATGGGCTACACCGGAGTGGTCGCCCTGATGTTCCTGGAGTCGTCCTTCTTCCCCTTCCCCAGCGAGGTGGTGGTGCCCCCCGCCGGGTACCTGGCCTCCCAGGGGCAGATGAACCTTTTCCTCGTCATTGCCGCAGGCATTGCAGGAAGCATACTGGGTGCACTCTTCAACTACTGGATATCCCTCACCTTCGGCCGCCCGTTCTTCCGCAGGTTCGGCAAGTACGTCTTCGTAGGCGAAAAGGCCCTCGACAGGGCAGATGAATTCTTTGCGAAGCACGGCCACATAAGCACCTTTATCGGCAGACTCCTTCCCGGGATCCGTCAGCTGATCTCGCTGCCTGCAGGCCTGGCAAGGATGAACATACCCCTTTTCCTGTTCTTCACTACCCTCGGGTCGGGGATCTGGGTGGTCATCCTTGCCTACGTGGGCTACTGGGTCGGCAACAATCAGGACCTGGTCCACCAGTACATGCATACGGCGACCTATATCTCCATCGCCGCGTGCGCGTTACTGGCCATTGGTTACGTGATCCATTACAAAAGGAAGAACAAAAAACGTAACGCGTGACTAGTGAATCTTTAATAGTGAAGCAGAAAACCGAAAGGCGTGAACGGTGAACGGGAAGGGCAAGTTGCTTGTCATTCTGAGCGTAGGAAGAATCTGGGTTAGCTGCCGGTTCTCACAACGAAAAGGTTTTCTTTGGGGTCCACCCTACCCTACGCTGGCGGCGCGCCAGCGTAGGGCGCCTTGTCTGTGGAAAAAGGTTTGTTTTTGCCCTTGCAATGGCTTTTCCGAGTCACGAATCACGGGGTTTTGGGTTTCCCAGTTACGAGTCACAAGGTGCCCCAAGCGCAGCGACAGGGCGCGTCCCTCAGCTTGTCTGAGGGGTACGAGTTACGCCTTTTGCCCTTAGGCTTTTCCTGCCTCGTGCAGCCTGTCTACTGTCGCCTTGTTTCAGGTTTCCGAGTCACGATTTACGGCTCCTCAATTTGTTCCCCTAAAGCATACAATTTGACGATTCGTGACATTCAGTGTATACTCCTTAGGCTGAAAAAAGCGCCTGTGATCTCAACGAAACTCATGAAATTCTCCAGGTAACACCGCACAAAGTATCTCCGCCGGTTATTCAGGGTTTCAGGCGTTTCCCCTTAACCGCCCATCCAGGGGCGGGAAGTTTCCTGTTGCCCGGGGGATAAGGGCATTTCAGTCTGAATATATCGAGGTGGTAGGGTGAGTAGTCCAAACGGCGCAAGACGCGTTGTAAACACGCTTGAATCCCTGGGTGTTTTCGTAATTTTTGGCATCCCGGGGATACATAATCTGGATATTTACACCGCTCTCACGGAGAGCGAGATCCGCCACGTTACGGCCCGTCACGAACAGGGAGCGGGTTTTATGGCCGATGGATATGCCAGATCCACCGGAAAGACGGGGGTAGCCCTGGTGATCTCCGGCCCCGGTCTTACGAACATTCTTACCCCTATGGCGCAGGCCCTTCACGATTCCATCCCCATGCTCGTGATATCCAGCCAGATACCAACCCCCTTCATAGGCAGGCGCTGCGGCTTTCTACACGAACTTCCCGACAGCGCCTCTCTCGCACAAGGAGTCTCCAAGAAGAGCTTCTGTGCCAGGACACCGGAAGAGGTCCCTGCTGTGATCCGGTCGGCATGGGATCTTGCCTCTGACGGTCGCCCGGGCCCTGTCCACGTGGAGATCCCCATGGATGTTTTGGGGCAGACCAGCGGCGGTAAGGTCTCTTTTCAAGACTCACCTCCCCCCTACCCGGATTTTCTTATCCCCGAAGGTGCTATGACCCGGACTGCTGACCTTCTGGACAACTCCTCCAACCCAGTGATCTTCGTTGGCGGCGGCTCCTGTGGAGCAAGTGAAGCTCTCTCCAAACTCGCGGAAATATCCGGTGCCATGGTCATCGAGACCTGTGCCGGCAAGGGCACTGTCGATGAAAGAAACCCCCTCTGCCTGGGAGCAAGGTCTCATTTCCCCTGCGTCAGGGAGGCTCTTTCAGAAGCAGACCTCATTCTCGCCTTCGGGACGGAACTCTCGCCGACGGACCTCTGGGAAAAACCCCTCCCCAAAAACGTTACCCTGGTCCAGGTCGATCTCGACCCCGCCAATTTCAGCCGGAACGGTATGGCCGATATCGGGATAACCGCCGATGCGAACGAGATAGCTTCGGCTTTGCTGCAGATGGTCTCTCCCAACCCTTCCAGATCAGCGGGGACAAAAGAGCAGGTCAGCAGACTTATAGAAAAGAGCAGCGAAGAACTGGCCACCGTGACGGGCATGGGAGACGAACTAGACTCCATGAATGCACTTGTCTCAGCTATCCGCAAAGCGATCCCGGAGGAAGGGATCCTCTTCGCCGACATGACCGGCCCAGCCTATGTAGCCATAAGCGAGTACCCGGCATATTCTCCCAGGACTTTCCTGCACCCCGTAGGATTCGGGACCCTCGGGCTGGCGCTTCCTGGCGCTATCGGGGCCGCCATCGCAAGACCTTCAAGACCCGTCTGCGTCATGGCCGGTGACGGGGGTTTTCAGTTCACCCTCCCTGAACTCGCTGTTGCGGTCCAGGAACGTCTCCCGATCCCTGTGGTTATATGGAACGACCATGGCTTCGGGGAGATAAGGAGAAACGAGAATGCCCGGCATCCCGGTATGTTCATAGCCGTCGACAACACCCCACCGGACCTTGCCCTCCTTGCTTCGGCATACGGCGCAAAGTACTCCAGGCCGGAGACTCCCGGGGACATCTCCGCTTCTATCAGGCAGGCCTTCTCTGCCGGAGTCCCCACGATAATCGAGTGCACCACGGGAAATGGAGGGGTCCACTGATGACCGTCAAGGGACTGCGCCCTGAAGTCCTTTCCATGGAGACCTATGTCCCGGGAAAGACCATAGAGGAGGTCCGAAGGGAACTCGGGCTTGAAAGGGTGGTCAAGCTCGGTTCCAACGAGAATCCCTACGGACCCTTCCCAAAAGCTCTGGAGGCAATGATGAAGGAGCTGGCCGAAGCCAATCGCTACCCCGACATCGCCTTCGAGGAGATAAAGGGACTCCTTGCAAAGCTCCACGGGGTCACCCAGAAAAACATAGCAATATCCCACGGTGCCGAGGGGATGCTACAGGCCATGGGTAAGTGTTTCATCTCCCCCGGGGACGAGGTCCTGATACCGTCGGCGACCTACGGCCTCTACAGGGAGATCTCAAGGCTTATGGGGGCAAAGGTCGTGAACATCCCCATGAACGGGTACTCAACGGACATGAAGGGCATCGCCAATGCCGTGACTGACCGGACCAAGCTTGTCTGGATCTGCAACCCCAACAACCCCACAGGCACGGTCATCGATCCCGAGAGCCTGGAAAAGTTTTTCATGGCCCTTCCAGAGGACGCCTGGGTCGTTCTCGACGAGGCCTACGCCGAGTTCGCGTCGCCCGAAGAGCTCCCGGACAGGGCCAGGCTCATATCTGAAGGGAAGAACCTGGTCTCGGTAAGGACCTTCTCCAAGGCCTACGGATTGGCAGGGGCCCGGCTGGGCTACGGCATGGCCCGGGAGGAAGTGGTGACGGCAATAGACACCGTAAGCGAACCCTTCAACGCGAACAGGCTGGGGATCGCCGCCGGGGTTGCCGTACTGACCCGGGATCGTGAAGCCTGCGAAAGGGCAAGGGCTCTTATCCTGACCGAAAGGGAAAGGGTATCGCAACACCTTCAGGCCATGGGGATGAGCGTGGTCCCATCTAGGACGAACTTCATCTTCTTCGACACCCCCTTCCACGCCGAAAACCTGGCTGAAGAGCTTCTGTATCGGGGAGTGATCGTTCGGCCCTGCGGTGGGTGGGGTTACCAGGGTGCCATCCGGGTCACCGTCGGGACAGAAGAGGAGAACGACATCTTCCTGGCGGCCCTGAAGGAAACTGTCGAAACGATGAGAGAAAAAGATAGCGGAACCGGTTCCCACAGGGAGGTAGAAGATGGTCCTGTTCGATAGCGTTACGAAAGTTTATGAAGACGGCACCCGGGCAGTTGACGGGCTCGACCTGGAGATCGGGCGCGGAGAGATCGCCGTTCTGATAGGCCCCAGCGGATGTGGGAAGACCACAACCCTGAAGATGGTGAACCGCCTGGAAGAACTTTCCTCTGGGAGGATCCTCGTCGACGGAAAGGACATCAACTCCCTGGATCCGGTCCAGCTTCGAAGGTCCATCGGCTACGTGGTCCAGGAGATAGCCCTCATGCCCCACATGTCGGTGGCCGAGAACATAGCCATCGTCCCCAGGCTGCTGGGGTGGGACAAGAAACGCATAAAGAAGCGGGTTGACGAACTGCTGGAGCTTGCGAGGCTCGAACCTTCAAAGTACCGCTACCGCCTCCCCGACCAGCTCAGCGGAGGACAGAAGCAGCGAATAGGTGTCCTGAGAGCCCTGGCCGCCGACCCCGAGGTAATACTCATGGACGAACCTTTCGGAGCCCTTGACCCAATAAGCCGTGAGGGGCTCCAGAACGAACTTCTTGAACTCCAGAATGCCGTGAAGAAGACCATCGTCTTCGTGACCCACGACATGGAGGAGGCTCTGAGAATGGCCGACCAGGTGGTCATCATGCGTAAGGGGCGCATAGAGCAGATGGGTACGCCCGAGGAGATCCAGGACCGCCCCGCCACGGAGTTCATCAGGAACTTTATCGGCGAGGACAGGCTATCCAACATCTCTCCCGAATCCCCGGTGGAGATCCTCGTCCAGGACCCGGTGATCAAAGCCCGTTCTGATTCCATGGCCTCTGAACTGCTGGACCTTATGGAAGAAGAGGGGTGCGAGACCGCCCAGGTGGTGGACAAGAAAGGCAAGTGGAGAGGGATGGCGCTGCTCTGGCTGATCAAGCGTGCGGCCAGGAGCGGCCTCCCGGCTTCGGACGGCATCACCCGGGACAGGAAACTGCAGGCAGGCGATTCCACACTGCGCGACGCGGCTGAGATGCTTGCCGACCAGGATCTGCCGATCCCTGTTATCAGCGATACCGGAGACCTTTTAGGGGTCGTTACCCAGGCCGGTATAGCCCGGCTGACCATCGGCAGGCTTACGAGGAAAAGGCGGGAGGTGCGAGAATAATGTTTCAGCAGAGACCTTTCTGGGAACTCTTCTCGGCCTATGTGATCCGTTTCTGGCCGAGGATACTCCAGCTCACATGGCAGCATATCGTCATCTCCTCCATTGCTCTCGCTATAACCCTGGTGGTATGCATCCCCCTTGGGATCTACCTGACGAAGAACGAAAAACTGGCCCCCTATGCCATAGGGGTGGCGAACATCTTCCAGACCATCCCCAGCCTGGCCCTCCTGGGCTTTCTGATCTTCATCTTCGGCATCGGCAACGACAACGCCATCTGTGCCCTCTTCCTTTACGCCATGCTGCCGGTGATACAGAACACCTACACGGGGCTCAAGAATGTACCCAGACACCTGATCCTCGCGGCCAGGGGCATGGGTATGACCGAGTACCAGATACTGACCCGGGTCCAGCTGCCTATTGGTCTTCCAGTGATACTTGCCGGGGTAAGGGTAGCCACGGTATGGATCATCGGGACAGCCACGCTGGCCTCGGCCATTGGCGGAGGTGGGCTTGGAAGGCTCATCTTCTCCGGCCTGGCCTCTATAAGGAATGAGGTAGTACTGGCTGGCGCACTTCCGGCCACTCTTCTTGCCCTCGGGGCCGACCAGCTTCTCAAGTTGTTCCAGGCCTACTCGGACCCGAAGAAGAGGGCTATGAGGATCTCCAAAAGGTCGGGACCATCCGGGGACAGGCCGTAGAAAGATCCTGTCAACAATATCAGAAAGGGGACATGCGTTATGAAAGGAAAGACCATGCTTTTGATGGTCGTGGCGGCCTTCGTAATTGTCGTAGGCCTTGTGGTGATGAACAACGGGAAACAGGAAGTCCCGCCCCCGCCCGAAGAGGCGATAGTCGCCGAGACGGACCCCGCAGACTATGAGGGCACCGTCAGGATAGGCGGGCAGACCGTTAACGAGTCCATTGTACTGGCATGGATGGGCAAGCTCCTCATCGAGAACCACACGGGGCTGAAGGCCGATATAAACACGGAGTTCGCTGCATCTTCGGTCCTTCACCAGGCCATGTCAGGCGGGGAACTGGACATCTACCCGACCTGGACCGGCACCCAGCTGACAGGGGTCCTGCGATACGAAGGACCCAACCTCCCTTCTGATGAGACCTTCCAGATGGTCAAGGAAGGATTCGAGGAGAACTTCAACATGACCTGGACCTCCCCCATAGGATTCAACAATACCTACGTCATGGCCGTTCGAAGGGAGACCGCCGAGAAGCTGGAGCTCGAGAAGGCCTCGGACCTCGCTGACCACGCCTCGGGAATGAGACTGGCCGGCGATGAGAACTTTGACACCCGGCCCGACGCCTACCCGGGCTGGTCCGAGGCCTACGGGATAGAGTTCGGCGAAGTCCTGCCGATGCAGTACTCCATCATGTACAGGGCCATCGCCAACGAAGAGGTCGATGTGATCGCGGCATACTCCACAGACTCCCGCATCAAGAAACTGGATCTGGCCCTTCTGGAGGACGACATGTCCTTCTTCCCGGATTACAGCGCCGCTTTCGTGGTCAGAATGGAGATCCTCGAAGAGTACCCGGAGCTTCTTGATGTACTGGAGAAGCTCAGCGGGACCATCGACGAGGTCACAATGTCGGAGCTTAACGGCAGGTTCGACGACGGCGAGGAACCCGAGGATATCGCCAAAGACTTCCTCTCCGGGGCCGGGCTTATCTAGAACAAAAAACCCAGACACGGGGCCGTCTCCTTGGGGGGCGGCCCTTTTGCTTTTGCCTGATTCCCCTTAACATGGTACATTGTGCCCCGAAGAGAGTAGGGACTATTCTAAAAAATGTGAGGCGATACGCCATGTCCATGAGAGATATTTTCCAGGGTTCTCCCTTTGGAGGCGGGGGAGGGGAACCAAGGAGACAGATACGCCCCCTCAGGTTCAGGAAGAGCGTGTGGATCCTTTTCGGGATCGTCCTGTTGCTGGCGGTGGTCATTCCCGCCACGGCAACCTTTTACACCGACATGCTCTGGTTCAGGGAGAGGGGGCTCTCCCAGGTATTCTGGACCAGGCTTATACCCCAGTGGATCCTCTTTGCCGTAGCCGCAGTCGCAGCCTTCGCCATCTTCTCCCTGAACTGGCTCAAGGCGCGCAGGTCTGCAATAAAGGATCTGGCCTCCTCCCTCCCCGAAGAGGCGGGAGATATGCCCCTTAGGGCTTCGGCAGTGGTGGTCGCGATCATCGCCGGGGCGCTGGCCGTGATGAACGGGTTGGGGATACGCTCGGAGTGGATGACGGTCCTTCAGTTCTTTAACAGGACTCCCTTTGGGAAAAACGACCCGCTTTTTGGGAAGGATATTGCCTTCTATGTTTTCGAGATCCCATTCCTGTCTATGCTCCAGGGCTGGCTTCTCAACACGCTGATCATGGCCCTGATGGGAGTTGCCCTTATAGTCTTCCTGGCAGCCTTCCCGAAAATGCGCGAGGAGAACCGGATATACCTCCCATCCCATGCCAGGAGCCACCTCTCCATCCTGGGCGCCGTAACCGTCCTTGTCTGGGGGGCCGGGATGTGGCTAGAGCGTTTCAACCTTCTTCTCTCCCCGGAAGGAGTTGTCTTCGGGGCGGGTTACACCGATGTTCATGTCCGGCTGTTCGCGATCAACGTGATGATAGCCCTCTCGGTCATCGTTGCCGCGCTCCTGGTGGCGAACCTTTACAAAAGGACCTGGAGGCTGGCAATTGCGGGGGGTATACTCCTGGTCGGCGCAAGCTTTCTTCTCAGGGGAGTGGTCCCGGGCATAATCCAGAAGTACGTGGTGGAACCCAATGAATTCTCCAAGGAACGCCCCTATATCGAGTTCAACATAAACAGCACCCTGGAGGCCTACGGGCTGGACTCCCTTGAGATCATCGACTTTAGTCCGGAGAACGCCATAACCAGGGAGAACATAGACAACGAACCAGACACCATAAGGAACATCAGGCTCTGGGACTACCGACCCCTTCTGAGGGCCTTCAAACAGCTGCAGGAGATAAGGACCTACTACGACTTCCCCGACGTTGATATCGCACGATACACTTTCGACGGCTCCTACAGACAGGTGATGTTGGCTGCCAGGGAACTCGACCACGGACAGCTCCAGAACCCCACCTGGGTCAACCGGCACCTTGAGTTCACCCATGGCTACGGGATAGTCATGAATTTCGTGAACGAGGTGGACAGCGCAGGGAAACCGGTGCTGATAGTCAAGGACCTCCCCCCGCAGATGTCGGTCCCCCTCAGGATCGAGAAGCCGCAGATCTACTATGGGGAAAAAACTAACCCCTATTCACTGGTCCGCACCAGCATCCTGGAATTCGACTACCCCATGGGAGATGCCAACGTAAGGACGACCTACGAGGGGACCGGAGGCGTTCCTATCGGGAACCTTTTCCGAAGGATCATGTTCGCCCTCCGGTACCGTGATTCGGAGATCCTCTTCACCAACGTCATAACCTCCGAAAGCAGGGTCCTGATGTACCGAAGCATCCGGGAACGCCTGGACAAGGTAGCGCCTTTCCTTCTCTATGACAGTGACCCCTACCTGGCCATCATCGACGGGAGGCTGGTGTGGATCCAGGACGCCTACACCGCCACCGACCGCTACCCATACTCCAACCCCGTGAGCGTAACAGGGACCCGGCAGAGGATTAATTACATCCGGAACAGCATCAAGGCTGTTGTAGACGCTTATGACGGGAGCATCCTCCTTTATATTTCCGACGGTGAAGATCCTATGATCAGGACATGGGCGGGTATTTTCCCCGCGCTTTTCACACCTATCGAGGATGCCCACCCCGAACTTTGCACCCAGATCCGCTATCCCATGGCTCAATTCCTTATACAGAGCGAGATCTTCCGCACATATCACATGAGCGACCCCAACACCTTCTACAACAAGGAGGACGTCTGGCGGCTGGACAATCAGACGACTACAGGAAGCCTCAACGCCTACTACCTGATAATGAGGCTTGTCGGGGAGGAAAAAGCCGAATTTGCGCTGATCGCACCCTTCATGCCTGTGGGGCGCGACAACATGATCGCCTGGATGGCTGGACGCTCCAACGTGCCCAATTACGGGCAGCTTCTTGTCTACCAGTTCCCGAAACAGCAGCTGATCTTCGGCCCTTCACAGGTTGCCGCCCTGATCGACCAGGACCCCGAGATATCGGCCCAGCTCTCGCTATGGACACAGCGGGGTTCCGACGTGATAAGGGGAGACATCATGGTCATCCCCCTGGACGATGCCCTTCTATATGTCCAGGCCCTCTACCTGCGGGCCGAGAACAGCGATCTGCCTGAACTCAAGAGGGTGATCGTCTCTTCGGGCGGAAAAGTCGCCTGGGCGGAGACAGTTGATGAAGCCCTTTCGACCCTCCTGCTGCGGCTCCACGGTGCGGGACTGCCGAGGGTGGCCCCCCCGGAGACGGCTCCCGGAGAAGAAAGACCCGCCGCACGTCTACCGGTAATAGTGAGCGGGACAGCCAGGGATCTGGCCGGACAGGCAAGAGACCACTTCGATGAGGCCCAGCGGGCCTCGCGCATGGGCGACTGGGCCAGATACGGGGAGGAACTGGAGAAACTCCGTGAGGTCCTGGAGGCCCTCCTGGAAGAAACAGTACCACCGAGCCAGTGATCATTTGGGGCTCCCCGCCGGGGAGCCCCTTTTCCTCTGGAGATCCTTGAAAAAGGAGCCATTCATGAAATGAGATTGATTATCATTTATAAAAGCTTTAAGCTTTTAACACCTTGTGATCCCAAAGGAGCGGTCCCGGAATGTGGGGAAAGCTGATAGTCCTTCTCTCCCTTGCTTTTCAGGTTGCCGCAAGCGTAGTTTCCCTCAGGCTTTTCAAGGTCCCCCGAAGGCATCCCTGCGTCTTTCTCATCGCGGGAGTCATGATCCTGATGGTGTGGCGTCGTCTGATAACCTTTATACATATCCTTTCAGGTAACTCCCTCTCTTTAAAAGAAACCGTTTTCGAATCCCTTGGACTGGCCATATCGGTCTTTTTGTTCCTGTCCGCCTTGTGGGCAGTCCCCCGACTGATGCAATTCATTTCGGAAAAAAATGAGCTCCTGGAGAAGCATTCAAAAGCCTCACAGATAATACGGGACCTTGCGATACCCGCCTTTGTCATTGACAGGGACCATACCGTGATCCACTGGAACAGGGCCTGCGAGAAACTGACAGGCATCCCGGCCGAAGAGATGGTGGGCACCAGATCACCCTGGAGGGCCTTCTACAACGAAGAGAGACCTGTGCTGGCCGACATGATAGTTGACCAGGCATCGGCGGAGGATCTCGCAAGACTATACGGCAGATCCAGCCACCCCTCCTCTACCGTGAAGGACGGCTGGGAGGCAGAGTTCTTCCTGCCCGCACTTAACGGAGGCAGGTGGCTCTTCTTTTCGGCGGGGCCACTCTACACCCCTGAAGGAGAGATCTGCGGCTCCATTGAAACCTTCCAGGACACCACAAGCAAGATGAAGACCGGTATCCACCTCTCCAGAAGCACATCCAGACTCCGCACCCTCCACGATATCGTAAAGGAGATATCGGGGGAGAAGACCGTAAAATCCCTCCTTGATCGGGCGGCCAGCCTGCTCAAGGAGGAGATGAATATTTCGAACGTCACCTTCCTCGAGAACACCGCAGACAAAAGAGAGCGGGATGTCAGACTTCGGTTGGCGGCCTCCAGTTCGCTCGATGCAGACACCATGGAGAGACTCACCATCGAGCTCCAGCGATCAGGTCTTGGACTGAGCACCAGAGCCGCTGTTTCCAGGAAGAACGTGGTTACAGCAAATGTTTGGGAGGACCCCGAATATATCCCCTTCTTCGACGGCACCTTCTCCGAGATAGACGTCCCCATCCTCGACGGAGAACAGGTTCTGGGAGTCATATCCGTCGAGGGGTACGCCCCCTTCGACTCACAGGACGAGGAGCTGTTCAATATCCTTGCCGGGCATCCGGCATCGCTCTGGAGATCAATTGAACTGGTCAGTGAGGTCGAATGCCTTGCTCTCACAGACCAACTGACGGGCCTCCCCAACAGGCACGCCCTGTTCCAGAGGCTCTGCAGCGAGGAGAACAGGCTTCTCCGCTACGGTGGAAGGATGTCGGTCCTGATGATGGACATGACCCGGTTCAAGGAGATCAACGACACTTATGGGCACATGATGGGCGACGATGCAATGAGGGCTTCGGCGGCCTGCATAAGGGATTGTCTGCGGGGATCGGATTTTGTGGCACGGTTCGGCGGAGATGAATTCGTGGCCTTGCTTCCGGAGACAGGCTCCGACGAGGCCTCGTTGGTGGTAGAAAGGATCTCGAAAAGGCTGTCGGATGTCAGAGTTAGCGGCATTCCCCTTGACCTGAGGGCCGACTTCGGACTTGCCCTCTTTCCCGACGACGGGAAAAAGATGACAACGGTAATTCAAAAAGCCGATAACAGGATGTACGAGAACAAAGCGGGAAGGGTCGATACCTAGCGGCAGGGGAGCAGGAAGGTCATCTCCGAGAGCCTGTCTGCCAGATCCCCCCTGGAAGGGTCGAAGCATTCCACATCCATACCGGGCCTGAGCGTGGTAATAACCGCGGAACCGATAACGTGGCGCCCCTCCTCTCCATTCCGGAATGTCCTGACACCCCAGGTGGAGTGGAAGACAAAGGGCACCCCCCTGAAGGTCCCAAGGTAGAGCATTATGTGCCCCGGCACCCTGAGCAACGTCGCGAAGGGTACCCCCTCCCTGACCAGCCTCTGCTCCTTCTGATCTCCCGTGACCTCTCCAAAGGAACTGAAGGGGAAGGCCCTGGCCTGGGCCGCCGAGTTCCGGGGGAGCCAGACTCCAAAGGCGGTGAAAAGGTCCCTCAGGCTTCCCGAGCAATCCCGGTTACCCCCGAGATCCCCCCAGCCGTAGGGTGTGCCGAGGATCCTGTCGATGACCATCGCAAGATTCCACTCCGAAAGAACAAGGGGACCCTCTGAAGCCTGCTCGGCTGAAAGAAAAGCCTCCACCTGTACGGCTCCGCCCTTTTCATTCCTCACAGGTACGGCCACCGTCACCGGACCTCCGTTACCGCTCCTGATGATCGGAAGGACCGTACCGATCCTGGCGGTGAACCTGTAGATTCCGCTGTTGTCACTGATGGTAACACCGTCGTCTGTTATGAAGGCAAGGGGCATGTCCTGCCACTGCCTGACCAGGTCTTCATCAGCGAAGGCCAGATCCCTGGTATCCACCCAACCCGAAGCATAGCCCGTCTCTACGAAGGCCCAGGCTCCGTCGGCAGAGAAGTGCCCCACGAAGAGGGGCTCTCCGGCCTTGACCCTGGAGTTCTGGAGGTAGTCGAAGGGGAAACCCTCACCCGCCAGAGAGGGGTCCCTGAAGAAGGGCCTCGCCGTTGGCAGGGTCCTGAGATCGGTATCGACACAGGCCAGGGCCCTCCTGTTCACCGAGCCCCAGCTCTCCATGGAGCAGTTGTCCAGGAGGAAGTCCATCCACTCTCTGCTGTGGGGTCTAAGGTTCTCTCCCCAGGGTTCGACCTCCTTCCAATGCTCCCACGCCCAAAGGGAATCTTCCGGCTGGACCTCAAGATGGTCCCTGTTCCAGGGCGAGAAGAACCTCTCCCTGAAACTGGTCTCCATCTCCCTTGCTACAGATCCTTCGACCATGGGGGTCCCGAAGTCTCCGCCCACAAAGCGAAGGGCCGTCCCGGGCGTCTCAAGGGCCAGGGCAGGGCAGACCTTGACGAGCAGCCACGCCGCCATAAGGACCACGATCCATCTTTTTCCCGAAATGGTACGAAAGAGTCCTTCTTGGGATAATATGTTCATCAGCAACCTCTTCCATTACAAGGAGGTAAAACCATGGGTCTCGAGAACCAGATCATCATACTGGGCAAGGTCGCCCTCGCGATCCTCCTGGGAGGCCTGATAGGCCTTGAGAGGGAGACGATAGGGAAGCCTGCGGGCATGAGGACCCATATGCTTATCGCCGGTGCCTCTACCCTCTTTGCAGCCCTGGGGAGCGTGATCATAAACTATTTCGGGGAGGTCACCTGCGGCACTGACCTTGTCAGGAGCGATCCCATCCGTGTGATCCAGGCCATCGCCCTAGGGATAAGCTTCATCGGTGCCGGGACGATCATGCAGCACCCCGAGAGGCGAAAGGTGATCTACCTTACCTCTGCGGCCTCGATCCTCTTCACCGCCGGTGTCGGAATTGCCGTGGCCGTCGACCAGTTCTTTTTGGCGGTCGGGTGTGTAGCCATTGTATGGATCGTCAACCGCGGGCTCCGTTATATCGACAAGAAGGTACTGAAGAGAAGAACGCCCCTTTCCCGCTCCCGCGAAAGCGACCTCAATGAATAACGGCCTTTGGAGGGTCAGAAGTCTCCTTCAGACCTGCTCTCGAGGGTGAAACCCGGCTCCTTGAAGAGGTCCAGGCAGGCATCGACCACGTCCGGGTCGTACTCCAGGCCGCGCCCCCTATCTATCTCCCCCAGGGCTTCCTCGAGTCCCAGCGCCGGCCGGTGGGGCCTCCTGGAGATCATGGCCTCCATGGCATCGGCCACTGAGATTATCCTCGCCTCCGGTAGCATCCTGTCCCCAGTCAGTCGTCCCGACGGGTAACCGGAGCCGTCGACCCTCTCGTGGTGCTGAAGGATGATCTCCGCCGCAAAGGCCAGGTGGTCAATATCCTTGAGGATCTCGTAACCCACAAGTGGGTGCATCCTGACTATGCTGTACTCGTCCTCGGATAGGTGCATGGGTTTCGCCAGGACCTGGATCGGGATGGAGACCTTTCCCACATCATGGACAAGGGCGGCCATCCTGAGGACCCTGGAGGAAGACTCTGACAGGCCAAGGCGCCTTGATATGGCATAGGATAACCTTGCCACCCTTCTCTGGTGGCCCGCAATGAAAGGGTCTTTCATCTCCACAATCTTCTCTATGGCCCGGAGGGTTCCCTCGGTCATAGCCAAGGTATCCTGCTCCCTGACACTGGCATCGTCATGGATCCTTTCGTACCTTGATACGTCGGACAGCAGGAGCAGCTCGTCGGATCCTGCCGGGGAAGGAAGGGGCGTCAGGGTCCCGACCACCCAGCGGGTCTCTCCCCGGGGAGTGGAGAGCCTGAAATGGAAGGGCGTGGTCTCACGGGAGGTCCCCTGTCTGCGACCGGACCCTAAAAAAGGCAGATCCTCCCTGGAGGCCAGTTCAAGCCAGGGTTTTCCCTTGATCTCCTCGTCCGGCTTCTCCGTCATCTCGCCCACCAGAGGGTTGGCTGCCAGGATCATGCCATCCCTCAGGATGCAGACCCCGGTGGTCCTGCTTTCGAAAAGGACCTTTGCCAGATTCCCGGCTATTCGGGAAAAGCCCTCCATCTCCTGGCTCACTCTCTTCACCTCCAAAACCCTGTATACCTCTTTCTGCGTTATTCTACCACACCATTAAAATGAACCTCAGGCTTCACAAAGGACCGGGTTCTGATATCTTATCAGAGGGGGTGATGGCTTGAACGACTCCGAAATGGCGGAAAGGTTCCTGGAGGTCATTGAAGATACCATTCTGCCCATGACCAAAGAAGCCGTAAGAGAAGGCCACAACATCTTCGGGGGTGCCGTTCTGAAGTCTGATGACCTCTCCCTGGTGGTGGCCGGTACCAACAGGAGGGGCATCGACCCGACCCTCCACGGCGAAATGGTGACCATCCACAACTTTTTCATGGGGCCAAACCACCCTGATCCTGCCGAAACGCTCTTCCTGGCAACCCACGAACCCTGTTCCATGTGCCTGTCCGCTCTGGCCTGGTCGGGGTTCCGGAGGATATACTTCCTCTTCGGCTACGACGAGACCCGGGACGACTTCAGGATGGGCGACGACCTGAGGATCCTGGCCGAGGTCTTCTCAACTACAGTACCCACGAGGAGCAACTCCTTTTTCGAACTTGTCCCGATCCGGAGCATGCTCCTTGACCTTCAGGAAAGGGGACCCTTCACTGCAAGGATCTCAAAGATAAAGAAGAGCTACAAGGCCCTTTCCGACCTGGTCCTTGCCTCTGCAGGCTAGAAGGGCTCGAAGCCCATCTCGTTCATGAACTCCCGGTGCAGAACCCTGTACTGTTCATTTATGTACTCCTGGTGCCCACCCTCCCACTCGGAGAGCATCTCGAGGATCTTGCGGCCCTCAGGGTCGTTCATGGTCCGGGCAGCATTCCCGTAAAAATTCCTGAAATCCGTCTCGATAGCCATGGCCATCCTTAGAACACTGAAATCGGACGAGGTCTCACCTAGTGGCGGTTCTACCGCTGTCCCGGTTTTTTTCTCCATTACGATCTCCACGGCTTCTTCCAGGCTCTCGGCAGGGGGAGCCACTTCGCCCCATTTCCCCGTTCCCTCGAGACTGTCCTTGTGTTGTTTCAGGAAATCGTAGTGCCCCTTCTCCCACTCCGCCAGGGTAGCCAGCAGGCTCCTGGTGTCAGCCCTGCTTACTCTCTCCATGGAGTCGAGGTAGAAATCCCTGGCCTCAAGTTCCATTTTCATGGCGAAATCCACTACTCGTTCCGCCTTGTTCATCAAACACACCTCCGAAAAATGTTTTTAAGTCATTTTTATTTTATCAAAATAGCCAAAAAACGAATCATCATAATGGCTGGATAATGGATACAAAAAAGCGGCCCCCGAAAAAGAGGGCCGCTATATCCAACGCCGGTCAGAACGATATCCCGCCTTCCCCTTCGGTAAAGCTTCCTATTATCGCCGAGTGGGGGAAACCTGAGCTTCTGCAGACCTCCAGAAATCTGCTGGCGATCTCTTCGCT
>JAAYDT010000039.1 GCA_012729145.1 Synergistaceae bacterium | reverse complement strand
CGGATCTCGCTTTTTGTGAGACCTGCCTCAGCGAGGGGGTGGAGGATCCCGTCCTCCGCGGCAGACCTTACGCCCGGCCTGCCTTCGACCAGGTCGTCAGCCTGGACTCCATCAGCGATGGCAGTTAAACCTGCGGTTCTGGCGTATTTCGTGGCCTCCCCGTGGAGGATCTTCCTGCAGAAGTAGCAGCGGTCCCCGGGGTTTGCAGAGACCTGGGGATCCGAGGTAACATCTATGTCCTCAATTTGGAGGTCTATGTCAAGCATTTCGGCAACTGCCTCAGCCATTTCTATTTCATCCTCCTTTACCAGGGGGGTCCGGAAAGTCAGGGCTTTTGTTTCGCCCGGGGCCCCTTCGGACGCCAACAGGGCAAGAACGGCGCTGTCAACTCCGCCCGAGAGAAGCACAAGCGTCGAAGGGTTATCCCTGAAGAATGCCCGGACCTTGTCGGCTTTGTCCAATCTGTTCAAGGATGTTCATCCTTCCTTTTCTGTCTGGACCCTCAATCAGAAACGATACCACAATTCTTGTCATTGATGCGGTAGGCAATCCCGGGATCCTTTCTCAAGGTTGTGCTGATCCAAAAGATCATGGACCGGAATTGATCCAACAGGATCTCGTTTCAGGAAGGACAGGCTGTCTGGAGAGAGACAACTTTTCGAGTATAATTATCTGAAATCCCTAAATCAAGGTTTTGAGGCGCTCAGGGGTGTATTGCAACAACAGTGAAGATGTTTTTCCCCCTGGTGTCTCAACAATGAAATGGAGCATGTAAGCCGATGGACGAAAGAGAGATCCGCCTGCTGGCGGACAAACTGAGAAATGGCGAGATCTCGGTGGATACCTTCGTAAGATCATTCAAGGGTTTGCCTTTCCGCGATCTCGGGGAAGTAAAGCTTGACACTCACCGGGCTCTGAGGGGTGCCTTTCCTGAAATAGTCTACTGTCCCGGCAAGTCACCGGACCAGTTGAAGCGAATTGCTGAGACCTTTTCCGAGCTCCCCGGCAGGGCTCTGTTTTCCCGAATGTCACAAGAGCAGCATGAACTTGTTTCAACGATCCTTCCAGGTTTGGAGTATCTTCCGGTACCCAGGATAGGGCGCCTTTGGCCTGACCGGGACCTTCCGTCGAAGGGACTTGTCCTTGTGACCACCGGCGGGAGCAGCGATGTCCCCGTTGCGGAGGAGGCGGCCGTCACGGCCGAGACCATCGGCTGCGAGGTCAGGAGGCTGTTTGATGTGGGTATCGCAGGACTTCATCGCCTGATAGCGCACATGGACGTCCTTTTCGATGCAGACGCAATTGTGGCCGTGGCAGGCATGGACGGGGCTCTTCCCGGGGTTGTGGCCGGGATAGCAAGTTGCCCGGTGGTGGCTGTGCCGACCAGTGTAGGTTACGGTGTTGCCATGAACGGGATAGGGCCTCTCATAACAATGCTCAACTCATGCGCCCTGGGAGTTTCGGTTGTAAATATCGACAATGGGCTCGGGGCCGGCTACACGGCTGCCCTTATAGCCAACAGAAGTTCGAAAAATATTCACTGAGGGAGAATCCCGATGAAAAAGATCCTTTACCTTAATTGCTTTTCTGGCATCAGTGGTGACATGATGCTTGGGCTTCTTCTGGACCTTCTTGGGAAGGTCGACATTAACCCTTTCCTGGAGGGGCTTGCTCTTGAAGGCTACGTTGTGGAAGCCTCCAGAAGCAAAAGAGGCGGCATAAGCGGGGTTGATGTCAGGGTCAGATGCGACGAGAAGCATTGCCACAGGGGATTGAAAGAAGTGCTTGAGGTAATTGAAAAGAGCGATATTACCCCCGAAGCATCCCATAAGTCTGAAACCGCTTTCCGGCTGCTCGCGGAGGCTGAAGGCGCAGTCCATGGAATGCCCCCTGAAAGCGTTCATTTCCACGAGGTCGGTGCTGTGGATTCCATAGTCGATATAGTCGGTTCATGCATCCTGATGGATGTCCTTGCCCCGGGGCTGGTCATATCCTCGCCGGTTAACGTGGGTTCGGGGACCGTGAAATGCGCCCACGGAGAACTACCCGTACCGGCACCAGCGACAATGAAACTGCTTGAAGGCATTCCCGTATTCTCTCGCGGACAGCCGATGGAACGTACTACCCCGACCGGGGCAGTCCTGCTGAAGACATTTGTCGACAGCTTTGGCACCATCCCCCCAGGGGTGGTCGAAAGGACGGGTTACGGGCTCGGTGACAGGGAATCAGATCTGCCAAACGTACTTCACGGTCTGATGATCATGGCAAACTGACCACCCTTCCCTTGCAGTTTCATGGATGAGTTGACCTTACTGAAAGGGGGGGTTTGATGAAGAATAGCCCCGTATTGCAACGTGCCTATCTCCTCCTTGGGGCAAATCTTGGCGACAGACAGGGTAACATCCTAAGGGCACTGCAGTTAATTGGCGGAAGGAACATGATCGAGGAGATCTCTTCCTTTTACGAGACCATGCCCGCAGGCCATCAGGATCAGCCGTGGTTCATCAACCTCGCCTGCAGAATAGAAACGGACATGGACCCTTCCGACCTTCATCGTTTTGTCAAGTCTGTAGAACTCCTTATGGGAAGGGACGATCACAATAAAGGTTTTCCCAGGCCCATTGACATAGATGTTTTGTTCTATGAAACTGCCTCTCCCCTGGGGGATGGGTTTCGCAAGACTTATCCCGGCCTTGGCGAAAGGGCTTTTGCCATAGCCCCGCTGGCAGAGATAGCTTTCGGGATCATTCCGCCAGGCTTTACCAAAAATGTCGGAGAGATAGCAAAAGAAATGGATATGTCCGGGATCAGGAGGGTTGAGAACAGCCTTCGGCTGAAATTGGAGAGAGATATCCAGCAGGAAAATCCCAGGGTCCCTGCCAGCCTGAGCCGGGTTGGGGTCACCGGATTGAAGAGGATCCTTCGCATAGAAAACGGAGGAAAGGTCTCGTTGTTCTACGCCGAAATGGACCTTTTCGCGTGGTTGGGGCCAAACCAGGCAGGGGTTCACATGTCCCGCTTCTCTGATGTGCTGGAAGATCTAGTTGAGGAGATAACCCTTGAAGCTTCGCCAAATATTGAGACTTTAGCGGGGAGGTTGGCCAGAAAGATATCCCTTACCCAACAGGGTGGGAGGTCCGAAGTAGTCATCAGGGCAAAGTTCCCTATCCGGAAGATAACTCCGATCTCCGGCAAGAACGTGGAAGAGCTGTATACCTTTATTGGCATCTCTGCCTGTGCTGGTGAAAGTCAAAGGACAGCCGTCGGCGTCGAGGTAGAAGGGATGACCGTATGTCCCTGTGCCCAGGACATGGTCCGGAGCCACTCCAGGAAACTGCTATTGGGAGACGGGTTCAGCGAAGAAGAAACCGACCGGATCCTGGGACTTGTTCCTTTGGCCTCGCACAACCAGCGCGGACGAGGGACCCTTCTCGTCGGGGGTAACAGACCTCTGAAGGCAGAACACCTGGTCCACATACTGGAAGCCTCGATGAGTTCCGAAACCTACGAACTGCTCAAACGGCCCGACGAATTTTTCGTTGTTAACAAGGCTCACAAAAACCCCATGTTCGCAGAGGATGTGGTGCGGGAAGTGCTCAGAAATCTTCTGGATATGTATCCCGACCTTCATGACGACACTTTTGTTCTTGTCAGGCAGGAGAATCTTGAGAGCATCCACCAGCACAATGCCTTCGCAGAAAGGTCGGGGACCTTGAAGGCCATCCGTTCAGAGATCAAACAGGGATTTTCATCCGTAGAGGATCTCTCTCTGCAGGAGTGGCTCAAGGGGGGCAAAGATCGCTGATCAAGAGTGTTGGCCTTTTACCTGAATGTCCTTTCTTTCAATAACAATTGAAGAAGAGGGAGTCTCCCACACCTGTACTGACCAGAGGCAACAGTTTTCGCGAAGTATCTCACTCTCCAGTTCACTCCATATCCAGAGGCCTATGTTCTCCGCAGTCGGTTGAGGGATGATCTCGTTAAGGTATGAGTGGTCGAGCCGTGACAGGACCCTGTCTCCGACGATCTTCTTCAGCTCTATAAAATCCATGATCATCCCTTCACTGTCGGGCCTGCCTTCCAGGGTAACCTGGAAACGGTAGGTGTGGCCGTGAAGGGCTTCGCATTTCCCGTGATACTTCTCCAGCTTGTGAGCCGCGTCAAAAGAGAAATCCTTTTTGAGGAACATGATCTCCCACTCCCTGTTTTTTCGGCTTTACCCCAGGAGAAACAATATGTCCTGATTATAAATGATGATCCTCATTTGCTTCTTAAGCATTTTCAGTTGCCCTGGATGGCTTTACCCTCTTGCTCTTGCAAGTATTACGAAATAGAATAATCGTAATAACAGAAAAATGGGGTGACAGCATTGTGTTTGAAAGGACCTTCCAGGCACTTTACACTTTTCTCTGTCGTTGTTTTCATTGCGGTTCTCTGTAGGGCATTTGCAGGCATCGCTTCAGGGCTAACAGTTACCGATGCCTGGGGAAGGGAAGTGGCGATCCCCGAAAACGTGTCCAAAGTGATCTGTTCCGGTCCCGGGTGCATGCGATATCTTGTCTACCTCCAGGCAGAGGATCTGGCCGTGGCAGTAGACGACATGGAGAAGGCCAGGAACATGTTCGAATCCCGGCCATATTTTATTGCCCACCCTGAATTGAAGGACAAACCACTTTTCGGTGAGTTCAGGGGGCACGACAACCCGGAACTGATAGTTGCCCTTGACCCGGCCCCACAGGTCATCTTCAAGACCTTTGGTAACATGGGGCACGACCCGGTGGAATTGCAGAAGAAGACGGGGATACCGGTTATTGTCCTTGAACACGGGCAACTGGGTGTGGGCAAAAAGCAGATGGATGATACACTTTTGATGATGGCGCGTGTTATCGGCAAGGAGGAGAGGGCAAAAGAGGTCATAGCCTTCTTCGACAGGGCCATTGAGGATCTCAGGGAACGGACTGCCGACATCCCCGAAGAAGAACGACCGACCTGCTATATAGGCGGCGTAGCATACAAGGGGCCCCACGGGATAATTTCGACCGAGCCCGCCTATCCTCCGTTCATTTTCGTCAATGCCGTGAACATTGCGGCGGACCCATCGAAGACGAAGTCTGATCAGCTGGCGCAGACGACATT
>JAAYDT010000038.1 GCA_012729145.1 Synergistaceae bacterium | reverse complement strand
CGCCCCGTCCCTATCCTCGTGAAAGACAAGCCAGAGCAGTGCCAATGTAGCTTCATCCACCTTGTCCTTGTCGAAATCCATACCTGGACCTCCCTACGCAAAAAGTGTTCTATCGGGGCATTTATATCATGAATCACACACTCGGAAATGACACTTCATCACTGTGTGCGATCTACCCACTTACTCCATTAGGGAACGGAAGGATCAGGCCAAATCTGTTCCAGCCCCATCTATCCTGGAAAAAATTGGCCCCATTACAGGTTTGCACTGAAGATCGATCCCTTCTCCAAGGATACCAGCAAAAGATAATCATCCCGGTTCCCTCAAGAGAAGAGCTTTCTTATACGTAAAACAAGAGAATTAACTTGACTTAGCAAACAAAAAAGGCTATTTGTCTATATATAAACAAGCAGGAGGGGGTTTTGTTTATGATTTTTCCTTTTCAGGCTTTTGAGATCGCATCTTTGGAAGAGCTTGCGGAGGGGGTGATGGAGGACCCTGAAACAAAGGCAAAAATATGTCTTAAATGCGGAAGGACCTTCGAGACAGGAGAGGTTTTCGAGGTGGATGGAAGATTTTGGGAGGCCGAAGCCGCGGCGCGGATTCACTCCGAGAGCGAACACGGACCCCAGTTCGGTTACCTGTTGGACCTGTTGAAGCAGTGGAGGGGTGTCTCGGATCCACAGGCCAGACTTCTCGAAGCCTTTTTCAAGGGTGATGACGACAAGAAGATCTCTTCGGAACTCGGGATAAGCCGCTCCACAGTCAGGAATCATCGCTTCAGGATGAAGGAAAGATCAAGGCAGGCCAAGGTCTTCCTGGCGATAATGAAGATCCTCGAAGAGCGCCAGAAGCCGGAGGCAAGGCTGGTGGATTTCCCTGCCAACGCAAGAATGTCTGACGAACGGTACGCCATCACCCGGGAGGAGTATGAAAAGATCCTCAGGAAGTACTTTCGGGACGACGGGACCCTGGTCCGATTCCCTCTTAAAGCCAGGGAGCGGGTGGCTCTCCTGAGAAAGATAGCGGGGCTTTTGAGGCCAGGTGAGAGGTACTCTGAAAGGGAACTGAACGGGATCCTTTCAGAGGTCACTGAAGATCACGTACTTGTCAGGAGATGCCTGGTGGATTACGGTTTCGTCAGTCGAATGCGTGACGGGAGCGCCTACTGGATCGAGCTCTGATCCGGGTTTAAAACCACCTGACGCAACTTCTCAAAACCCCAGGGGAAACAGAAGGGGGCAAAAAAGAGCTCAAAGGCAGACCCTCCTCTTTTTTGGCCCCCATTTATTTATGGTCTGAAAACTTAAAAGATCTGCGGAAGCACATATTTTTCAGGGATCTCCTCCGGGATCTTCATCTTAAGGGTCGTCTGTTCCCCGTTTCTCTCCACCACCACGTCAATGGTCTTCCCAAGGTTTTGGAGGATCACAGCCTTGAAGTCCTCCATGGACCCCTCGGAATCGAATCTCGACCCGGCCGCGGAAAGGATAGTATCACCAGATCTCAGGCCCAGCGCTTCCCCAAATGTTTCGCTGTATAACACGATCAGGCGGAAGGGTTTTTCAATGGTCGTCACGGCTCCTATCGCAAAGGAGGCCACCCGTTTCTCAATGCCGAGGTAGTACTTGATGTCCCTGTGCATCTTTTCGCCTAACACTGTCGATCGTTCGTAAAGTTCATGTATCGCCGGGAGCTCCGACAGTAGCACTTCCCCGGCTATATTCATGGCAGCCCTGGCCCGTTTGTTCAGATCCTGGGACTGGGCTCCCCAATCCTTTGCCCCTTGCCCTGTCACTACGGCCTGAATAAAGTAATTCACTGCGGCCACCTGGTTGTTCCCTACTTCCTTGAGGTTCATTATTATCTTTTTTCGCAGAGGGTCATTGGTATCTGCTCCGACCAGTTTTTTTATGGCCATCTCGAGCTTGGTCTGATAATGGTAAACATCCTCCGGTACTCCTTGCAGATAACCTTTCCCATTGGTCGTCTCTTGCCCCCACCTGTAAACACTGTCGTGGTCATAGAGAATGACAAAGAAATCGAGAATGGCCTGGTCTATCTCGTCCATTGGGCCTGGACCTGGATCTGCCTGGGGATCATCGACCATCTCAGGGATTTCACCGCCCCAGGACTTGAGAGGAGAAGATGCGTCGATGGCAGCAATGAAGACCGAGGGAACAAGAAGCCTTCCTTCAGTTGTCTCGATAACCATGCCTGTTACGTTCCCCTTCTGATCCAGGACAGGTGAGCCGCTGTTCCCGGAAGGACCCTCTCCGGAGAGGGCGTACCTTTCCACACCCGAGGCACCCTGGTGGATCTCGGAGACCGACAGCTGTACGAACCCGTAAGTTCCGTCTCTTACCGCGCCACAGTGTACCATCGTCCCAGGGCTGATGCTGGTCTGCACCAGTGTGAGGCCCTGCCTTCCGGAGGCAGGTACTTCGATCATCGCCAGGCCTCTTTTTTCGTCAACCGCAATAATGCCCGGAGAAAGGGACTCAGCCCCATCCTGGAAACGGAGCGTGACCCTGGAAGCGTTCTTGAGAAGGTGAGCCGCCGTCACAGCCCTTCCTTCTCCAGCCATTAGAAATGCCAGGCCTCTGCTTTCCTTTCCGTCTTTCGTTTCAGCGGTGAGGACGGCAATTGATTTCATCGCCCTGGAAAGGGCTGCGGCATCCACCTGGGCCTCCACCGGCTCAAACAGCGAAAAGACTATCCCTGACAGCACGAGGACAAAAAGCAAAACAGAACCTGGGCGCCTGTTAGTCATCGCTCCAACCACTCCAGTCTTCCCGGATCCTGAGACCGGACCGGGCAAAATACGCTACCGAGTAAATCTTACATCAACGGGGCGTGGAAGGTTCTTTGTTTGCCTATATTATATATTAGGCTAGAACGAGAAGAAGGGAGGGACCAGTCCGATGATCACTGCTTCTGAGAATTGGAGGGCGAGTTTCCCGGAAACCTCTTTCGGGATCATGGTGATCGAGGGCATCCTGAACTCGGGAGACAACCCCGGGTTCGAAGACCGGAAGGCCTTGCTTGAAGAAGAGCTCCGCATGCGACATCGTGGCAAGACCAGGAAGCAGATAGGGAAGGAACCGCCCTTCGAAGCCTACGAAAAGTTCTACCGAACATTCGGAAAAGGTTATCCGGTGCTTCACCAGGTCGAAACCGTGGCACTGAAAGGGGAACCTGTCCTCTGCCCCTCACCTCTTGTAACGGCAATGTTCATGGCAGAGTTGAAGAACGGCCTTCTAACAGCCGGCCACGATCTGGACAAAGTATCCATCCCCCTTTCCCTGGATATTTCGAAGGGGACAGAGGCATATCAGTCTATGGGGGGGAAGGAACGGAACCTCCTGAAGGGCGACATGTTCCTCTCCGACCAGAGGGGCATTCTTTCCAGCGTCATTTACGGACCCAATAACAGCAGTTCAATGACTGCAAAAACGACCCGTGCGCTATTTACCGTCTATGGAGTGCCGTCCGTCTCCTCGATGCAGTTGCGGGCTCACCTGGAAGAGATAGATGAATTCGTTCGCTTGTTCAGCCCCCAGGCGGTCCGCAGGGAACTTTTCATGCTTGATTGACCAGTGGATCGATTCTGGTTTCCTGGATCTGCCTCTGGGACCTGATCCTCTCTTGGTTCACTCCGGAAGATCCACTTCCATGCATCCGCCGTCAAGCCAGAAACTCCTGGTCTTTGCGCCGAGTCTCTCCCGGACCGCCTGGCCAATATAGGCCAACGCTTCCCGTAGCTCTGGGTCCCGTTCCGGCGCAAGGTTTTCCATAAACAGCATGGCACGCTTCGTCCGGGGGGTCAGCTTGGTCCTGTCGGCTTCGCGCCAGTTCCAGCATCGGCAGATAGCCCCAACGTCATCCAGATAAGCTATCTCTCCCTCGCGAGGGGGATCGTCCTCCTCCGCCCCAAGGGGGAGGAACGGTTCACCACCCTGAGCGGCGGTCAAGCGGATGTCGCCAACCACCGCATCAAGATCCTCCGCACCGCAAGGGAAGAGGAACTTCAGCGACGTCACGTTGTACAGGTCCACCAGGGAATTGACCGATGGCGGACAGCTCCCCTTCACGGCGCGTTTTGCAAGGGCTTCCACGGAAGAACGGTAACCCTTGGGGGCTCCAAAGGTCCGGAATGCCGCCCTCCAGGGGGCAAAGAAAGGGCTCTCCGCAAAAGGAACCTCTCCCAGCCTAAGGGCCGCTTCCCGGCAGGCCTGCTCGAGCATCTCTTTCCCGTCCCAGGTTATGCTATTGTCCAGTTCCTCAACGATCAGCCCGCAAACCCGGGCCAGAGGGAAAAGAACAAAGACCTTTTTGTCTATCACGAATTTTCGCAATATCGTTCATCCTCTCACAGATCCGGATACTTCGTATCTTACCAGTCGAAGTGCTTGAATTGGATACAAGTCCTATGAGTTATTTGATCTTGAGCTTTCCAGAATATGCCTCTTTATCTCCTCACGGATCCTCTCCTGCTCCACGATCATAAGAAGGTGCCCGCCCTTGTCGAAACTGACGAGCCTGGCCAAGGGGATATTAGCTTCGGCGTATTCGGCGTTGTGAAAGAGCTGAAGCATATCGTCCAAGGCGTGAAACACAAGAGTGGGGGACTGTATGGCTTTTATCCTCTCATTTGGCATATCCGCACTGTTGTCAAAGGCCGCACCAGCGGACCTCTGCGAAGAAGGGTTCATGTAATATATTACCTGGTCGACCAGCTCTCTCTGTTCGGGTGAAAGACCGGCAAAAACCTCCCCGCTTGCCCCCATCAGCCCGATGAACTGCTTCCTGAAAAACCTTGTCAGGCTCCAGTAGAGAAGATCGTGCCTGTAGATAGTGACCAGCAGATCCCCCTTTCTGTCCGCCTGGACCTGGCCACCCGTTGACGAAGATGCCACACCGCAGGAGATCAGGGTCAAGGAGGAGACACGTTCGGGGTACATGGCCGCGAAAAGCAGGGCCGAAGGACCTCCATGGGACAGAGCTACAACAGCGGCCTGACCGATACCAATATGATCCAGAAGAAATCCATAAGCCCTGGCCTGCTCTTCGAAGGTGGCACCTTCATGGAATGTGGATCCAAGGTATCCGAAACGGGAAGGTACAACCCAGTGGAAGCCATCCCCAAGGACAGAACGGACAATGATCTTGCCCTGGTCGTATCCGCCCCCGCTCCCATGGATGACCAGAACGTCAGGGCCATCTCCACCCTCGACGTACTCAATATCCCCGTAAGGAGAAGCGAGGATCCGGCTCTCACCCTTGATCCGTCCGTAGGCCCGATACATATCGATACAGAAGAGCCCTCCCAAAAGGGCCATGGCAAAAAGCAGGGCCCCTAGGATCCATTTAAACTGCCTTCTCCGAAGAAAACCTGGCATCCTGCTGATCACCTCCGCAGGGCAATCTGCGGGTAACATCGATATATGGAGGATTGTAGACCCAAACAATCTGATACGGACCAAAGTGCCAGATCTTCATCAATAACAATGGCCAGGCCTGCTGGTACATAACACATAAAACGGGGATCGGACAGGAAACCTTTTCCTTCCCCCTTTTTTGCAGTGCTAGAATAAGGAAGAGCTCTTCCCCTTAAAATACGGGTATTCAATAACAGCAAACAGAAAGAATTCACCGGTCAGAGATCATTCCAGGAGATGATATACATGCATAAGTTTTCCCTGCTTGCGGCGTCAAGAGGCGATATCCCTGCTGATCTTGTCCTGAAAGGGGCACGAATAGCAAACGTCCTTTCAATGGATTACGAGGATGCCGACGTGGCGATCCACGAAGGGAGGATCGCCGGAATCGGTAAAGGTTACGATGGGAAAGAAAACCTTGATCTTTCGGGTATGATCCTCGCTCCGGGCTTTTTTGATGCCCACTGTCACATCGAGAGCACCATGCTCGTACCATCATCTTTCGCCGGGTTGGTGGCAGCGAGAGGAACTTCCGCCGTTGCCGCCGACCCTCACGAAATAGCAAACACCTCCGGCATGGCCGGGATCGAATACATGTTCCATGACAGTGAATATGCCCCTGTGGACATTTTCTACACTGCTCCTTCGTGTGTGCCGGCCTCGTCCTTCGAGACCCCCCTGGAGTATCTTGGCGCCGACGAGGTGGCCGAGATGTTCTCAAGGGGCTGGTGCCATTCTCTGGGGGAAGTAATGAACTTCCCGGCCGTAATTAGCGGGGAAAATGATATCTGGGACAAGATCCGGGTTTCCTCTGGGAGGATCAAGAACGGCCACGCTCCGGGACTTGCCGGCAGGGACCTGTGCGCCTATCTTGTCAGCGGCTGCGACTCGGACCACGAATGCGTCCTTGCCAGCGAAGCTCTCGAGAAACTCAGGAGGGGAATGTGGCTGATGATCCGTGAGGGGGCCACCGAAAAGAACCTGGAAGAGCTGGCAGCGATCGTCAGGGATGACGAAAAAAGGGCATGTCGCTGCATGCTTGTAAGCGACGACCTGACCGCGGCCTACATCCGCGACAGGGGACACATGGACGAGAAGGTCAGGCTGGCCATTGCCTTCGGAATATCCCCCATGGCAGCCCTGCGGATGGTAACCCTTTCTCCTGCGAACTATTT
>JAAYDT010000037.1 GCA_012729145.1 Synergistaceae bacterium | reverse complement strand
ACCATGCCCTCGAAGGGCATGAACATGAGCGAGGCCGGGGCCTCCTTCAGATCTATATGGAACTTCACCTTGACCGACTTGCCAGGGGAGAGCCTGGGTTCGGCACCCCTCTGGGCGACGTTGTTGACCATCTGACCCTCTGCCCCGAAGATACCCACCGATATTCCCGGGGCTACGACATCACTGTCACAGATGTTCCTGACCGTTGCCTCACCAGAGAGGCGGCCTGTCTTCAGGTCGAACTCCCATTTCGCCTCGGTTACTATCACCCTCAGGTCGCCAGGAACCTCGCAGTCTCCCTGGGCCAATACAGCAGATGAGCTTATGAACACAGCCAATATCAGCACTGCTGTAAGAATTGCCCCATTACGCATCTTCATTCAGGACACCTCCGCCTTCCGGTATCTTCTGTCTCACCCTTCCGGAGATAATGTTGGCTTATTCTACCAGAATTCATTATAATTGATTGCCGTCGGAGGGCTGGCCGAGTGGTCGAAGGCGGCTGACTTGAAATCAGCAGAGGCGCAAGTCTCCAGGGGTTCGAATCCTCTGCCCTCCGCCAGTTTTTTCCCGTATGACTTTATCGAAAAACTCTTGTTCTTTCTTCTCTGTACAATCATAATTAAAATGTTTACAATAAACTTGCCGTGGAATACCAAGAAGGGATCGATCAATATAGAAAGATCTGGTCTTCTACCTTGAAGAAGTTTATCCTGTTAATTGCTGTTGCCCTCTTGATCCCGCTTTCCATATCTGCAGCTTCGGCAGGTACCATTTCCGTTGCTAGCTATATCCAGACTCTTTACAACTCCGACAGCAAGATGGAAGCAAATGATGCAAACGATGTTATCCAGACAAGAGATGGATATATCTGGATCGCCAGTTACCGCGGTCTTATAAGGTATGACGGAAAGACATTCACCTTGTACAACAAGAATTCATCTACAGAATTTGCGGCTTCAAGCGCAAGATGTCTTTATGAGGACGAAAAAGGAAGGCTCTGGATCGGAACTAACCTGGATGGTCTTTTCTGCCTGGAAGGGGGCAGGTTCAGGTCCATTCCCAATCTGTCAGACAGTGCCTTCAATCTTGTCCATTCCATTGTTTCGGACAGCAAGGGGAATATCTTCGTGGGATCCAGCGGCGGGGTCGGCCGCCTGACCGAGGAGGGAATTGAACGCATCAGCCTTGGGAGATTCGATACGGCTTTTGTCCTGGATCTTGAATGCGACAGTGAAGACAATATCCTGGGAGTTTCCCGAAGCGGAGAGGTTTTTCTTTTCAAGGATGGACGGATCAAGCAAGTATTCAGCGAAGATGACTTCCCGGGATCTGGTGCTGTGAGCCTCCTGGTTCGTTCAGACGGGACTGTCGTTGCCGGGATGAATGATGGCGGTATCGCCAGATTGGCTATCGAAGAAGGAAGCTACAATTTTCGGTGATCTTTACCAGTCGGGCAACGTGATCGGGGTCAACGATCTTTTTGAAGATAGCGATAGACGTCTTTGGATATGCGGCGACAATGGCCTTGGATATTACGATGAAAATTACAATTTTTTCTCCGTTGCCGGCAGCCTCATTAACAATTCCCTGGTAAAGATCCGTGAAGATTATGAGGGTAGTTTATGGATCGCTTCTTCTCGTGAGGGGCTTCTTCACCTTGCCAAAAGCAAATTCATGGACGTGAATTTTGCAGCTTCCCTTCCCAGAAGCGTTGTCAACGCCACACAGCCTTTCAACGGAGTGCTTTACATCGGGACAGACGAGGGACTTCTTGCTGTTGACAGGGATCACCACCCGGTAGAGAACCATATCACGGAGAAGTTTGAAGGTGTCAGGGTACGGCATCTTATGACCGATTCCCAAAACAGGCTTTGGGTAGGCACCTTCAATGCCGGCGGGATAGCTTGCATATCCCCGGCGGGGGAGATTGAATTCTTCTCCAGGGAGAACGGGCTAACGAACGACAATGTCCGTATGTCCCTGGAGCTGTATAACGGAGACATCGCCGTAGCCACAAATGACGGGGTCGGTATTATCAGGGACGGAGAGATCATCAGGACCTATACCCAGAAGGATGGTCTGTCCAACTCCACCATTCTCAACATGTGCGAGGACGATGAAGGTACCCTCTATCTGGGGAGCGACGGCGGCGGGATCTTCTCCGTCAGGGACAACGTTTTTAAAAACTACGGGAAGAATGAAGGGCTCAGATCCGGAGTTATACTGAGGATGCTCTATGATCCGGATAATGATGGGATATGGGTCAGCACATCGACCAATATCGATCTTTTCCGGAACTCTGGATTCCATCCGGTATCTGTCCCTGTTGACGTGATAGGTTCAGGCATATATGAGATCAAGAGGACCCCCGACGGAAAGATGATGCTCCTGACCAGCCTGGGGATATTTCTGGCCGGTTCTGAAGACCTCCTCGAAGGCGGAGCACCCTCATTTACCGCTTATTCCAGGAAGGAGGGACTGCTTTCGTCGGTTACGGCCAATTCCTGGAGTTACATGGACGAGAGCGGACAGCTGTATCTCTGCTGCGTGAACGGTGTCTACGAGATAAATGTTATGGATGTCTTCATTAACAGGCAGAACCCCAAGATCGCGATCAGAAAAGCAGAAGTTGACGGGGTCATCTTTGAGAACCCGACGGAACTGACCCTGCAAAGCAATGTCAGGAGATTGACCCTTGACCTTGCCGTACTCAGTTATGTAAACCCCGGATACAACAAGGTAGAGTACTCCCTGGCCGGCTTCGAAAATGACAAGATCGAAAAATACATCAAGGACCTTGACCCCATCACCTACACAAATCTCTCGGGAGGGGATTACACCTTCGAGTTCAACGCCACTAACAGTGACGGGGTGCCAGCTGAAAAGCCTATAAGCCTTCCGATAACCAAGGAAAAACGCTTTCTTGAAAGACCGATAGCCATTATCGCAATGATACTCTCTGCCGCTGCGTTAATTGTTCTTGTTACCGGCAGCTACTACCGGCGGAAGAACACTCAGCTTGAAAAACGCCAGAAAGAACTGCGTGCCATTATCACCCAGGCCATAACCGCAATAGCCAATACGATAGATGCAAAGGATCCCTACACCAGGGGCCACTCGAAACGTGTTGCCGACTACTGTGTCCTTATCGCAAAAAAATTGGGCCTTGATGATAATGAGACGGATAATCTCTACTATACGGCGCTGCTTCATGATATCGGGAAAATAGGCATTTCTGATGCGATCCTGAAAAAAGAGGGGGAACTGACCGGGGAGGAATATGAAGTAATAAAGCAGCACTCTGCGATAGGCGGCGACATCCTGAAAGACATTACCGTTATCGAAGAGATCAAGGAAGGAGCAGCCTTCCATCATGAGAGATTTGATGGAACAGGTTACAACACCGGGCTTAAGGGCGACCAGATCCCACTCTTCGCCAGGATCATCTGTGTGGCAGATGCATTGGACGCGATGGGCACATCGAGGCCTTACAGGCAACAACGTTCCCTTGAATACATCATTTCTGAACTCCGGAACAATTCCGGGACACAATTCGACCCGCAAATAGCACAGATATCTATT
>JAAYDT010000006.1 GCA_012729145.1 Synergistaceae bacterium | reverse complement strand
TAGTTCTCACAAAGAATGGTTTTCTCTCTCTTGCATTTCTACCCTGTCGCTCCGCTCCGGGCACTTCGTCTGCGTCCTGACCTACGCCGGCGGTGCGCCGGATAGGTTACTTCGTCTGCGGTGAGATGGTTTTGGGATCAGATCCTCATCCGCCGTCTGGCAGATTCCTCAGATTGTCAGCAATAGATGAAGAGCATCCACGGTGAACGGAAGTTCAGATCCGGATACTATTGTTATAATCAAGGGCAAATTGAACGTAATTTTGATGAAAAGACCTTCTCTTGCTCATTTGTACTGGAGGTTTTACCATGTCGAACCAGTTGTCGAAGTTGAAGGAAAACGTGTCGAAAGTGGTCATCGGCAAGGGGAAAGTGCTGGATCTCATGCTGGTGGGGCTCATCTCCGGGGGACATATCCTGATCGAGGATGTCCCGGGGGTGGGCAAGACGCTGATGGCCCGGGCTATCGCGGCATCGTGCCACATGAAGTTCCGGCGGCTGCAGTGCACACCCGACCTCATGCCCACGGACGTGACGGGCTTTTTCACCTACGACAAACGGGGCGGTGAGTTCACCTTTCGCCCGGGTCCGGTAATGACCAACATCCTCCTCGTGGACGAGATCAACAGGGCCGTGCCGCGAACCCAGTCCAGCCTGCTGGAGTCGATGGAGGAACGGCAGGCGACGGTGGACGGACAGACCTTCCCCTTGCCATCCCCCTTCATGGTGATGGCCACCCAGAACCCCATCGAGATGGAGGGGACCTTTCCACTGCCCGAGGCCCAGCTGGACCGCTTCCTCCTGAAAGTCGACATGGGGTACCCCACCGCCGGCGAGGAAGAAGAGATCATCCTCACCCACGGCAAGAATAACGCCCTTTCGGAGATCGAGAGCGTGGTATCCGGGGAGGACATACTCTCCTGGCAGGATGATGCAGCGAATATCTTCGTGCACCCGTCGCTGACGGCGTACATGATCAGCCTTGTCCGGGTTTCGCGGGAGGACTCTGCTGTTGAACTTGGCGCCAGCCCCAGAGGCTCCCTGGCCCTGTTCAAGGCCTCGAAGGCACTGGCTTTCATCCGGGGCAGGTCCTACGTGATCCCCGACGATGTGAAGTACCTGGCCCCTTACATACTCCCCCACCGCCTGCTTCTGCACCGTGAGGAGCGCTACCGGGGGAACACGGGTCGAGCCGTTGTGGCCGGGATCCTCTCCCGGGTACCCGTCCCGATCGAAGATGACTGGGAGTAGTCCATGGAAGAGTTCCAGCGGTTCACTTCCCTTTATACCTTCCCCTCAGTTCGGGTCTTTGCCGCGGCAGGCGTTATACTGCTTCTGGCCAGGGGGCTGTACCTTCCGGCCTCCTTCCTGATAGCCATTCTTCTGATCCTGGGCAGCTGCAGGCTCTGGGCAGACTACGGCCTGAGAAGGCTTGTCACAAGCCGCGAAGCGCACCCGGTAAGGCTTTTCCCTGGTGACGAAGCTTCCCTTTCGGTCTTTATCCGGAACGGAAAATGGCTCCCCGTCGCCATCGAGGTAATGCAACCCTTCCCCGACGGGCTAGAGGTGACATCCCGTGGGGGCATTGACGAAGTTTCCGACGGACAGCCCGTGACCTTTTTGGGAAAGTCCGGCGAGGACCTTTCGACCTTCCGGATCAGGGGTATTTCGCGTGGCTGTTACAAGGTCCCTCCAGGAAAGATCAGCTCCAGGGACATCCTGGGGCTCTTCAACAGAGAGAGGACCTTCGGGGGTGCCACGGAGATCCTTGTCTATCCCGCACTCCTGGATTTTGAAGATCCCGACCTTGCCCAGCACTACCTCATGGGCGATATCCGCTCCGACAGGCCCTTCATGCCTGACCCCACCAGGGTATCGAGCCTGAGGGACTACACACCGGACACTCCAGCAGGCCGGATCCACTGGAAGGCAAGTGCCCGTCACGGGAAACTCCTGGCCAAGGTGCTGGAGCACACCGCGGACCTGAGACTATGCATAACCCTGGACGGGGACAGCTTTGACACGCCCGGACCCTCGATGGAGGAAGCCCTGTCCCTAGCGGCTACCCTGGCCGTGTGGGCAGACAGGAAGAGGATCCCCTTCGGGCTTGTATCGAACGTCTCCCGATGCGGCATGTCAGGTCCCGTATCAATCCCCGTAGGGTCGGGCCCCACCCAGGTGCGGCTGGCTTTGGAGGCGCTCGCCCGGGCAGAGCTTCCCGTAGCCCTTCCCTTCGGGGAGTTCCTGAGGAAGGAGTCGAGGCTTCTGCCCTGGGGAACTACGGTGATCTCCATCCGAGGCGAGATCCCTGCCGAGGCTCTGTCAGAGGTGACGCCGTCATGACAGGTCTCCTGTTCAGGCTGTTTTTGGTCATCAGCGAGTCGCTGAATTTCTGCCTGCTCTATCTCTTTGCCACATCGGGGTTCGGGGTGGCGGGGTTCGTTAACCCCTGGTCCTTTCTGACCGTGTCTGCCTCTGTGGCGGCGGTGAACCTGGCCATGAGGCGAGGGAGCTTCCGGTACCTGGCGATAGCCGTTGCGAACGTTACTGTCTTCGTCGCCGCCCTGCGCCTGGGGCGTGATCCGGCCGCGCTATTTTCTGCCCCCGGCAACCCGGCGGCGGTGGCGGGATTTTGGGCAACATGGATGCTGCTTCTGGCCGCGGGCGGACGGGCAGCCTTCCTCTCCTGGACCAGGGATCCACGTCGATACGGGCTCTTCGACATCAACATCGCGGCGCTGTTTTTGATGCTGCTTCTGGCCTCATCCTTCGGGATCCGTCTTCCGGGAGTGCATGTACTGCTGTTCCTGGCGATCCTTTCGAACATACTGATGCTCTTTTTCGGCTCCAGGGGGGAGAGTTCCGGAAAGGGCCGCTGGCGCGTGCTCCTTGGCCTGGCAGCACTTATGGTGCCGGTGTGGCTGATCGGGAACTCTGACGCACTTTCTGTGCTGGAGCAGCCCGCGGGGTCGTTGATCGAATTCAGCAAGCCCTTTTTCAGGCTTCTTCTTCAGGGGCTAACGGCAGTGCTCCTGGTGATCTTCAGGTTGATGAAGCTGGCACCCCGCAAACAGATCCAGACCGGAGCAGGTGAAGGCTCTGCCGTTGCGGAAGAGGGGCTTCTGTTGCCCGGGGAGACGGGCCCCTTCATGCAGGCTCTCCTCTGTGGCATGACCGTGGCGGTACTGGTTCTTGCCGCGCTGCTGGTGCTCTACATGCTGTGGATGCTGGTGAGCTTTCTGCTTCAAAGGAGGACAGGCTCTGTCTCGGGTGGGACCTGGTCGAGGCCTTCTTTCAGGGCCTTCCTGGTTGCCATGTACCGGGCGCTAAAGCGGCTGGCCCTCATGGCCAGCATATTTTTGCCGCTGCCCATTACAGCAGAACGGGCCTACGGTTTCCTACTCTTCTGGGGGAAACACAGAGGGAGCCCGAGGAAACCAGACGAGACGGCCTACGAATACCTGGAAAGGCTTCTGGAGAGGTTTCCCGACCGGGAAAGGGAGTTGTCGCGCATTACGGGAAGTTTCGTGCGCCACAGGTACTCCAGGGAGGGAAAGGTCTTTGAGCGAGGCCTCAAATGGTACTTATTGAAACTGTATGTGAGGGTGCCGTTTCTAAAAGCTTAGGGGCGGGGCAAGAATAATACAAGCGTCAACGGTCAACGGTGAACGGGAAGAAAAACAGAAAACAAGGCGGCAGGAGAAAAAATGCAGGGGCGGGGAAGGATTCCCGCCCCGTAATTTTTCGGAAGGTCGAAGCGGTCGCGGAATTCAAGGTAGATGTCGCACGGGGCCTTCCCGCTAACTGACAGGTCTCCTGCGGATAACGGGCCTGCCCTCTTTCTCATCGGGGAAGAAGACGGCGTGAAGGATCTCGCCCTCGTAGGCCAGGGCGGAACCTGTTACGCCATCGCCTGAAAACCTGATATCCTCTCCCCTGCCGGCAGAGTGTTTTACCGTGGTCTCAGCCGAAAGAACCTTTCCAACAAAGGCCATGGCCTGATCCCCTGAAAGTGCCTTTGCTGTCTTTGCTTCTCCAGGCGGGGCTTCCACGGCGTAGCTTCGGAGTATCTTCGGGAAGAGGTCCCGGAAGGCCCGGGGATCAGAGACGTATTCGAAACCGGCAGGTTCCTTTCCGGCAAAGAAGATCACCCCTCTCTGGCCTTCGGAGAGCGGGAAGGCCTTTTCGAAAGATCGGAGCTTTTCGTCCATGTCCACGAATACGTCCCGCATGGCATGGGTCCGTGACATGGTGCCGGATCTCATTGAGAGCTCGTCTACCTTGTCCCAGACCTCCATCTGGTCGGACCTGAAGCTGTTATCTCTCCTGAGGCTCTCCCCTACGGAACGGTTCTTGGAGAACCTCACGGACCGGGACGCCATGGTGCCAGAGTCCCTGAAGACGTTCGAGATGTAGTGCCACCTCCCCCTTTCGGTGCAGCTTACGGGGACCACCACCTTGGACCAGGCCGTCACCAGCACGGTTATGTTGAGCACCCTGTTCTGCTTCGCACCCTGGAGCTCTTCGCTGTCGAGGATGAGGATGTTTCGGTCGCTCTTGTTGATGACGAGCAGTTCCGGCACGGAGCCTCCCTGGGTCAATTCCCGGATCTCGATCCAGTCCTCCCTGAAGGCTTCGGTGAGGGTCACGAAGTCCACTGCTTCCGGGAGGGCGGAGAAAACCGGGAAGGCCGTAAGTCCCTTGAAGCTGCAGGGCTCGCCTGTCTTGAGGCTATTGAAGAAACTCTCTATGACGGTCTTCATTTCTACCACCTCCTGGATCTCATTCTAGGGAGGGCAGACGACATTTTGGATGTGGTATCAAAACAGGTTTGGCCTGGTTATGTAAATTGATATATCCTGTAGTAAAGAAATTGAGATCGAGGGTGATCTTGCTGACAAAGGTTTGGGGCACGGAGTTCGCCGCGCTGGATCTGGAGACAACCGGACTTGACCCCCTTAACGACAGGATCGTCGAAGCAGCGGCTGTTATTTTCAGGGGGAGCGAGGTAATAGACACCTTCGAGACCCTGGTCAACCCGGGAGTGAGGATCACTTCTGCCCTTACCGCGATCCACGGCATTACCAACAGCATGGTGAAAGGCGCCCCGGCGCCTGCCGAGGCGGTGTCGACGCTGGCTGGCTTCGTGGGAGAGAGGCCCCTGGTCATCCAGAACGCCCCCTTTGATATGGGCTTCATCGATACCGTACGCCGGGAAAGCTTTTCCGGACCACTGGACAACGATCTTTTCGACACCTGCCGCCTTGCCCCGGTGATCTTCCCGGGGCTTCCCAGCTACAGCCTTGGAAGCCTGGCCCGGGCTCTTGGTGTGCCGAAGGGACGCAGCCACCGGGCCCTGGACGACTCCCTGGCAGCCATGGGAATATTCCTGAAGTGCATGGAAAAGATCGATCCGGCAGGGAATATTGAGTACGAGAGGTTCGAAAGGGACTACTCCTTCAGATCGCTTCTGGCCCTGGAGCGAAGCCCCGCCCTTCTGCAGTGGCCTTCCGGTTTCGAAGCCATAAGGGAGGCCTTTGAGGTCTCGGGGAAGATCTTCATAGTCTACCGGGGTGGTAACGGCTCTGTGACTGAGAGGCTTATAGAGCCCACGGGGCTAGTAAGGATCGGAGGCAGGATCATGCTCGAGGCCTGGTGCTCACTCAGGGGGGAGAGCCGGACCTTCAGGTTCGACCGGATCCTGAAGGCCTGGAAGCAGGAGGAATGAAAAAGGCCCCACTTTGAGTGGGGCCTTCCGTTATTTAAGTGGCGCGCCGGACAGGAGTCGAACCCGTAACCTTCGGATCCGTAGTCCGATGCTCTATCCAATTGAGCTACCGGCGCGCAATACGTGAAACCAAGTGGCGGTGGGACAGGGATTCGAACCCTGGAGGGAGGTTTAAGCCCCCCTACTCGCTTAGCAGGCGAGTGCCTTCAGCCGCTCGGCCATCCCACCCTGTAAAATTGTGCTCGGTCTATTCTAGGCACCCTAAAAGGGTGTGTCAAGAATGCGGGAGGGGGTGCTATTCCCCCTCCGGCTCTTCCTGGCCTTCAGTGGGGACAGGTTCACCTTCCGCCTCGGGCTGGGCCGGAACTTCGAAGAACTCGGGTACCAGGACCTGGATGTTGGCCTTTGTCAGCAGCCCCTCGAGGTACTCGTTCTGGTTGGTCTGCCTCTTCTGCTGGGCGATCATTCCCTTGATGTCGCCGCTTGCCTCTTCGTAGGAGGCGATCTTCTCATCCATCTTTTCCTGCTTGATGACTATGACAGCATTGTTCTCGTCGAGAGCTATTGCTTTGGAGACCTTGCCAATGGGGGTTCCGGCTATCTCCTTGAGGGCTCCTTCGGTGAACTCCTTCTCGGTGACAAAGGCGGGCTCTTCCGAAAGAGTGAAGTCAAGGGCCACTCCCTCGTAACCCTGCATCACTTCGTCCCACTTTTTCCCGCCCTCCAGGGCCTTTCTCGCCTCTTCGGCCTTCTCTAGGGCCGCGAAACGGGCGAACATGACATTGTAACCGGCGGGCTGGCGGAAGAAGAGCTCCCTGGTCTGATCGTAGAACTCCATGGCTTCCTCGTCGGTAACCCCAATATCGCCGGCATTGGCATCAAGGACCATCCTCTGGGACAGCTGCATGCTTATCTGCTCCTGGAGGTCCTTCATCTTGATGCCGCTGTTTTCCATGTACTGCTGGAATGCCTCCTTGGTCGGGAACTGGTTCTCTATACGCTTGACGGCAGCGTCGACCTCCTCCCTGGGAGGAGTTATCTTCTGCCTGACTGCCTCTTTCTGGAGCATGTGCTGCATGGCAATGCTGTTGAGGACCTGCTTTCGCGTCTGTACTATCCATTCGGGCGACAGGTCCGACTGCCCCGACTGCTGGGCATAGTTCCTGACCCCCATTTCAATGTGGGAAGCCATTACCTTCTCGCCGTCAACGGTGGCGACGGGGAGGTCCCCCTCCGCGCCCGGCCTGCCAGAGGGGCCGCTCCCCCTGGTGATGTACATCGCAAAGATGGAGATCACGAATACGACTACAACCACCAGCATTATTGCCCGTGTCTTGGTCCTGAGAGCCTGCATTATCACGATCTATCTTCCTCCTTAAGCATTGGAACGGAGAGTTTTTCGCCTTATTTTTACAGCGTGTACCATGATACGTTCCAACGGTGGCCCTGTCAAAGGAAATATCTCATATATCCTCGAAGGTGGCGCCTCTCTTTATCTGCACGTCCAGAGGCACAGAGAGGCTAGCGGCTCCCTCCATGGAGACCCTCAGCAGTCGGGATACTTCTTCCTCCTGCCCGGGGCTGCACTCCACCACCAGTGAGTCGTGAACCTGGAGCACCAGGGGGGCATCCAGACCTGCCTCTTCAACGGCCCGATGGTAACGGACCATGGCTATCCTCGCTATGTCGGCGGCGCTACCCTGGAGAGGCGTGTTGATAGCCACCCGCTCGATGGCGCCGGCCCCCCTGCCCTCGACGGTGGAGACCTCCGAAAGGGGCCGGATCCTGCCAAACAGGGTCGAAGTGTAGCCCCGCTCGCGAGCCTCCCTGGCCGAGCTCTCCATGTATTCCCTGACCCGGGGGAAGGCCGAGAAGTACCGCTCTATCACCGAGGCTGCCTCTTCACGGCCTATGCCCATCCTCTGGGAGAGACCGTGAACGCCCATGCCGTAGAGAAGACCGAAGTTGACAACCTTTGCCATGCGGCGCTGCTCCGGCTTCACACCGCTGTCCCCTCCGAAGACCCAGTAGGCCGTCTCGGAGTGGATGTCGCGTCCTTGAGCGAAGGCGTCCTTCAGGCGTTCCTCGCCGCAGATGTGGGCCAGGATCCTGAGCTCCACCTGGGAGTAGTCCCCGGCAAGAAAGACGTAGCCATCCTTGCGAGGCTTCAGGGCCTGCCGGAGCCTGCCGGCCCAGTTGCCGAAGGCAGGGAGGTTCTGCAGATTGGGATCCCTGCTGCTGAGTCTCCCCGTACCGGTAACGGTGTGCTCGAAAGTGGTGTGAACACATCCGGTGTCAGGGTCGGTCTGGCGCAGGAGAGGCTGAATGAAGCCTGTGATGACCTTGGTGATCTCGCGATACTCCAGGAGCATCCCTGGGACTTCTCCATCGCCCACAGGGAGATCGGCCAGCTCCTCCAGGACGGAAACGTCAGTTGAGAACCCCGTCTTGATCTTCTTCACGGGGGGATACCCCAGTTTCTCGAAGAGCAGCCAGGCCACCTGCTTCGTGGAGTTGAGGTTCACATGGGTGTCAACCATGGAGTCAATGCGGGAGGATATCTCGGAAGTGCGGATGTCCAGCTCCCCGCCAAGTTTCGTCAGAAGGTCCCGGTCGACACGGACGCCGTGACGCTCCATCGAGGCCAAAACCGGGCAGAGAGGTGTATCTATGTCCATCATCACCCCCTGCAGCTGTTTTGAGAGGACCTGCGGTTCCAGATCTTTCCGGATGTCCCAGAGCGCCATGGTCTCCTCCGGCGAGGCGCTGACAGCGCCATTGACCCTGACCTCGGGGTGGAGGGCGTAGTGGGCAAGCCGGACGTCCCACACCCGGGCCGGCTCCCTGAGCAGTGATGGAGAGGCGGCGCAGATCTCCTTGAAGCCGATGGTGGTGACATGCCCCTTTTCCGCCCAGCGGGAGATCTTCTCAAAAACGGCAGCGTCGGCCTCGCCCTTCCAGAAACGGCCGTCATCGCTGCAGAGGCACATCTCGGATATGGAGAAGTCCTGGGGGTAATCCCCGGTGCCGGACCATCCAAGGGCAAGTCCGTCTTCTTCCAGAAGGGGCTCCAGGGAGGTCTCGCTGAGTTCGGCACGGGCAGGGGCTTCCGCAGCAGCGGCTTCAGCCGCGGGAGTGCCTTTCAGGAGCCTTTCAGCCAGTTTCTTCAGGGCTAATCGGTCAAGCAGCACGGCCAGTTCGGGTTCCTTCCTCTCATGAAGCCTGAGGTCCTCCTCCTGGAGGGGTTCGTCCAGGCGAAGCCTGGTAAGGTCCCGGCTGGCGAAGACCGTATCCCTGCCCTCTTCCAGTTTCTTTTTCAGGGCGGGCTTCATTCCGTCGAGGTGTTCGTAAACACCCTCCAGGGAACCGTGCTCGGCCAGGAGAGCCCTGGCGGTCTTGTCGCCAACGCCCTTTATCCCGGGGACGTTATCGACGCTGTCTCCCACCATGGCCAGGTAGTCGGCCATTGCCTCGGGGGAGAAGCCGTAGTCTTCCCGGAAGCTTTTGAGGTCCCAGAGGCGGAACTCACTGACGCCCTTTACCGGGCGCATCACCTGGAGGTTTTCGTCGAGGACCTGCAGGATATCCTTGTCGGCCGTCAGTATTACCACGCGGAATCCCTTCCTGGCGGCCGAAAGGGCCGTTGATGCTATGACGTCGTCGGCCTCGACGCCGGGCCTCTCAACCACAGGAAGCCCCAGGTCCCGTGAGAGTTCCTTTATTAAGGGCATCTGCACCCTGAACTCCGGGGGAGTAGGCTGCCTTCCTTCCTTGTATGCCTCGAAGGCCTCGTGCCGGAAGGTGGGCCCCGGAGCGTCGAAGACAACGGCCGCAAGGTCGGGTCTGACATCCTCCATGGTCTTGAGGAGCATGTTGGCGTAACCCAGGAGGGCGTTAGTGGGTGTACCGTCGGGCGCGTTGAGTTCAGGGAGGGCAAAGAAGGCTCTGAAGGCAAGCCCGTGGCCATCCACAAGAAGTATCGTCTTTTCGGGCAACTGCCCCATCTCCTTTGACAGGGAATTTTGGGGTATACTGCTGTTCGGCTCTTTTAACTACCGAATAGGATACCACCAGGGAAGGATGAACTGAAATGACTTCTACCACAAGGGTACGTTTCGCACCCAGCCCAACGGGGGCGCTCCACATAGGAGGGGCCCACACCGCCCTCTTCAACTGGCTCTGGGCCAGGCGCAACGGAGGGTCATTCGTTCTGCGCATTGAGGACACAGACCTGGTCCGCTCCACAGCGGAGTTCGAAATGACGATCCTTCAGGGTCTCCGGTGGCTCGGCCTCGACTGGGACGAGGGCCCAGACGTGGACGGAGACCACGGTCCCTACAGACAGTCGGAGAGAAGGGACATCTACCTGGAGCACGCAATGAAGCTGGTAAGCTCGGGGCAGGCCTACCGTGAGGGTGAAGCGGTGATCTTCTCCGTCCCACGGGGAAAGATGGTGGCCTTCGACGACGTAGTCTACGGCCACATCGAGATGGCCAGCGACACCCTCAAGGACATTGTCCTGATCAAGAGCGACGGCTTCCCCACCTATAACTACGCCGTCGTTGTCGACGACCACACCATGGAGATCAGCCACGTGGTTAGGGGAGAGGACCACATCTCCAACACTCCGAAGCAGATCTTGCTCTACGAGGCTCTGGGCTGGGAGGTTCCCACCTTCGCCCATTTGCCCATGATCCTGGGCAAGGATAAAAAGAAACTCTCCAAGCGTCATGGAGCGACCAGCGTCTATGAATACCGGGACATGGGCTACCACCCCGACGCCCTTTTCAACTACTTCGCGCTGCTCGGGTGGAATCCGGGGGACGAGCGGGAGATCTTCACCCGCGAAGAGGCGGTGGAGATGTTCGACCTTGCAAGGGTTACCAGGAAGGCTGCAGTCTTCGACATGGACAAGCTGAACTTCGTCAACCAGGCCCACATCGCCAGAATTTCCCCGCTGGAGCGGGCCCGGCACACTGTCCCCTTCTGGAAGGAGACCGGTCTTGACCCTGACTCCAGGACCGAGGAGTGGCTGGCGGAGGTCCTGGACCTCCTGGAGGGACGGGGGCAGACCTTCCGGGAGCTGGCGGAGTATACCGACTACTTCCTGTCCTTTGAACCGGTGAAGAAGCGCTACACCGCCGATGATATCGACGAAGAGCGGAGAGAGATCCTGAAGAGTTTCTTCTCCACCATGCTTTCGCTCTCGTCCTGGAAACCCGAGGAGCTGGAGGTTATGGCCAAGGGCTGGTGCGACGAGAAGGGGGTCAGGCTGAAGGACGTGGCCATGCCCCTTCGTTGGGCCCTCACGGGCCGGAAGGTCAGCCCCGGGATATTCCATGTGGCAGTCTTCCTGGGAAGGGACGAGGTAAGGAGCAGGCTCTCACACTACGGTCTGGTGTAGCGGTACAAGGACCCGACCAGGACAACGAAGGGGGCGCCCGGGAGGCGCCTCCCTTCGTTTCAGTATCTCTTCAGGAACTTGCCCAGGATCCTCCCCGGGTCAGAAGGTGACGCCATCAGGGCGTAACAGGCCAGGGCATGGATGAACTCCACGGGATAGTCCATCTGGCCCCACACATCGAAACCCCTTGAGGAGAGCAGCGCCATGCCCACGTCGTGGTAGGCTGAGGGGTCTTTAACGTCGCCCTCAGCCTGGCTGCAGGCGATCACCTGGGGGCGCGAACCTTCAGGGTAGGCGGCAGCGATCCTCTCAAGCTGGGAGGTGGGCGCGTTGCCTGCCCCGAAGCCCAGCAGTGCCAGAACCTTCTCGTCGCCCGACAGGAGCGGTTCCGCTCCCGGAGAGAAAAAGGCCCAGCGGATACTCTTCCCGGATCGTCGGGCGTCGTCGGGCAAGATCTCCAGTATCTTCTTCAGCGAGCGGGGCGTCCTCCCCCTGGGGTGTGCCAGGTCGGCGATCTCCCCGTCCCTGGCCCACTCCGGGGTAAAGTAGAGGGGCATGCCACCTACGGGGACGAAGGCGTCGGGGTGCTGGGCCCTCGCCTTATGGGCACGGTTACCCTGGATGAGCTTCCAGTTGCAGTATATCCATACGCCTGTAAGGTCGGAGCAGACCACCTGGGCGGCCCCCCGGAGGTTCACGGTCACGTCTTCTGGAGTGTAGTCCAGGGTCAGCTGGCTTCCAGTGAGGATAATGGGTATGCCCACGCCGGAGAAGCAGAGACTTAGCCATGCCGCCGAGTGGGCCATTGTGTCGGTGCCGTGGAGTATGAGGACACCGTCGATCCCCTCCCTGACCGCCTCGTCTATTGCCCGGGTCATCTCTATCCAGTGGCCGGGGTCGAGGTTAGAGCTGTCAAGGCCGGGGATACCCCATGGCTCTATGCACTCCACTTCCATGTCCTTCTCGGCGAAGAAGGACGATATGCTTTCGTGCAGTGCCTTCGAGGCCGAAGGGTCGGGTCCCTTCCTCTCTCCCAGGAACCCGCTGGCAATGGTGCCTCCGGTGAAGATGACTTGAACCTTTCCCATGGGTCACCTCCGAAAAAATGGCGGGACCGCGAACTTCCGCGACCCCGCCCCTCAAGTTCACCCTACCTTGGGCTTATCGCCTTTACAGGGCACGCCTCCGCACAGGCCGAACAGCCTATACACTTCTCCTCGTCGATAACGTGCTTCTCTTTGATCTTACCAGAAATAGCCTGAACGGGGCATACCTTGGAGCACCTGGTGCAGCCGATGCACTTGTCGGGGTCAATGTGATACTTGGTCGCTTCGGTCGCATTGGCCTCCGGAGCACCCTTGACCTTCTTGGCGGCAGGCCTCTTTCCGGAGTCCTTCACTATCTGTTTCTTCCGTTCGTAGGACGAGAAGGCGAACTCGTCGGTCATCCATATGCACGATACTGGACAGATCTCGGTGCACTGGGCACAGAAGCAACAGCGATCCATGTGGAACTGGACCTTCTTCTCCTCGTCGAGGGATTCGATGGCGTTGGCCGGGCAGACCTTGATGCACATTTTGCACCCTATGCAGGTCTTTTTGTCGTAGCCGATCCTGCCGCGGAACCCCTCGGGGGTCTTTACCGGGTCGTTGAGCTTGATCTTGCCCTCAGCAGCGGCCTTGAGAGCCTCGGTGAGGTTGTCGGGCATGTGGGCAACGGGGAAGGGGTTGGTGGCCGGATCCTCGCACCACTGCCTGAAGATCTGTATCATCATCCTGTTTATCATTCCAACCCCCCCTTAAAGGACCACGTCGAGGGACAGCAGGACCATCCCCGCCAGGGAGAGCCCCGCAATGTGGAACCAGTAGAACTGCGAGGCCTGCCATATCTTGTACCGCCCAAAGGCAGTACGTACCGTCGTTACGCCGATTATCTGCATCAGGAAGACCTTCACCCAGAAGAAGATGAAGTCCGCCAGAAAGAGAAGCGAACCCTGGAGGCCGAAATGCCTGCCTATGGTCCATGGGAAGAAGAGGGATACCACCACGGCGCACATAACCAGCGTTCGCAGGGAGAAGGCTATCTTGAACATGGCCAGGTTACGGCCGGAGTACTCGCAGATGAGCCCTTCCAGGATCTCCGTCTTCGCCTCGGCAATATCCATGGGCACCTTCCCCACCTCGGCGGGCACCACCGCCATGAGGGCCACGAGCAGGCAGAGCAGGCCGAAGACGCCCGTCCACCCCACTACGCTCCACAGCGGCATCCCGACGAAGGTCTCGAGACTGAAGGGCTCACCGGGCATCCCGGTCCTGTAAGCGAACCAGGCCAGCGAGACGATAACAACCGCAAGGGGAAGTTCGTAGCTCATCATCAGAGTCATCTCGCGTTGGGCGCCAACGTTGGCGTAGGTGGAGCCGCTTGCAAAACCTCCCACTGCCATCGCCACCGCGGAGAGCCCCAGCAGGTAGAGGATGAGGATAAGGTCGCCGCTCCCGGCCAGAATTGGGGGCAGCGAACCCATGGGTATGTAGAGAAGTATCATAAGGGCCGCAGTGGCCGAGACCCAGGGAGCCCCGTTGAACGCCCACGGAATGGCCCTTCGGGGAACAATGTTCTCCTTGCCAAGAAGCTTCAGTATGTCGAAGAAGGGCTGAAAGAGCGGTGGTCCCAGCCTGAGCTGCATCCGGGCGTGGATTATCCTGTCCACCCCTTCAAAGACAAGGGAAAGAAGGGAAGCAAAGAACAGGAGGGCCACCCCCGCTATCAACTTGAAATGAAGAAGGGTCATGATCCCATCATCCTCCTTGTCTTGTCACGACAGCGCTCGATGAGCTCCGACTTCGTCACGATATTCCCGGATCCTGTCGACCGGTCGGTGACGACCATTCGCTCCATGCAGGAAATGCAGGGGTCGATGCTGTTGATGATCAGCGGGGAGTCGGCCAGCTCGTTATCCATGAACATGATCGGCCACGAGACCGCGTTGGAGTATGTCGGAGCGCGGACTTTCCACCAGGTAATGTTATCCTGGCCCCCGGTAAGCCTTATCGCATGGGTGTCGTCGCCGCGGGGCGCCTCGATGGAGCTCAGGCCCGTACCGTCAGCCTGCTTGAGGTAGTTGAGGAGCTTGGGTAGTTTCGGCTCCCACATGAGGTCCCCCGACGGCAGCCCTGCCATGGCGTTCTCTATTATCTCCAGGGACTGGTAGACCTCCAGTACCCTGACAAGGAAGCGGTCGAAGACGTCGCCGTAGACCTCCCCGGTGTAGTCCTGGGGGACTACGGGCTTGATATCCATGTCGCAGTAGGCCTCGTAGGGGGACGACCAACGCAGGTCGACCCTGAGGCCGCTCCCCCTGACCGTAGGCCCAAGGGCGCAGTAGGCTATGGCGTCCTCCTTCGAGAGAACGCCCACGTCGCGCATCCTGGCCTTGGCTATGGGGTCGTCGGTGACGACATCGTAGAAGACGCCGAACTCGTTCTTGTAGAAGTCTATCATTTCCCTGATGACCTTGCCTACCGCAGGAGTTATGTCCCTGCGGACACCACCGACGGTTCCGGTCCCGTAGTTGACCCGGTTCCCCGTTAGTGCCTCAAGGACATCCATGACCTTCTCCCTCAGGATCATCCCGAGGTTGAAGGCCGAGTCGTAGCCGAAGGTGTAGCAGGCAACTCCTGCCCATAGGATGTGAGAGTGGATCCTCTCCAGCTCCAGCACGATGGTCCTGATGTACTGGGCCCTTGCCGGGACCTCTATCCTGGCGGCATCCTCCACGGCCCGGACGAAGGCTACGATGTGGGCGAAGGAGCATATCCCGCAGATCCGTTCGGCAAGGTAGATGATCTGTATGGGGTTGCGGTCGCGGGCCATGAACTCTATGCCCCTGTGAATGGCCCCGGGGCGTATGGTAGCACCCTTTATGCGCTCCCCGTCGACATCGAGCCAGGCCGTAATGGGTTCCTTGAGTCCCACGTGAACAGGGCCGATCGGCACTTTGTACGTTTTGTTCAATCCTTCTGCCATACCGGCACCTCCTAGGAGAGTTCCCTGATGTCTTCCGGCCTGGGACCGGTTTCGTCCCTGCGCCAGGGCTTGATATCCTCGTTCCAGTCCTCGGGGAGAAAAACCAGGGCCTTGTTTGGCAATCCGTCGAAATCCACGCCGAACATCTCGCGGATCTCCCTCTCGCTGTACTCTATCCCCGGGATCCTGCTCCAGAGGGATGGCATCACGAGATCGTCCTTCGGAACATCGACGGTCACCGTGACTCCCAGCCTTTTGCCCCGCCCGGCGCAGCGGAAGATCGAGAAGTGATAGTTGAGCTGGACCGCCTCACCGATGTCGTCGCCGGAGGTGATCTGAAAGTGGAGAAAGTCGATCTCCCTCAGCGCATCCACCAGATCCAGGAAGCGCTGCTTCTCCACCTGCACCCAGAGGCACTGGTAGGCCGTCTCGTTACCGGCACCTCCCTTGTAGTCCCTGAGCTCCATGGAGTCGGCAGTCTTGCGGAACTTTCTTCTGAGAAGCGAGAGCACCTTATCGGGGCTCACGTACTCTTCGGTGTACTCTGCACAGCGCGGCTTCATTTCGCGGCACCTGCCTTCTTGAGGGAGTCCTTGAGCTTCTCCAGCTTCAGAACCGCCTTGGCGGCGCCCTCTATGATGGCCTCGGGCCTGGGAGGGCACCCGTGGACGTAGACGTCGACGGGGATTATGTTGTCCACCGGGCCGTCCAGGTTGTAAGACTTGTAGAATACGTCGCCCGAGCAGGCGCAGTTGCCTATGGCGATGACCACCTTGGGGTCGGGCATCTGGGCGTAGATCCTGCGGAGCCTGCCCGTCATGTACTTCGTTACGGGTCCCGTTACGAGCAGCGCGTCAGCGTGGCGCGGGGTCCCCACAAGCTTCATTCCGAAACGCTCTATGTCGTACCTGGGGGTAATGGTCGCCACGATCTCTATGTCGCAGCCGTTGCAAGACCCGCTGTTACAGTGAAAGACCCAGATGGACTTGGTCAGAATGTCGAGGTAGCGTTCAAGTTTCATCGTCCCACCCCCTTACAGAAGGACCAGTACTGCGACAGCCGCCACGGTGAGAACGAAGTAGCCCACGTAGTCGCTCGCAATGCCGGTGTGGAGTTCAACCAGCCAGTCATAGTAGGGTCTGAGGGCCTCCACGAACCCCCAGTAGGCCGAGGCAGCTGGAACCCCCATATCGGCGCCGTCCTCGGGTACCGGGTTGCTGCCGTAGAATATTTCGTCCTGCTCGGTGCCCTCCTTGAAGTCGCTGCGGCCAAGAGCCCTTATGAACAGGATCATGCCCGCTGCTATGACGAAGAAGAGCAGCCATAAGTATACGTCCCAGTAGCCGAATCCCGAGTAGACCTTTTCCCACATCACAGACCACCTCCCATAACGGCGGAAATGTAGCCTGCCTGGTCAACCAGGGCCTTGGCGGCAGGTTCCACCAGGTGAGAGAGCGTCCATCCCGGGAAGAGCGTCAGGGCCACAATGACTATTGTAAGCACTGACATCCCCAGGAGCATCGACGCAGGCACCTCGGTGACCTTCTCGAAAGTCTTCTTTGCCGGACCAAGGAAGGCCGTCTGAAAGACCTTTACGAAGGAGGCCAGCGTCAGCACCGAAGTGACCAGGGCCGCCACCGCTAGCAGCGGGTAGACGGCGAAGGTCGACTGGTAGATCAGCAGTTTGGAGACGAAACCGTTGAAGGGCGGCAGGCCCGCGATGGCCGCCGCCGCTATGACGAACATGAAGGTGGTCTGGGGCATCAACCTGGCCAGACCCCCGAGCTCGTTGAGGTTACGGGTGCCAGCCGAGTAGAACACCGCACCGGCGGTAAGGAAGAGCAGCCCCTTGTACATGGTGTAGTTGATGATATGAAAGATGCCGCCCTTCATTGCCGTAAAACCGTAATCAGCCATGGCCTGGGGATCCTTCAGGGAGAGCAGACCTACTCCGAGGGCCATCAGTATGTAGCCTATCTGGGAGACCGAATGGTAGGCCATGAGCCGTTTCATCTCTTTCTGTATGACGGCCATTGTGACCCCGATAAACATGGAAAGGACACCCATGACGATTATCGTCCAGGGGACAACGGTGCTCCCCAGGCTGACCCCGTAGAGGGAGAAGCAGACCCGGAAGAGGCCGTAGAGCGACGCCTGGCTTACGGCAACCAGGAGGCAGGTCACCCCTGCTGGCGCCTCGGCGTAGGCGTCGGGGGTCCACATGTGCATGGGGACTGCTCCGCACTTCATCGCCAGGGAGACCACAATGAACACCAGGGCTATCTTCTCGGCGTAACCCATATGGAGCATCCTGGCGACGGCCGCTATGTTGACAGCGTTGTAGCGCCCGTAGAAGAATCCTACCGCGATAAGTACGAACATTGCCGAGATGGTGGAGACCACCATGTACTTGAAGGAGGCTTCCACCGCTTCAGGTCTGTCCCTCCAGAAGGCGATAAGCCCGAAGGAGGCCACCGAGGCGATCTCGAGGAAGACGAAGAAGTTGAAGAGGTCCCCGGTGAGCTGCATGCCCAGCATCCCCGTGACGAGCAGGAAGAAGAGGGCCGAGAACTTCTCGAGGCCTGTGAACTTGTCCATGAAGCGTAGAGAGAAGAAGGCCCCCGCGAGGGCGGCTATGGATCCCACCACCGCCATGAAGGCACTGAAGGCGTCGACCTCGAGGATGATCCTTATGGGCCAGCTGAGCCCCGAGGGAAGCGTTATGTTCCACGCCTCGGCACCCATCACGTAGACGACGGTCCCGCCCGCTATTACCCTCTGCCATAGAAGAATGCAGACGGCGGTGGTCGCCATGGAGACGAGCACCATCCATGCGTTGCGCGTCAAGCGTCCGCCGAGACCGGCCACCGGAGAGACAAAGGCTCCCAGGAGGGGGACGGCCAGGGCAAGCGCCGGTAGGTGTATCTGCCAGTTCATCCCCTTAACCTCCTGATCTCGCGGACGTCAAGCGTCCCGTAGTGTCTGTACAGAAGAATGACCAGCGAAAGGAGCAGGGCCGAAGTTGCCAGACCTATGACGATAGCCGTCAGCGTGAGCGCCTGGGGGGTGGGGAGGACCATGGTCCTGGTCCCGCCTGCCAGGGTAAAAATAGGTATTGTGCCACCCGTACGGAACCCCAGAACAATAAGCAGCAAGTTGGCCGACGCTTCCAGGAGCGTTATGCCTATGGCTATCTTGATGAGGTTTCTCTCGAAGAGGATGGCGTACATCCCCAGGAAAAATATGATCCCAACCACAAGGAAGGGGGCGTTACCTGTCATGGCCGCTCTCACTCCTTCCCGCATGATCGTCGAAGAGACGGATCCCCTTGAACATGTAGATCAGGATCAGTGAGAGCCCGCCTATGACCTCGAGTCCCACGGCAATGTTCATCACCGATATGGTGCCGGCGCTGTTGAGGATGCCGCTGCTGGGACCGATGGGAACGACAGCTCCGAAGAGGCCGCCCCTTCCGGCCAGGAAGTTGTAGAAGAAGGTCGTGCCCATACCGAGGAACCCGGCGGCTATGAAGAGCAACAGCCCCGCCGTCTCCATCCCCGAGTAGAATCCCGGCCTCACGAAGGAGAGCACCTTTTTCCCTCCGTAGGCGACAAGAAGGAAGGCTGCCATGGTAGCGACAACTGCCCCGCCCTGGAAGCCCCCGCCGGGGGTAAGGTGCCCGTGGATTATGATGTAGGCACCGAATATGCCCATGAACCAGGCAAAGATGTCACAGATGGTCCTTACCACAACGGAAAGAGGATTCATTTTCCCTCACTCCCCTTCCGGAAAAGGGCCAGAACCGAGCAGACCGCGGTGAAGAGCACCGCCGCCTCGCCCAGGGTGTCGAATCCCCTGTAGTCAAAGACTATGGAAGTTACGACGTTGTTGACGGATCGCTCCTGCTGGGCGTTCTCGAGATAGTAGTCGTCCATGGGAGCCCTGGCGGTGTCACCAAAGGGGTGGATCCTGCTCAGGGCGCCCCAGAAGACACCGGCAACTACCAGAACCGCAACAAGGAAAAGGACGCGCCTTTTCATCGCCCCTCACCCCCGTTCGGTTTCCTCAGGGTCTTGCAGGCCCGGAGGGCGATAATGTAAATGGCCGTGCTCAGCCCGGCTCCGATGGCCGCTTCGGCAATGGCCACGTCGGGAGCCTGGAGAATGAAGAACTCAAGGGAGAGCAGGAGACTGAAGACAGCCAGTGAGATGACCGATGAGAGGAGGTCACGAAACCATACGGCGTAGAAGGCCGAGATGACTATGATCGTCAGCACGGCCATGTGGGCGTAACCGTTCATGCCGAAACACCGCCTTTCTTCTTCCGATGGTCTTCGGCAAGCCTGTCGACTACGGCATACTTGGGAAGTACGCCGCTCCTGTGGGCCGCCCGCGCGATGGCGTGGGCCCCGGTGGCATTGGATATCAGAAGTGCCAGGATGGCAATGATCACGTGGACCGTCAGGGTGTTGAAACGACCTTCACCGGTCCGGAAGAACATGTCCAGGGCGAAGACAACGACAGCCGCCGAGGTGAATATGGACCCGAAGGTAGTGCACTTCGTCGTGCCGTGAAGACGGGTGTAGACATCGGGGAAGCGGTACAGGGCAACCGTTCCGAGGAAGTTGAACACGACACCGACCGAGAGAAGGATAAGGGCTGCTTTCTCCAAGACTACACACCCCCCTCTATGTAGCGGGCGATGAACATGGTGCCCACGAAGGAGAGAGCTGCGTAGACGATGGCCACATCGACCATGACCACCGAGTCGTACACCAGCGAAAGAAGGATCATAAGAGCCACCACCATGGTGTTTATGGAGTCGAGGGCTACGATCCTGTCAGGGATGGTTGGGCCCGCGACAAGCCTTCCCACCATGGCCAGGGCACAGATCCCGGTGATCATGGCCGCCCATGCGAAATAGGTGATCATCATTCGGCGACCCTCCTTGCCCACTTCCCGAAGGAACCGTAGACTTTCTTCTCTGACGGGTCCTCGTCGGTCACGTTGATCCAGTGCACGTAGAAAACCCCCGTCTCTCCGGAGTCGTCCACGTCCACCGTCAGCGTGCCCGGCGTCAGGGTGATGGAGTTGGCAAGGATCGCCTGGGCGAGGCTTCCCTTAAGTCCGGAGTCGATCCTGACGATCCCGGGCCGTATCTTCCCGGTGACCACCCTGAAAGCAACGTCGAAGTTGGCCTTGATCATGCCCCACAGGAAGGGCAACGCAAGATAGATCACAAAAGCGATCCAGCGCAGCGGGTTCAGTCCCGCAAGGGTCCACGACCTCCCCGGGTTCCAGGCCCGGGCCAGTCCGGCCATAACGCCCCCCAGGGCAACTGCGATCCCCACCTCGATGGGGTCGATTCCTCCTCCACTCCACGCCAGCAGGAGGTACGTGGCAACGGAGAGGACAAAAATAACCACACGCCTCACCTCCTATTTCCTGTGTACAGAACCACTGGAACAGAACAAAAAAAGTCCGTTCGGACCTTGATACCCATTTGGCGCCCTCTCCTGGCACCTGCAGGAGGGGGGCTGAAGAAATCCAATTATGCATTATACATAATAAATTCCGGTATGGACTACCTGTTCAAAAACCATATTGAAGCGTTCAGAGCCCCTGCGTAGGTGACCCACGCTATATAGGGGACCATCAACCAGGCAGCGATCCGGTCCATTCGGGCAAAGGCCCTGATAGTGACAGCTATGGCAACCCAGAGAAGGACCAGCTCCAGCAGGGCAGCCCCGGGCATCCTGAGACCGAAGAAGATCCAGGACCAGGCCACGTTGAGGGTCAGCTGAACAAAAAAGAGGATCATCTCCTCCCGGGCGTCACTGAACCCTCCTGCCGTGAGCCAGACCCTCCAGGCGGATGAACCCATAAGCACGTAGAGGAGCGTCCAGACTGGACCGAAGAGCCATGACGGCGGCTTCCAGGAAGGTTTGAGCAACCCGGGATACCATGTCGAAACGGAAGACGCCGTGGCTATCGAACCCAGGGCCCCGGCACCGAGGCACAGAAGCACGAAAAGGGCCAAAGGGGCATACTTCTTCAATTCGGCACCTCCTCCAAAGGGATCAGTCTGTCGCAGGCCAGGCACTTCCACTGAGGCTGCCCCGGCTCCACGCAGACCCCTCCCAGGACCAGCTCCCCGCGCCTGGCGCGGAGGAGGAGGTCGAAGGGCGCATAGCCGTATACTACCGGGACCGTTTCGGATGAACCACAGTAGGGGCAGGTGATCTGGGACCGGACCATCTATGGAAGAACCTCCCGGCATTTTTACGCTTTCGGGATCTGCCATGGCGTGTTAGTCTTGATCAGAAAAACAACAGGGTCGGCAACACCTGGAATTTATTGTAACCCTATTGCCAGAGGAAAGGAAATGAACAACATGAACAATACGATCAAAAGATGCTGGACCATAGTTGCCGTTCTTGTCTTTCTCCATACGGCCGCCTTCGGAGCGGTCACCCTCCAGGAGTGGAACTCCGGGGATGTAGGGCTCCTCATGACCAGGCAGGATGTATTGAACGCCATAGGGGCGCCCGATGGTTCCGAGGGAACCACAGAATGGTACGACATCTCAGGGAACGAGGGACTCTCAAGGGTCACCCTGGACTATCTCGGGGAGGAGAGGGTACAGGCTGTACACCTGGCCTTCAGGACGGGCTCTGTTGACCTGGAGACCCTTTCCTCCATCGTGAGGAGTGCCTTTCCGGGCATACCCGAAGTCCACAGCGACGACCGTATGGCGATCTTCCTGGGGAGGTCCGGCGATACCGGTGAACCGGTCTACTTCCTGGCCCTGGCCGAAGATCCCCAGAAGGGAAGCGGCCCCGAACTGATCTCCATGACGGAGTCGGCCAACCTTCACTATCAGGGAGGACAGAACCAGGAATAACCAGATAGATACTTGTAATTATTTCCCGGGTAATGTATCCTTACAGTAATCTTTAGGGAGCATTCCTTCCGGGAGTGTGGGATCATGTTCGCCCTGTGCGACTGCAACAACTTCTACGCCTCCTGCGAGAGGCTCTTCAGGCCCGATCTTGAACGCCGCCCCGTGGCGGTCCTCTCCAACAACGACGGATGCGTCATAGCCCGGTCCTCGGAGGTCAAGGCCCTGGGTGTTCCCATGGGTGCTCCCTATTTCAGGGAGGAGGGCAGGTTCAGGCATTTCGGCGTGGAGGTCTTCTCCTCCAACTACCCCCTCTACGAGGATCTGTCCAGAAGGGTCACCGATTCCCTCCGCAGCCTGGTACCCGACGTGGAGGTCTATTCCATCGACGAGGCCTTCCTCTACATGGACACCCTGCCGGAGGCCGCTGCGGACCCGTCGGAATTCTGCCGCCGGGTCCGCGAGAGGGTCCTGCATTGGACGGGCATACCCGTTTCCATAGGCCTCGGGGAGACGAAGACCCTTGCCAAGGCGGCCAACAGGATCGCCAAGAAAGATCCATCCAGGGAGGGGATCTTCACCATGCCCCACGGCGAGGAGGCCGACCGGTACCTGGAGGGGATAGATATAGGTGATGTCTGGGGCGTTGGTTTCCGCAACGCCCCAAAGCTGCGCCGCCTGGGGGTCAGGACTGCCAGGGCCCTCAAGCACGCTGACGGGGAGTGGATCAGGAGACGCTTCACCATCTGCGAGGCAAGAACCTCCAGGGAGCTCAACGGCCTGGTCTGTTTCCCCTTCACGGAAGCACCCGGGCCTCGCAAGACCATAAGAGTATCCAGAAGCTTCGGCGATCCGGTGACGGAACTTCTCTCCCTGAGGGAGGCCATCTCGTACTTTGCCTTTTCAGCGGCGGAGACCCTCAGGGGGGAGGGTTCGGCCGCCGGAAAGATACACCTTTTTCTTATGACCAGCCCCTTCGGCAGCGCCCCGCGTTACGCCAACGCGGCCACGGCAAGATTTGACGTTCCCACCTCCTGTACGACCGACATCGTCGGTCAGGCACTCAAGTGCCTGGAGAGGATCTTCGTGGAAGGCTACCCCTATAAAAAGGCCGGAGTGGCGCTTACAGACCTGGCCGACGGGGCTCACCTGCAGGGACACCTCTTCAGGGAGATTAAAAAACCCTGGGAAGGATCGCTAATGAAAGCAGTGGACCATCTTAACATGGAGTTCGGCAGGGGGACGGTCTACACCGCCTCGATGGGCATCAGGGACAGAAGGTCCTGGGTGATGCGCAGGGGGCACGTCTCGCCCCGCTACACCACCTGCTGGGAGGACCTCCCCTCCGTGCTGCCCCCGGAGGGGGCGCAATTGCCATGAACTCCAGGTCCACCACGGGTTTCCCCTCCCCCGCCGACCCTTTCAGGGAGGATCCCCTGGACATCAACTCCCTGCTGGTCCGCAACCGCGCATCCACATTTCTTATGCGCTCGGCTGGGGAGATCCCCGGCTGGTCAATAGAGGAAGGCGATATCCTTGTCGTGGACCGCTCCTGCGTGGCACGGGAAGGCGACCTGGCCGTCATTGCCAGGGACGGTGAACTTGCACTGAGGGAAGTCGCCTCAACCCGGATCCCGGTCTGGGGTGTGGTAAGGGGGGTTGTAAGGGTCCTGCGCCGGGGTTGACGAAAGACATAAATGTGGTAGAATTGCCACGGTTTTGAGTGTTATTCCATCACACTCAAGGGAGGCGCATGAGGGGGATGTTACCCTTGAAGGATCCCAGGGTAGGCATACTCAAGGCGATGGCCCACCCCGTCAGGCTGGGTCTGGTGGAGACATTGGCCTCCCGGAGGCTCAGGGTGGGCGAACTGGCGAACCTCTTCCCGGTGGACAGGACCACCATAAGCAAACACATCGCCATCCTCAGGGAGGCTGGGATACTGGAGACCGTCCGCGAGGGGCGGGAGATATACTACAGGCTCGCCATGCCTTGCCTGAGCGATCTCCTGGGCTGCCTGCGCAGGATGACCCGGTAGAGTTCGAGAGGGGGTAAAGTGGATGAAGATACAGGTGCTTGGAACGGGGTGCCCCAAGTGCAAGAAGATGGCCGAACTGGCTGAGGCCGCGGCAGCGGATCTTGGCCTCAACTATGAGCTGGTAAAGGTCACGGGGATCTCCGAGATCCTCGATTTCGGGGTCATGGCTACCCCTGGTCTGGCCGTGGATGGAAAGGTACTGGCCGCAGGGGGTGTCCCGACGCCAGAGCAGATGAAACGCCTCCTTGCACAGGCGGCAGGGAAATAACCCTTCCCCCGCCTGAATTCCCGGGCGGGGATTTTTTCGCGGTTATAGGTGGCATTATCTACACATATACTTGCAAGAGGTGAGATTTTTGAGCGACCGGAAAAAATTTCTTGTCCTCGCAGCTGTCTTTGCCCTGTTCTACTTTCTGCCCGTTGAAAGCCCCAGGGTGCACTCCGGGGCCGTGGAGGCCCTGGCGATGCTCCATGAGTACGCAAGGGAGCACGTGATCCTCTGCCTTGTGCCAGCTTTCTTCATCGCAGGTGCCATAAGCGTCTTCGTGTCGCAACAGGCAGTGATGAAGTATCTTGGGGCCGAGGCCCGACGGTGGGTCGCATACTCCGTGGCCGCCATATCGGGGACTGTCCTGGCGGTATGCTCCTGCACAGTGCTTCCCCTTTTCGCAGGGATCTACAAAAGGGGCGCCGGCCTGGGTCCAGCCACGGCATTCCTTTACTCGGGACCGGCAATTAATGTCCTTGCGATAATACTTACGGCCAGAGTGCTGGGATTTGAACTTGGCCTGGCCAGGGCCGTGGGAGCGGTAGTCTTCAGCGTGGTCATCGGCCTTCTCATGGCGGTTGTTTTCCGGTCGGAAGAAACGGAAAGGATGCAGGGTTTCGTCGAGATCCCCGAAACCGGACCAGTGAGACCTCTGTGGAAGACTTCGACTCACATGGCCGGGATGGTGGTCTTCCTGGTCTTTGCCAACTGGGCGGCCCCAAGGGTCCCGGGCGGGATCTGGGAGACAGTCTATAAAATGAAATGGATCATTGCCGCTCTTGCCTTCGTCTTTACCCTGTCAGCCTCCAGGGTCTGGTTCGACAGTGACGAGCGCTCGCAGTGGCTGGGATCGACCTGGGGTTACGCACTGCAGGTGGTCCCCCTGCTTTTCGGGGGAGTCCTGGTGGCCGGATTCCTTCTCGGCCGTCCGGGGCACGAGGCCCTTATTCCCGGCACCTGGATAGAAACGCTGGTGGGCGGCAACTCCCTGGGGGCAAACTTTTTCGCCTCGGTTCTGGGAGCCTTCATGTACTTTGCCACCCTTACGGAAGTGCCCATTCTACAGGGTCTTATCGGCGCAGGGATGGGGAAGGGGCCTGCGCTGGCCCTTCTGCTTGCAGGGCCTGCCCTGTCACTTCCCAACATGCTGGTCATCCGCAGCATCCTGGGCACGAGAAAGACCGTGGTTTACACCTGTCTCGTTGTGGTGCTTTCAACCCTTGCGGGCGGGATCTTCGGCACCTTTTTCGGCTGAAAAGGGGGAAACCGTCAACAGGAGGGACGGGGCTTCTTCACTTTTCGGAGCGATCACTGGTCTTTCCATTATTCAAACAATGCAGAACCTCAGGCGGCCGACCCCCTCAACCATGAAGAGGTAGCCCCCCTCAGGCATCGGCCCCGCATCTTCCATCCACTGGAAGACCTCTTCCTCAATGTGGCATTTCATCCCTGGATGACCCTCCACATAAAATATCCTGAACTTTCCTGTATTTTCTGCCGGATAGCCCCAGAGGCCCACCGGGCCCCTGTAGACAGTTCATCACCCGGCTATATTTACAGCCATATGGATGTTGAATTCGTTCCCGTGTCTTGCAACTTCATGCAACCAGTACTTAGATGTAATACGGATCCGTTCCTTCAAAATGCTCACCTCTTTCGAACCGTTTCTTTCTACCCTGCAGCTGTACTTCCATAGAGAAGGCTGCCTATTTTATCTCAGGAGCGGGGAACCAGTGCCGCGTTCTTACGCAGAACCTCACGAGCATCAGCATTAAGGGTACCTCTATAAGCACACCCACCACGGTAGCCAGGGCTGCGCCGCTGGAGAGGCCGAAGAGCATCGTGGCAGTAGCAATTGCCACCTCGAAATGGTTCGAGGCCCCTATCATGGCCGCAGGAGCGGCCATGTCGTAGGAGAGGCCCAGCTTTTTTGCAAGAGCATATCCTATGGCGAATATCAGGATCGTCTGGGTAAATAAAGGGACGGCTATCCAGAGGATCGTCAGCGGATTTGCCACTATGACCTCTCCCTTGAAGCTGAAGAGAAGGACCAGGGTCGTCAGAAGGGCCAGAATGGTCACAGGGGTGAGATAATGCAGGAACTGCTCCCTGAACCACTGGATACCTCTGGCGCCGATCATCCACTTCCTGGAGTAATAGCCCGCCGCCAGCGGGAGAGCGACGTAGACACCTATGGACAGCAGCAAGGCCTGCCACGGAACCGGGAGCCTGCCGACACCAAGAAGGAAACCGCCCAGAACACCGTAGAGAACAAGCATCGTAAGGGAATTAATGGCCACCATGACAAGGGTGAGACCGTCGTTGCCGCGGGAAAGGTAGCTCCACACAAGCACCATGGCGGTGCACGGCGCTATGCCGAGAAGGATCGCCCCGGCCAGGTAGCTTCTCCACAAAGGGACCTGAAGCATTTTGATCCCGTTCTCCAGTACAACTACGCCGGCTCCATGAGCCGCTCCTACAGGGAGGTTCAGCCCGAAGGGCATCTTCACGAGGTCTACCGCATCGGGGCCTATGAAACCTTTGAAGACAAAACCCAGGAAGAACATCGCTATGGCGTACATAGTGAAAGGCTTTACAGCCCAGTTGATGAACAGGGTAAGGTAGACCGGTTTGCCGCTCTTCCCCGCTTTGACCACCTCTCCGAAGTCTATCTTGACCATGATGGGGTACATCATGAAAAAGAGGCATATAGCGATGGGTATCGATACAACCGGGGCTCCATTCACCGTAATGGCCATGCTGTCGAGGGTTTTGGCAAAACCGGGGGCTATCTTGCCAAGGACTATCCCTCCTATGATACAGAGAGCTACCCATAGGGTAAGGTAACGCTCGAAAACGTTGGTCATCTTTCGTTCGCTGTTGTTGAATTTCTGGCTCATCCAACCTGTCCCCTTCCATTCCTCTTCTGTCTCTTTTTCAGTCCGTCACTGCAGGGAGCGCATCTTTCATTCTGCTGTTCCCTCAAGAGGGCTACCTTTTCAGCCTGGATCCCGGCTTTGTGATCGTCCTCAAGGTTTCTGACAAGCCATTTGACAAGATCACCCCCCGGTGTTTTCTCCAGTCCGGGGGCAAGTCTGAAATACCGCCATTTGCCTTCCCTACGGGATACTACCAGGCCGGCCTGTTTTAAAACCGATACATGCCTTGAGACAGTCGAAGGGGACAGCTCGAGTATTTCCTGGAGACTGCAGAGGCACAGTTCCCCTTCCGACAGGGCATAGATGATCCTTACCCTCTGAATATCCGCCAGTGCCTTGATGAAGTTCAGAAGAGCATCCATCGCCGTTTCTCCTTTGCTCATTTGGCCAAACAACGAAATGTTACCAGACCAGCCGTTCAAGGTCAAGAAAAAGCCGCCCCTGGAAGGGGCGGCTAAAGCGTTCTTCTGACCGGTTCACTAAAGCTAGAAGTTGGAAGCGGACTTGATCCTTCCCGGGTAAGCCTCGAGGCCGGCCTTGAGGATGTCCATGGCCCTGGACAGGTCCTCCTTCTTGAGGACGTATGCTAGCCGGGCCTCATCCCTTCCGAGGCCGGGCGTAGCGTAAAAGCCCTCGGCCGGGGCCATCATGACTGTCTCGTTGTCGACGTGAAAGTCCTTCAGCATCCAGATGACGAACTTTTCGGCATCGTCGACGGGGAGCTTGGCCACCACGTAAAAGGCACCTTTGGGCTCTTCACAGATAACTCCGGGCATCTCCCTGACCTTGGAGATGAGGATGTCCCTTCGCGCCTGGTACTCCTTGTTGACCTCCTCAAGATAGGACTTGGGGGTCTTGTAGAGTGCCACGGCGCCCACCTGCTCCAGGGTTGGTACGCAGAGCCTCCCCTGGGCAAGCTTCATGGTCTGGGCCATGAGCTCTTCGTTCCTGGAGAGGATGCAACCTATCCTGGCCCCGCAGGCGCTGTAGCGCTTGGAGATGGAGTCGACGATGATGACCCTGTCCTCGAGCCTCTTGATGTTGCCGAAGCTGGTGTATTTGAGACCGTCGTAGACGAACTCCCTGTAGACCTCGTCGGCAATGACGTAGATATCCTTCTCAAGGGCTATGTCGGCGATCATCTCCATCTCTTCCCTGGTGTAGATGACTCCCGTGGGGTTACCAGGGTTGGAGAAGAGAATGGCCCTTGTAAGGGGGGTGATCTTCTTAAGTATCTCCGCCTTGGGAGGCAGGTGGAAACCCTCCCTTGCCCTGGTGGTAATGGGGACCAGCTTTACGTTGACCGAGGAGGCAAAGGCGTTGTAGTTGGCGTAGAAGGGTTCGGGGACAAGAACCTCGTCACCGGGGTCACAGGTGGCCATGAGGGCAAAGGACAGAGCCTCGCTGCCACCGTTGGTGACGATAAGGTTCTTTCTCTCCAGGTTAATATCGAAACCCTTGTAGTAGTCTATCATGGCATCAATGAGCTCGTAACTGCCGTGGGATGCCGAATAGGCGATCACGTCCCCGGCAAATTTCTTGATGGACTCCAGGAAACCAGGCGGGGTTACTATGTCGGGCTGGCCGATGTTGAGGTGGTAAACCTTTTTGCCCTCCGCCTTTGCAGCCTCGGCATAGGGGACAAGCCTGCGGATCGGCGAAGATTGCATCGAGGTTATCCTCTTGGAGAATTTCATTAAAAACCTACCTCCCTGTAGGAATGATATTTACCAAATGTTATTTTAGCACAATTTTTCACATACATAATACACTTGTCACGCCCCGCCAGTCAGCTGCAAAATTATGGCAGGGAGAAATTCTAATTGGGAGGTCCTTAGATGCCGCTCATGAGCCTTAAACAATTCAGACACAACGCCGAAGAGATAGCCGGATCGCTGCCGACCGAACTTTTCAGTCGTCTGAACGGAGGAATAATAGTCGAACCCTCGATCCGGGAGGACGGCGACTACGTCATCATGGGGGAGTACCTGGAAGATCCTGGACTGGGAAACCTCATCATCCTCTACTACGGGTCCTTCCGGGAAATGCTCGGGAGTGCTCCCTTTGAAGAGTGGAACGAAGAGATCAGGGAGACAATGATACACGAACTCAGACATCACGTAGAGTCTCTCGCAGGAGTGGACGACCTCTCAGTAGAGGAGGACCAAGTCCTTCGGGAGGAAAGTTCGGCGTAGCGGAAGCAGTCCCGGAGATGGTCATTTACCAGTCCGACCGCCTGCATGTGGGAGTAGACCACCACGGGTCCCATGAAGCCGAACCCCCTTGACTTGAGCTCCCTGCTTACATGTTGCGACAAGGGGGTTCTGGCGGGTATCTGTTCCTGGGTATCCCAACCTCCGACAATGGGTCTGCCGTCAGCGAAATCCCATAGCCAGGTTGAGAATGAACCCTCTCGTTCCGCCAGGTCGAGGAAGGCACGGGCATTCCTGACAGCGGCGAGGATCTTCTGCCTGTTCCTGATGATGCCTTCATCGCAAAGGAGCCTTTCAAGGTCGCTATCCCTGTACCTGGCGATCCTGACAGGGTCGAAGTCCTCGAAGGCCCTTCGGAAGTTCTCTCTTTTCTTAAGTACCGTCAGCCAGCTGAGCCCTGCCTGAAAGGACTCAAGGACCAGGAACTCGAAGTGGACCCGGTCATCATGGGTCGGCACCCCCCACTCTTTGTCGTGGTAGTCCATAAGAAGCTGGTGCGACTCTGACCATGGGCAACGAAACATGTTTGGGACCTCCCTGTCGAGACCGGGCCCCGGTCATTCGACCGGGGCCCGGAAGTCTTTTATTAACAGGTTCGGGATCAGTGATAGTGCTGCGCTTCCTGTTTCTCCTTCTCAAAATCTTCACGGATCCTCCTGCGGAGGTCGTCATCGAGGAACACTGCCAGTGCCGTCCTCGCCATCACCTTGGCACCCGTCACCAGGGCTTCATGGGCGCTGTCGGAAAGGGTCGCCTCAGCGAATTCGTGGGTGTGGGAGGCCATTTCCTCGTTGACTATGCTCAGTTTGGGCTGAAGTGCCGGGCACCGGTAGGATACGTTACCCACATCAGAAGACCCCTTGGTCCCGAGGGACGGAACGATCGGCACACCGAGATCCTTCAGTACATCCTCCACAAACTTTTCACCGGCGTCGTTCTTGAGCATGTCATCGAAGCTGTACTCGAAGTTCCTCCAGGTCACCTCCGTCTCCGTCGCCTGGGCTGCACCTAGGGCACAGTTGTAGATCCTTGAGACAATCTGGTCGAGGATGGGCCTCTTGGGAGCCCGGAAGTAGAACCTGGCACCGGCGTGCTCCGGGACTATGTTGGGGGCGAGACCCCCCTCGGATATGATCCCGTGGATCCTGGCTTCGGGGATAATATGCTGCCGGAGCATGTCTATGGCATGGAAGAGCAGCTGCACCCCGTTGAGGGCATTCCTCCCGGCCCAGGGTTCCCCGGCCGCGTGAGCGGGCTTTCCGGTGAAGCGGAACTCTATAGCGTCCATGGCCAGGCTTCGGTAACCGGCATAGGTGAAGATGTCGCTGCTATGGATCATCATTGCAAGGTCCATGCCGTCGAAGATCCCTTTTTCAGCCAGTACCACCTTGGAGCCGTTGGTCTCCTCGGCCGGGGTCCCCACCAGGACCAGTTCCCCCTTGATCCTGTCCATAACCCTGCCCAGGCCCACGGCCGCAAGACCCGACATGGCACCGGATACGTTGTGACCGCATCCGTGACCGACGCCGGGAAGGGCGTCGTACTCGAACATGAGACAGACCTTCGGACCTGCAGGATCACCTTTCCTGGAAAAGAAGGAGGTCTCGATATCCATGAAGGGCGTCTCTACGGTGTAACCCGCACTCTCAAGGAAGGTCGTATGTTTTCTGCAGGCCTCGAACTCCTGCTCGGAGACCTCCGGGTTCTTCGCAAGCCAGTCACTGAGATCTATCGCATGCTTCGAAAAACGTTCTATCTCTTCCTCTACTTCCTTCCAGAGTTCACTTGCATCAACCATATCAACTCACCCCCTCATTCTGCCAGAAGGATCTGGCCGTTGGGAGAACCGACAATTTCACCTTCCTCGACGGCAACGTCACCGTTGAGGATAACCCATTTTACTCCTCCTGGTGCAACCAGGGGTGCCCCGAACCTGCCCCTGTCCTCGTAGGAGTCGGGGTCGATCACGACCAGTTCGGCGTTGGCACCTTCGACGATCCTTCCCCCCTTGTGCCACATCATCTCCGCCGGCCTCGAAGTGGCGTGCCTTACGGCCTCTGGCCACGAAAGCCCTGCATTCCTGAGTATTCCTATCCCCATGGGGAAAGTGCCTGCAGCCCTCGGATGACCTTCGTCGCCCCTTAGAACAGCGTCGGATGCAATGGCGCTGTCCGGATGAAGAAGGCACATGTCGACCTCCCGGGGGTTCATCACATGGGCGATCACGTATGCGTCGGGGTCCTCTTCCCGGGCCCTGGCAAAGACCTCCGGAGTCAGGGGAACTCCCTTGTACTTGCCCGTCGACACCTCCAGGCTCTCAAGACCCTTCCCCAGGCGCTCTTCGAAACCTGGGTCGTATACAGCCGACCCTATCCGGGCAGCAAAGGCATAGTAGGGGTAAACGTCGAAGGTCACATCCACCCCTTCGCCTCTCGCTTTTTCGATCATATCCAGGGCTTCACCGGAGTGGCCGAAGGCAGTCATGCTCCCCAGGTGGGATATCTGGACCCTTACCCCGCTCTCTCTGGCAACATTGATGGCTTCGGCCACTGCCGCGGGGCTCTGGTGGCCGTCGCTCCTTATGTGAATGGAGATAAGTCTATGACTGAAACGGGAGACCACCCTGGCCAGACGCGATAGCTCCTCCCATGAGGTCCCGGGGGCATATTCAAGCCCGAAGGAGAGCCCTCTTGCCCCCTCCCGCAGGTTCTCCTCCAGAAGCCCTTCCATTATCGATATCTGCCCGGAGTTCGCCGGAGAATACCTGTCTTCGGCACCCACGGCCCTTCTGAGAGTGCTGGCCCCTGTCATGAACCCCATGTTCAGGACCGGGTTCTGGCTGAACCACTCCTTGTATTCTTTCATCATTACGCCCTCTCCGCAGTGCCCCGCGAAAGCCGTGGTGACTCCCTGAAGAAGGAGAGACCTTAGTACCGTGTAAGGGTCGCCCACGCGATGCTCGAAGTGCATGTGGGTGTCGATCAATCCAGGCAGCACCAGTGATCCCGACGCGTCAAGCTCAAGGCTGCCTTTCGGGGCACCCTCTCCTACGAAGGCGAAGATGCCGTTCCTGATACCGACATCGGCCCTTGTCTCGTTCAGGGAGACCGGATCGATGACGGTTCCGTTCCTGACTACGATATCCATTACCGCTCACCTCTTTTATGCCAGCCCGCAGAAACGGGCGGCTATTGACACATAGGTCCTGAAACCTTCCTCCAGTTCATCGACGGTTATGAATTCCGCCTTGCTGTGGGATCTCGAAAGGCTACCGGGGCCGAAGACAACAGTGGGTATCTTGCCGTAGTGACCAAAGATCGCCGCATCGGTCCAGCCTCTCCTGGTAGTCATTTTGGGTTCTATGCGGCTAACATCCCGTATGGAGTCAACAACGGCCTTCACTATGGGATCATCGGGAGAGGTCTCCAGGGGAACGTGATGGAAGTGCGCCATGGTCCCTATGTCCATGAGTTTTAGTTCCGCCCTGAAAGTAGGATCCTCCCTTGAAAGCTCGTCCAGGATCCCCTGGTATTCGGCTATCACCTCATCGAGAGATTCCGACGATATGTACCTCCTGTCCATCCTTACCAAACAGTGATCGGCCACAGTGCTCGGCTGTGTCCCCCCCTCAATGCGCCCGAAGTTCATTACCGAAGGCCCCATGTGGGGGTGGCCCCTGAGGGCCAGCTTCGGAACGATCTTCTCCTGGACCTGGCCTATGAACCTTGCTGCATGAACTATGGCGTTGATCCCGTCCTGGGGGACACCGCCGTGGGCGGTCTTCCCGAAAAATTCCACCTCTATCCACTCCAGGCCCCTGTGGCCTATGGCGTACTCCCTGTCGGAGGGCTCCCCTACAATTGCGCCGTCGGTCCTGAAGCCCGACCTGATAAGCGTCTCGCTTCCGTCGCTGTTGGTCTCCTCTGCAAGAACCCCGGCAAAGACCAGATCACCCTTCAGTGGCACTTCAGCCCTCCTGTATGCCGCCAGGGTCATCAGCATTGCGGCCACGGGACCCTTCATATCCACGGCCCCGCGCCCGAAGATCTTCCCGTCGGAGATCTCCGCTGCGAAGGGCTCGACCTCCATGTTGTAGGGAGGGACTGTGTCGAGATGACCTGAAAGGGCAAGGCTCTTCCCTCCTCCTTCGCCCTTGATGGTGGCGATTATATTGTTCCTTGTACCTCCCACATGCTGGAGAGTGAAAGGGATCTTTTCCTCTGAAAGAAAGGAGGCCACGGCCTCCACCATCTCTTCCTCCCTGGTGGGTACATCCCAGTGGCTGGGGATCCGGATGAAACGGGCGGTTAGCTCCGCGATCTCGCCGGAAGAGACTGTCGATATTATCTTCGTTAAAGACCTGTTCATCACAAACACCTCATTCCCTGTGGTGCGGGGAGGGGCTCAGCCCCTCCCCGCCCGGGCACCCCCTTAGAAAGGCCCGTAATTGATCACCGCCGCTATGAACACCATTGCCGATCCTGCTACGATCCAGAATACCATGAGTGGCCATATGAACTTGAACCAGCGTTCGTAGGGCATCCTGGCCATGCCGAGGACGCCCATCAAAGCCGCCGAAGTGGGGATTATCTGGTTTGTGAAACCGTCGCCGTACTGGTAAGCCAGAACCGCGGTCTGCCTGGATATCTCCACAAGGTCCGCAAGGGGCGTCATGATAGGCATGGTCGTAGCCGCCTGTCCGCTGCCCGAGGGTATGAAGAAGTTGATAACCACCTGAACGAGGAACATGCCCACAGCGGTCAACGCACCGGGGAGCATGGCTACCCATGACGCCAGGGCGTTGATGACCGTGTCCACGATCTGCCCCTGGGACATGACCACCAGGATGGCACGTGCGATACCCACCACCAGCGCACCGAAGGCAATGGTCTTGGCACCCTCTACAAAAGACGAGGCTATCCTGCTCGGTGCCAGGCGTCCGAATAGACCCGCCAGGATACCCATTGCCATGAAGACCGTGGAGAGCTCCATGATGTAGAAGCCTTTCTCGATAACTCCCCAGATCATGTAGGCGAAGCTGGCCACAATTACCAGCATGACCAGTTTGTGGGTGCCGGTAAAGGGGAGATCGGGCGAAACTGTGTGGCGCTCAGGGTCAGCCTCCATCAGGTCGTAGACAATGCTCTGGGAAGGGTCGGCCTTGACCTTCGCCGCATAGCGCATGACGTACCAGCAGGCTATGACGTAGAGAACCACGTGGCCGACGAAACGCAGCCCGAGCCCGGAGAACAGGGGAAGTTCGGCGATGCTCTGGGCCACCCCTACAGTGAAGGGGTTCAGGGTTCCACCCGAGAATCCCACGGCGGCACCGGTTGACATCATGGCCACCCCGACGACGTCGTCGTAACCGACGGCTCTCGCCAGGGCGACCCCGATCGGGATGAAGACGATGACCTCCTCAGCCATGCCGTAAGTGGCTCCACCTATGGAGAAGATAAGCATCGTGATAGGGATCATAAGCTTCTCCTTGCCCTTCAACCCGAGGACCGCTTTCCCTATGGCCCCGTCGATCGCCCCTGTAGCCT
>JAAYDT010000036.1 GCA_012729145.1 Synergistaceae bacterium | reverse complement strand
GCACTGGAAGCGGGCCGGGTCGTGGGGCACATCTTCTTCTCTCCCGTCACCATCGAAGTCTCCGGCCGCGTGATCGAGGGCATGGGACTCGCCCCGATGGCCGTATTGTCTGACAGACAGGGACAAGGTATTGGTTCACATCTTGTCAGGAAAGGCCTAGAGGTTCTGAGAGAACGTAACTGTCCCTTTGTCGTTGTCCTCGGACACCCCAGCTACTATCCTCGATTTGGTTTCGAGATGGCCTCGAAATACGGCATTGCCTGCCAGTGGGAGAACGTCCCCGACGAGGCATTCATGGTCCTGATCCTCAACTGGGTGGCAATGGAGGGCGCCAGAGGCGTTGCAAGGTACCGGGAGGAGTTCAACGAGGCAGTCTAGTTCATTCGGGACTTGATCCCAGCAAGAATACCATCGGCTTCTTCCCTTGAAAAACCTGAAAAGGCGTGCTCTTCCGATGGGAAGGAACCGTTCCTGATCTCTTCCTTGAATTCCTGGAAGGCGCCAACTATCTCCTGTCCTATCTGTCGGTACTGCTTGACGAATCTTGGAGTAAACCTGTCGAAGAGCCCAAGCATATCGTGAAATACCAGCACCTGGCCGTCACAGAACCTTCCGGCCCCTATGCCAATTACAGGGACGCTGACAATCTGCGACATGACCCTTCCAAGTTCCTCTGGAACACACTCCAGTACGATGGAGAAAACCCCTGCCTCCTCAAGCCTCCTGGCATCGTCCAGCAGTTTTAGCGCTGCGTCATGCCCTTTGCCCTGGACCTTGAAACCCCCAAGAAGGACCGCTGTCTGAGGGGTCAGCCCCAGGTGTCCCTGTACGGCTATCCCTGCATCGACAATAGCCCGGACAGTATCAGGGAGTGCCCCTTCCAGCTTGACCGCATCGCACCCGCCTTCCTTGATGAGGCGATTCGATGAATGGATCGCCTGGGCAATGCTTTCGTTGTAGGAACCAAATACGAGATCGCCGATCACCATGGGAGAAGGAGCTCCCTTAACCACAGGCCTGATATGGGCGATCATTTCGTCGGTGGTAAGGGCCGTCGTACCCTCGTGACCAAGGGTGGTCATGGCAAGAGAGTCGCCAACGAGGATCACCTCTATCTCCGCCTTCTCCACCAGCACAGCCTGGGAAAAATCGTAAGCGGTCACCATGGAGATCTTCTCTCCGTCTTCTTTCATCTTCTGTAGCTGCTGGATCGTGACTTTTGCCAAGGATCTCCCTCCCTTGCCTGATTATGGAACTGTCCTCCAAAGGCTGTTCCAACTATAACCCAAGAAAGACCCCGAAAACAGGCGCCAAAGAAAGGCGGCCCCCAAGAGGGACCGCCTTTCTTGGACAACATCTATCGTACCGGGTACTGAGAATATTGAAAATTCCGAACTACTTGCCCTTCTGGGTCTGGTCGCCGTTCCCCGGGTTGCTGGCCCCGACCGAACCCTGGCCCTTGTCAGAATGGTGCTGCTCACAGTTCTGGTCTCCGCCGGCAAAGGCAACGCCTGAGATCATCAAAACAATCAACATCGCCGTTAGGAACTTCTTCATAAGGCCACCCCCGTTTTTAAAAAACAAAAAATGTTTTGGTCCGAACATATATTAAGCTACTCCCCGATCAATGTACAGTCCAGGAGAAATATTGCGGGAAAAACCCATGCAGCAGGCCAACCTGTCAAGGCCAAAGGATCCTTTGCCCCTGAAACAATGGTCACAAGTCCCCCAGCATTTTTGCAGCTTCCTGGTAACCCGCCTCGAAGAGTTCTCCTGCCTGATCAAGGTCGTACATGTTGAATCCCGTCAGGTCGGGCACTATCAGGAGGTCAGCCTCCCCTGTCTGTCGGCGTGTGGCGGACCTCCTCAGAAAGTGGAATGACCTCAGCAGTACATCTACAATGTTCTCAGGCTTTTCTGCCCTCCGGCCCGAATTGAGATCGACCCCGATCACGTACTCCGCCCCCATCCTCTTCAGTGGGTCTATGGGCACGTTCTCGACCACCCCCCCGTCTACCAGCAGCCTGCCGTCTATCTCGACAGGGACGAATACGCCAGGAATGCAGCTGCTGGCCATGACCGCCTGGGCCACGCTGCCGCTGGTCAATACCACCTCTTCACCGCTGGATATATCGGTGGCCACTACTGCCAGGGGGACCTTGGCCTGTTCAAAAGTGACGTCGCCAAGATGTTCCATTATCAGCTCGCCGAGCCCGCTGTTGGAGAGAAGGCCGTATCTTGATATGGATATGCTTGATACGTCAAGCCACTTCAGTTCCCTGGTTATCCTGTCTATCTGGTCCCACGGCATTCCGAAGGCATACAGGGCGCCGATGAAAGAACCGACGCTGGTACCGGATACGAGGTCAACCCTTATGTTGTTTTCCTTCAATGCCTTCAGGACACCTATGTGGGCTGCTCCAAGAACCGCACCCCCGCCAAGGGCGAGGCCGACCTTCTTTCTTTCAACATCTTTTGTCAACGATCACAACTCCTCGATCTTCACCCTGTTGTAGTGTGCCCTGACTATTCTTTCACCTCCGGGACCATCTTGTCTATGGTTGGGGTGGTACGGTCAGATTTGGTATCATTGATTTAACAGGGTGCCTTAAGATGGACCTGCCTCTCAACATTCGAGACACCCTGATCCGGATTCTTTTGAGGGAGGTCGTTCACTATGAGGTATGGTAAGTTTTTCGCTGCAATCCTGCTGTTGGTTTTTTGCCTGGCCGTTTCGGGAACCTCCATGGCTTCCGTTGAGGTGAAGATGTCCTACAACGGACCAGCTGATGTGGATAACAACGCCGTCCATCTTTACGCCGTCAACTTCAAGAAGTTGGTCGAAGAGGGAACCGGCGGTGAGGTGACAATCAGGCTCTTCCCTGACAGCCAGCTCGGGAACGAAGAGGAACGAATGGAGCTTCTGACGAAGCAGGGAATGAACCAGCCCGTGATCAACGTGGCATCCTTTGCCGGGGTGGCACCGGTCTTCCCTGAGATATACGCTTCGGCAGTGCCCTTCATGTTCGACAGCTACGAAGCCGCTCACCTCTTTTTTGACGAGAGCCGCTATTGGAACAGGGCCAGGGAGGAGTTCCATCAGCGTACAGGAGCCTACCTGCTTGAGGCCGTCGAAGAGGGCGGATTCCTTGCTTTCACAAACAACAAGAAGGAGATCAGGACCGCTGACGATTTCAAGGGGCTCAGGTTCCGCGGGATGGACGAGGGACAGGTGATCCTCTTCGAATCATTCGGCGCCAGCGGAACACCCATCCCATGGACCGAACTCTACATGGCTCTCAAGTCCGGCGTTGTCGACGGGCAGATGAACCCTGCCATGTATATCAAGATGGGAAGCCTCTACGAGGTCCAGAAGTATCTCACCCTTGCCAATATCCAGTACTCCGACCAGTTCCTTGTGATAAACGGTGATCTTCTCGACTCGCTTCCCGCCGAACAAAGGAGCGTCATCATCGAGGCCGCGAAGAAGGCGAACGCGCTTAACAGGCAGGCCATGCAGGATGCCGACCAGAAGGACATCGACTTCCTGGTGGAAAAAGGAATGATCGCCTATGCCCCGAACCACGACGAGATGGAGACTTTACGCAAGGCGGGACAGCCGGCCTACGTTGAGTGGCTGAAGGCTAAGGTGGGACAGGACTGGCTCGACCTGGCCCTTGAGTGCGCAAGGAACGCCAACGAAAAGTCAAAATAGGTCCGAAATGATGTTTTCGGGGAGCCAAGGGGAGAAGGGGCTCGAGAGATGGATAACCCGCCTGGAGACACTAAGCGCCTGGACTGCCTGCTTCATGCTCGCAGTCAACGTCGGGGACATCCTCCTGGGTGTCTTCTGCCGCTATGTCCTGAAAAGTTCCCTTATTTGGACCGAAGAGGTGGCCCGTTTCTCCCTGGTCTGGATAGTGATGCTCGGGGCCCTGGGCGCTGCAGTCAGGGGGGACCATATGACGGTGGATTTCGTGGTCCCCCGTTTCCCGCAATATCTGCAACGGGCCGTTGAATTGGGCAGATTCCTTCTTTCGGTGGCTATTCTTATCCTGATGATCTGTCTCGGCTGGGTGAACGCCACAAGGATCTGGCATATGAAGACCCTGGCCCTGAACATCCCCAAGACCTTTCCTCTGATGGCGCTTCCGGCGGGTTTCGCCCTGCTCCTTGCGGGGACGGTGCTGCTCCATCTCAGGGGAAGGGAGAGCTGATATGGGTTTTTTGATGCTGTTTTCCTTCCTGGTACTGATGGTCCTCGGCATGCCCCTCTACCTGTCGCTCCTTTCGGCATCGCTGGCAGGAATTTTGGCGCTTGGGGATCTCTCCCTGCTGAGGGTGATGAGCCAACAGTTCTTCGGCGGGATGGATTCCTTCACTTTGATGGCCATTCCATTTTTCATACTTGCGGGAATACTTATGAACCGCTCGGGACTGACTGACCGCCTGCTTGATTTCTGCAGGCTGCTGGTGGGCTCCGTTCACGGAGGGCTAGGTTACGTGAATGTGGTGGGAAGCATTATCCTCTCAGGGGTCAACGGATCCGCCGCTGCGGACGCTTCTGCACTGGGATCGATCCTGATCCCGGCAATGGTCAAGGACGGCTTCTCTCCCTCCTACTCGGCCGGCCTGACGGCGGGAAGCGCACTGATCGGTCCCATAATACCTCCAAGCATCTTCATGATCATATACGCCACCATGACCAACACCTCCATCGGGGGGCTCTTTGCGGCCGGAATACTTCCTGGCCTGGTCCTGGGAGGAGCCTTCATGGTGATGAATTACTTTTATTCCATTATTTACCATGTTCCGGTCACCGATCTCGAGGATGTCCGCAAACGCAAAAAGGAGATCCTGGCCAGGTCGGCAGTGGCACTTCTTGCCCCCCTTATTATACTGGGGGGCATCATAACAGGGATCGTCACTCCCACCGAATCAGGGGCTCTGGCAGTAGCCTATTGCCTTGTTACAGGGGTTTTCTACACGAGACAACTGACCTGGAGGACCCTTGGGGAGTCGCTATACGAGACGGTTCGGCTTACCAGTTCGATCTTCCTTATAATGGGAGCTGCAACTGTGGTTGGATGGCTTCTGAAATGGGAGCAGATACCACAACGCTTCGCGGCATTCATCCTGGAGGCGGGTCTCATGGACAGGCCCTGGCTCCTTCTGGTCGTCCTCAGCGCGGTGATATTTCCTGTCGGCATGTTCATGGAGGAGATCTCAACCCTGACCCTTCTGACCCCGATCTTTGCCCCCATTGCATTGAAGGCGGGAATAGACCCGTTGCAGTTCGGCGTGGTAATGACACTTAACGTTACCATCGCACTGATAACGCCGCCCATGGGGGCCTGCAACTATATCGTGGCGGCGGTAGGGAAGGTCAGGCTGACCGACGTTTTTGTCCACATATGGCCCTTCATCGGAGTGGCGCTGGTCGTGCTGATGGCAGTTATAACCTTCCCCTTTCTCACCACATTGATACCGTGGATCCTGAACCTCTAGGGGGTTGAACGAAATGGGAACAGAAAGAGGATGGCCACCTATACCCCAGGGAAAACCCTTCGACTGGGAAGAAGCACAATCAGTGCCCATAGATGAGTGCCGGGAGGAACTGGTCCCGGCTAGCCTTGTGCCGGAGAGGCTTCTTTCCCACCCTGTCTATTTCCTTAACGGTCTCGACGGAGCCATAGCAGAGTGTTACGTCAGGCGCCGGGTACTGTCGCTGCTCCTGGAAGCCGCCAGGCTGCTTCCGTCCGGTCTTCGGCTGGTCCTGCTCGACGGATGGCGGCCTCCTTCGCTACAGTCCTTGCTCTTCAAAAGGTACTGCGCCGAACTCAGGGAGATCATGCCCGACAAGGATGGCGACTATATCGCCCGTATGGCATCCCGTTTCGTAGCTGCTCCTTCGACGGATCCCGGGCGGCCTTCACCCCACGTAACGGGAGGTGCCGTCGACATAACCCTTGCCGACAAGGACGGCTTCTTGCTTGACATGGGCTCCGCGTTCGACGAGACCACCGACAGGTCTGGAACGGTATACTACGAAAACAAGGTCTTGTCGGGGGGAGCAACTTCAGAGAATACCCTCATCGTACTTGAGAACCGCAGGATCCTGTACAAGGCCATGACGGGAGCGGGTTTCACCAACTTGCCCGATGAGTGGTGGCACTACGACTACGCCAACCAGAACTGGGCCTTCATGAAGGGGGAGAAGGCAGCCTTCTACGGGGTCTGTGAACCCCCCTTCCGCTGGAGGGATAGATAAAAGATAGGGAATTTTTCGAAGAAAATCTAACCTTAGCATGTCTCTCTATCTCACTGAACTAGCCTTGGGAGTGGATCAATTTTTTGGGGATCTTTAGGGGTGAAGGGGTTTTGGGGGAGTAGGGTTGTGATGGGAACAAGGTCCACCCTACTCCCCGTCAGCAGGAGATACAGTTGTGTAAAAGAGAATTTTATTTCTTTGCAATGATCATTTCAGACAGGGGAATTCTTTTGCTTTTTATGATCCCGGAGGCGGGCCAGCCGACGGCAACATGAAGCGCCACCTCGATGTGGTCCGGAAGTCCGTACAGTTCCTTGAATATCTTGCCCGTATCCTCAGTATGTTCTGACTTGGCGGTCTTCGAAAGCCACACCCCCCCAAGGCCAAGGGCATGAGCCATGAGCAACATGTGATCTCCAGCGGCAGCGGCATCGTATCCCAGGTTCTGGGGCACCATCTTGTCCTGACCGACAGTTTCCGCTATCCGCCGGTCGTAGCAGATCACTATGATCACTGCATTGTCGGTGGGGATATCGCTCCAGATAATGCTTTTTTCCTCAGGGGTCCTAAGGACGACAAAGCGTACAGCATCAAGGTTGCACCCTACCGGGGCAGCCCTGCCTGCTTCGAGGATCTTTTCGATCAGATCTTCTGGAACTGGCCTTGAAGTCCAGTTCCGGATGGAACAGCGTCCCCAGATTAATTTTCGGACAACCTCCATCTCGCTTTTCGTGAAAGGTTCGGGAATCGAAACTACCAGTTCCGGTATACCGGGCCTTTCGCCTCTTCTTACCTGCGCGGCTATATCGATATACCGTTTTGCCCAATCCAGGTCCGGGCCATCCTGGGGAAGACCTCTACGCACCCACTCATCGTAGACGAGTTGGGCCTGAAGCCCAAAATTCGGGACAGCCTTGAAAGGTCGCCTCTGTAGCATTGAATATAGAGGAACCTCTATGTTATGGTGGATTCTTTCTCTGAGAAGCGCTCCAAGAAGGACAGGGTCAAGCCCCTCTAGGTCTCTTTTTCGGTACTTCCTTCCCGGACTTGGTATGGCTTCAATGTCATGCATTTTTTCCCCTCCCTGACAGGCAGATGGTAAGTATCCCTAAAATAATATTATATTCCTATATTCTTAGAAAGAATAAATTTCCTTAGAGATACTCATCCCAACTCTTCACCTTTTAAATTAAACTGTATATTAATTACCCGGACCGATAGAATCGGTCTACAATACATATCATGGAAAACATTCTTGCTCTTTTCGTCGGACTGGGTTTAAGTGCCTCCTGTGGTTTCCGGGTTTTCGTACCCCTGCTGGTCATGAGCCTTGCAGCGCAGACGGGACATATCGAGCTTGCAGAAGGTTTCCAGTGGGTTGCCACTCCAACGGCGACGGTCGCGCTGGGCACCGCCACTTTCTTTGAGATAGCCGGATACTACGTCCCATGGTTCGACAACATGCTTGACACCGTGGCTACACCGGCAGCGATCATCGCAGGCACTTTCATCACCGCTTCAGTCCTTCCCGAGATGACCCCCTTCCTGAAATGGAGCATCTCCGCTATAACAGGGGGTACCGCGGCAGGTTTGGTTCAGGGGGCGACGGTACTCACCAGGGCGGCATCGGCCTTCACAACCGGGGGGCTCGGCAACCCCGTGGTCTCCACCGCTGAATCTGGCGGCTCGATCTTTCTTTCGCTAATGGCCATACTTCTTCCACTGGCAGCCATGGCTCTGGTTCTTTTCATATTCGCCTGGGCCGGCCGAAAGATCTACAGGAGGTCTGTCAAGGGTAAGGCCACATCCGGTCAGGCATGACACCCCCGGGAAAGTGCTGTCCTAGAGGGGCCGGGGGTTTCCTTCGGTCCCTCTTCAGTTGTCGAGTTAATATTTCAAGGAGAGTGAGACCGTGTCCTACGATCTGCGTACGGAGGTGATGGGTCGGGATCCCGTCGGAAGCCTGCTCTTCCGTTTTTCAATGCCGGCAATAGTAGGTCTTCTGTCCAATGCCCTGTACAACATAGTGGACCGGATGTTCATCGGCAGGATAGTCGGTTCCCGGGGCCTAGCGGCTGTCACCGTTGCCTTCCCCTATTTTGGACTGGCCATCACAGCCGGGATACTTGTAGCTGTGGGTTCATCATCACTCGTTTCAAGGAGTCTGGGCAGGGGCGACAGGACCCGGGCAGAAGAGGTGCTGGGAAACGCTTTTCTTATGGCTATCGCAGGTGGTTCCATCCTCCTGTTGGCCGGCTACTGCTGCGGGGAGCAGATGCTCACACTTTTCGGAGCCAGCAAGCTTGTCATCAGAGAGGCCCTGGGATATCTGAGGATCGTTGCACTGGGAATGCCCTTCCTGGTAATAACCTTTTCCATGAATGGACTTATGAGATCCGAAGGGGCACCTCGCTGGGCCATGGGAACCATGCTTGTAGGGACCATGACCAACATTTTCCTTGACTGGCTCTTCATTGCCCGACTGGGTTGGGGCGTAAAGGGAGCCGCCTGGGGGACCACCATTGCGCAGGCAATCGCCCTTGGTTGGGTCCTCTATTTCTATCGCTATTACAGCAACCTGAAGATCCGTCGTCCCCTTCTTTTGCGTCCGAAGAAGGAGATAATGCTCTCTGCTCTGGCGATCGGGGTATCTCCGGGACTTCTTGAAATATCCTTTGTGATCCTCCTTATATTGATAAACAGGATCATGGGAGGTCTGGGCGGTGATCTTGCGATATCAGCTGTGGGGATCTTCCTGAGCCTTGACTCCCTCTTCTTCCTCCCCGCTCTGGGTATCGGCGAGGGGGCCCAGCCCCTGATAGGGTTCAACTACGGCGCAGGAAAGATGGACAGGGTCAAGAGCATAGTCATGATGGCCATAGCCGCGGCCGCAGGCATTTTCTCTCTTTTCTGGGTGATCGTCCAGATATTCCCGGTCTTTCTGGTGGGCCTTTTTTCCAGGGGGGATGCCGACCTGAGCGCAATGACGGTACGGGGGCTGAGGTTGGGCTATATGCTTCTTCCTTTGATGTCACTCTACATCGTGACCAGCTACACCTTCCAGGCCCTGGGAAAGGCCAGGGCGACCTTTGTCCTCCAGGTCCTCCGGCAGATAGTCTTCTGCTTCCCCATGCTTCTGATCCTGCCCCGTATCCTGGGGATCGACGGGGTATGGCTGTCCTTTCCCGTTATGGACCTGAGCGGATTCCTGCTGGCTCTTCTGATGCTCAGGATGGAAATGAAAAGGTGGAAAATTCCAGGGGAGAATGATGAAACCGCCTGAAGGAGTCTCTGTTCGACTGGGATGAGAACGGGACAGCCTGTAAGGTGCTGGCTGTCCCGATACGTTGCCTTCCTTGACAGTCAAAAAGGTCTTCCAGGACCTGACCCCCCGGGTCCTCTTACTGGATCTTTTCCTTTTCAAGAGCTTTCTCAAGCATCTCTTTCACTTTGGGATCATCGACCCATGAATGCCACAGATCAGCGTTGTTCTTGAGGAACCAAAGGACCGCTTTTTGAGGATCGTTTTCATGAGCTTCCATCCATGCCAATACCTCGTTGGTCTCCTCCAGGCTCAGGTGGAATTTCTCAAGGAGCGAAACTACTTCGGGGTGTTCGCTGACCCACTTGGCATTGGCGGCCTTTTCCACTGAGAAGGCCGGGTTCTGGCATAGAAAGGTCTCCCTGAAGATCTTCTCATCGTATTCCGGTTCCTTGAGGAGGATCATGTCCAGCTCCCCCAGAAGCGGGGTCGGTTCCCAGTAGTAGGCGATGATCGGGAGCCCGCGATCGTGAGCACCCCTGATAGCGGCGTTGAGAGCGGTCTGTGAACCCGGATCAAAGAGGTTGAAGTACTCCCTGAGTGGTTTCCCCTCAACCTTGTAGCCATCGAATTTCTTGATGTATCTCTCGTTTGCGGCCCACCCGGAGACGGCATTGTAGACCCGCCCCCTGGCCTTGTCCTCTGGGTCGGGGAAAAGGTGCTGATACCTGGGCAGGTCAAATACGGAGACGAGGTCCGGCGCAAGGGGTTCGATCCCCCTCTCGGGATCCCCCTTGACCAGGTAGGAGGGCACATAGAGACCGGAAGGAGCGTTGGGGAAGACCTTACCGAAGCCCAGGACCTTGCCCGCCTGCCGGGCAGAGTCCCACCACTCCTGTCGGGCCTCCACCCACACCTCGAGGATGATATGGTTATCTCCACGTTCGAGACCTATGAGCGACGGCATGGATTCGGAAAAACTGTAAACCGGACTCATTCCGTAGCCATGTTGCAGGATATAGCCCATCACCCTATGGAGAAACTGGATGCTGTCCCAGGACTGATCGCCGAAGACTACCTCCTTCTCTATGGGAGAGGCAGCCACTGATCCTCCCAAGGCACCAAGAACAAGGACTGCGGTTATCAACGTGCACAAAAGTCTTTTCATCCAGAGATCTCCCCTTTCAAAGTTAAGATCCAGCTCAGGATCCAGACAGGGATCCGGCTTTTTTGCGCTCCTAAAGATCCAGGCAAGAATGGGGGGATGTATCCCGGGAGACGAAGGATAGCTTGAATATTATACACTGCCGGCAACATGGGGTCATCACGGGAAGAACCGTCGCCGCTGCAAGTCCGTCCAGAGATCTTGAAAGGGCCTTTCCGATCGGCCCCCAAAATGGGGCAAAAAGAGAAAAGTGGGAGTGGAGGTTCGGCCACTCCCACTTCAGGTCATCCCCGGAGGCTATTTCCCCGCCATCATTGCCGCAATGTCCTCCTCCACCGTTCCTGTAGGCTTTATGTCGAACTTGTCCACCAGTACCTTGGCCACGTTCGGCGAAAGGAAGGCGGGAAGCGTCGGGCCCAGTCGGATCCCCTTGACTCCCAGCGAAAGCAGCGCAAGAAGAACGGCAACGGCTTTCTGCTCGTACCATGCGATGTCGTAGGAGATGGGAAGTTCGTTGACGTCGGCCAGCCCGAAGGCCTCCTTCAGTTTCAGGGCGATGACCGCCAGGGAGTAGGAGTCGTTGCACTGTCCGGCGTCCAGAACCCGGGGGATCCCTCCGATATCGCCGAGAGCAAGCTTGTTGTATCGGTACTTGGCACACCCTGCAGTAAGAATGACAGTGTCCTTAGGCAGGTTCCTGGCCACCTCGGTGAAGTAATCCCTGGACTTGAACCGTCCGTCGCATCCTGCCATCACCACAAAGCGCCGGATAGCTCCTGACTTGACGGCTTCGACGACCTTGTCGGCCAGGGCCATGACCTGGTTGTGGGCAAAACCGCCCACTATCTTGCCTTTTTCGATCTCTTTCGGGGTAGCGCACTTCTTTGCCATCTCGATGATCCCGGAGAAGTCCTTCTTCCCATTTTTGGGTCTCGCAGGGATCGATCTCGCACCAGGATAGCTGACGACACCTGTTGTGAAAAGCCTGTCAAGATAGGTGTTCTCGTTCTTTACCGGGATAAGACAGTTGGTGGTTAGCAGGATCGGGCCGTTGAAGGACTCGAACTCTTCGTTCTGATGCCACCAGGATCCGCCGTAATTGCCCACGAAATGACCGTATTTCTTGAAGGCAGGATAGTAGTTGGCCGGAAGCATCTCTCCGTGAGTGTAGACGTCCACCCCTGTCCCTGAGGTCTGCTCCAGCAGTTCCTCCATGTCTTTAAGGTCATGACCGGAGACCAGAATGCCCGGGTTGTTCCTGACCCCGAGGTAGACCTCAGTGATCTCGGGATTGCCGTAGGTGGTGGTGTTGGCCTCGTCAAGGAGGGCCATGGTGTTGACGGCCATTTCCCCAGCCTTCATGACCATACCTACCATTTCATCGGTGGGAAGGTCCCTGGTGGTCGAGGCCAGGCCTTCCATGAGAAACGCGTAGATCTCGTCCTTCTCGAAGCCGAGGACCTCGGCATGTTCTGCGTAGGCGGCAATGCCCTTGCTCCCGATGACGAGGAGTTCCCTGAGGGAGCGAATATCCTCGTTCCCTGTCGCGGTTATCCGCACTTCGTCTGACATGGCCTTGGCGATGATCTCCTCATTGCTTTCGGCCCTCCAGGTGGCACAGTCGGGAAGAGGCCCTTCAACGTCGCCGGCCTTTTTGGCAACTTCTCCCCTGACCCTTATGCCTTCCCTGATCCAGTCGATTATGGCATTGTTGTCCCAGGCTGCGTTGGTAATGGTCACAAAGAGGGCCTTGCAGATGAACCGCCCGGCTTCCCTGTCCACTACTCCTCTCTTCTTCAATTCCTCCCCGAAGACGGATATCCCCTTGCATACGTAGATCAAAAGGTCCTGAAGATCAGCCGTCTCCTCCGCTTTACCGCAGACACCCCTTACTGTGCAACCCTGATTCTTCGCCGTTTCCTGGCATTGGAAACAATACATATCCATTCCCCCTTCCCTTGATCATCCCTGAAATTTTGGTATTCCGGTATCCATATTACCCTATTCCCCGGTCCTGTAAATACTTTTCGAAAAACCTTCAGCCCTTTTTGATCAGGGGAAACCAGAATTCGCTTCACAGTAATATTATATTACCAGAACCAACTCACCTGGAATGGCAATATGAAGATCTGGAGAACAAAGGGCAGAAGTAAAAGGATAGAGCTGGTCCCCTGCTGGATCGTTTTTTGCGATTTTTGTCAAGTGATACAATGACCTCAAGCAGGTCAGGTGATAACAGGAATTAAGATCAATTCCTTAATGGGAGGTTTTATTATGTCACTTTCACCTAGCATGAGTTCAGGCTTTACAGCGGCAAGGAACAGAAGCAAGTATGTTTCTCCCCTGTCGGGGATGTGCTCGTTATGCACAGAAGAATGCCCGGGCCCCTGCGAGATAGCCCAGGCGGCTGTCCTGGGCAAGATAACGGTCTATCCTACAACCACGGGCCCTAACCAGATCGCGTCGGAAAAGGATTATCCCGTTGATTTCTCTCATTTCAACATAAACGGCCGGTGTTTTGGCGCCATGGGGACAGAGCCGGATCATGAACACGCAGAGATATTTAACGTCGACCTTGCTTCCGAATACGGTTGCGATAACAGGGTCAAGCTGGATCTGCCCATCGTTTTGCCCGCATTGGT
>JAAYDT010000035.1 GCA_012729145.1 Synergistaceae bacterium | reverse complement strand
GCCATGAAAAGCATTGCAAGGACAGCTATCCCCCCAAAGAACATGAACGCTGAAACACCCGCCGCGACAAGAAGGAGCCCGGTGAATATCGCCGGTGTCGGACCTGCTTTATCTGCGACCTTTCCGGAAACGACCTGGGAAATGCTTATCGCTATATAGAAAAGGGCGAAAAACCCCCCCACTTCACTCTGGGAAAACCCTTTCACGCTCAGGAGCACCGCCGGTATCACCGTCAGGAAGATCCCGTAAAAGGCTCCATAGATGACCACTCCCCCGTGGATCGCGGGCCTGGAGATCGTGGACATTGCATGGAAAACCTCCCTGAAACCGGCAACTCTCCCTGGCACAAGGCTTCCTTCAGGATCAGGCCTCATGACGAGGGTTGCGACTATAAGAGCCCCCGTCAGGCCGGATACGGCATAGAGAAGGAAAGCTTCGTTCCCGCTCCATACGGAATGGACACATACGCTGAGGAGGCTGCCTGCGGTAAGTCCCAGATGGATCGAAGCATTGTACCTTCCAATAGCCTCTCCCTTGGACTCGGCGAAAAGTATCGACAGCAGGGCAGGAGCCAGGGCCCAGACAGGGATCTCCGCAAATCCCTGGAGGATCCTTCCTAGGAGAATGGTGTTAACGCTACCGGCCTTGAAATAAAGGAACCCGGTAAGGCCCGCTATTACGTAACCGGCAACGAGGAACCTCTTGTGACCGAACCTGTCCCCGAGGTTGCCGACGGGCAGCTGCAGCAGGACAAAGGGAACCGCAAAGGCGGAAGCTATCAGACCCACATTTGCCATTGTGCCCGAAAGGGCGATAACCTTGCTGGGAAGAAGGGCCACGATCAACCCCACACCCACCATCTGGATGAACGCGGCAGCGTAAAGGGCCATGGATGACCTGTTTTCCTTCAATTCTTATTTCGCCTCTCTTTATCGGCACCTGGAGATATTTCCTGACGAAATTCTCGTTCAATGATTTTCCGAAGAGGTCTTCTCTCCTTCTTCCCCTTCTGAGTGGAAGCTGTTAACTGCCCATAAGGGCAACCACGTTGAAGAAATCTGCAGAGAAGGGCTGTCTGAATGGCGCTTCCCCAGGCTTTTTACCCAGGGCAAGTTCTGCGCTGGCCATGGCAAAGAGCGCCAGAGAAGTGCTCGACGGAGTAGGGTGATCGAAAACGGGGGCAGGTACATGATGGAAATCCTCCGGCCGCGATTCCATCCAGCCCTCTTCATCCCGGAAAGTCAGGATATATTTTTGGAACTCGTCCATTATTCCTAACCATGCTGAATCTTCCCCTGCGATCATCGAGACCGCCGCCAGCAGCGACGCTGCGTCGAAGAGGAAGGACTGTTCCTGGAGAACTCCTCCTGAAAGGCAGTGAGCGAGACGCTTCCCGTCCCAGAATGTCTCCAGGATCGTTTGGAAAAGCGAGACAGCATCCTTAATGTAATCCTGAATCCCCAGGAACTTCCCCGCCTGGAACAGGGCAATCACGACAAGGGCATTTATTCCGCAAAGTTTCTTGGTGTCTGCTTCGGGCTGTTCCCGCTCGAGCCTGGCCTTCAGGAGTTTTTCTTCCAGCTCCGGAAGCCTGGCGTGGGAAAGCCTTACGAGGTGGTTTCTGCCCTCGAAGTTGCCCTCCTTGGAAATATCGTAGACCTGCCTTATTGCCGCCAGGCCTTCACTACCGAGGATCTCTTCAAGTTCGACGAAACCCCAGAGGTAGGTTGCCCCTTCCTCGTGGCCCGTATCTGCATCAAGGGCAGAGAGAAAAAGGCCTTCTCCGCTGAAGCACTCCCGCAGGCATCGGATTATCGATCCCGCCATTTCCCTGTACCTCTCATAGCCGAAGATCCTGAAAGCCAGGGAATAACACCACAGCGACATGGCCTGGTCGTAGAGCATCTTCTCAAAGTGGGGGATCCGCCACTGCCTGTCAACGCAGTACCTGAAGATGCCCCCCTGCAGGTGGTCGTTAAGTCCGCCGAGGCACATCGCATCCAGGGTATTCAGGCACATTTCCCTGACATCAGGCTCTTCCTCCAGCAGGAGCAGGGAAAGGAGAAAAACAAGGGTGCAGTGGGGCGGGAATTTCTGCTCCCTGCCGAACCCGCCGTACTGACTGTCGAACATCTGTTGAAGCCCATTCAAAACTTCTGTCCTGGTGACGGTTTCGGGTAGCTCCCGGGGTGGCTCGAAGGGCTCGACCAGGAAACCCCTTTCCCGGTAATGTTCCCTGACATGGGAGGCCACGTGCTTCAGCCCCGGCATCCCGTGGCTGCTTTCAACGGGGAGGTAGGTAAAGGCAAGGATGGGCTCCATTCGGGGGGTCAGGAAAGCGTTAAGGGGCCACCCCCCTCTCCCGCTTCTGCTCTGGATGAACTCCATCAGGTAGTGGTCGATGTCCGGTCGTTCCTCCCGGTCGACCTTGACGCATATGAAGTCCCTGTTGAGAAGGTCAGCAGTAGAGGGGTCTGAAAAAGCCTCCGAGGCCATCACGTGACACCAGTGGCAGGTGGCGTAGCCCGAAGACACGAAGATCGGCACGTCTCTCCTTTTAGCCACCTCCAGAACCTCCCTGCTCCACTCCTGCCACCATACCGGGTTTTTGGCATGCTGCAGAAGGTAGGGCGAACTGGCAGTTTCCAGGTTGTTCCGGTCGAATCCCTTGGCCTTCATTACCTGTTCACATGCTTCCCCACGGAAGCCATGTATATGACGAACTCTTCCTCGCCATCCACACCTGCCAGTCTGTCGGCCTTCTCCTGGTCGTAGGCCGCTATGGCGCAGGTCCCCGCCCCTATGGCTTCACAGGCAAGATAGAGGTTCTGGCACACATGTCCAGCGTCTATGGCTATCACCTTGTAGGCCGCGTCACCATAGCGCCACTCCATGCGATAGGGTACGGTCGTCCAGATGAACGTTACGGCTCCCTTTCCGGCGAATCTCTGCCCCAGGGCCGCTCTTGCTGTCCTGCCCTCCGGGTCTCCGGGATCGGATATTCTGGTCAGTCCATGACCTACAGGCAGGTAGCGGTATACCCCCCTTGCAAGACCGTCGACCCGGAAAACGGCCAGGTAAGTCTCAAGGGCATGACGACATCCGGCAGATGGGACGGTCCTCAGCGCATGACCCTGGAAGGGCTCCTCTCTTAGGCCCTGGGTTGCCCAGAGAAGGAAGGAGAGTTCTCTAAGTGATATGGGCTCGCTGGAGTAAGACCTCCTCGACTCCCGCCTACGGATCGCCTCCTCAAGGGGGATATTCCCCAGTCCCACCGGTTCGGGAAGGACTGTTATCAAGGCCCCTTCGGGAAGAGGTTTCTGAACGGGCGGCGCATCGACGCCCATGTACTGGTCGGTCATCGAAAAATCCATGGTCTTTCTGATGCTGTCGCTGAGGAAATACCTGCCCTGTTCTTTCATGTCAACCTCTCACCTCTCGATGGTATCTCAGGATGGTCAGTGTTTTTTGATCCAGACGACCCTGTAAAGGTCGTCCCTCCTGCTCTGGAGGCTCCTGACGCTCCCCGATGCACGCAGTTCTTTCAGGAGGTCTATGTCCAGGTCGGCGATAAGGGCCATCTCGGTGTTGGGCGTTGCCTCGGCCGCGATAGCATCGTGGGGGAAGGCAAAATCCGATGGTGTCAGAACCGCCGACTGGGAGTACTGTATGTCCATGTTCTCCACCCTGGGGATATTCCCAACGCTCCCCGAAATGGCTACGTAGCATTCGTTCTCTATCGCCCGGGCCTGGGCGCAGTGCCTGACCCGGAGATAACCGTTCCTTGTATCCGTCCAGTAAGGAACGAGAAGGATGTTCATTCCCTTTTCGGCCAGCAGCCTTGGAAGCTCCGGGAATTCCACGTCGTAGCAGACCAGGATGCCTATCTTGCCCACGTCGGTGTCGAAGACCTTGAGCTCGTCCCCGCCCCTGAGACCCCATGTCATGTACTCGTCGGGTGTTATGTGGATCTTGTACTGCTTGTCCCAGGTACCGTCCCTCCTGCAGAGAAAGCAAACGTTGTAGAGGTATCCGTCACGGTACTCCGGGACGCTTCCGGAGACGATATTTATGTTGTAACTGATGGCCATTTCGACCAGGGCCTCCCTCAGGGGTTCAGTGTGTTCGGCGAGCAGGCGCATCGCTTCAGGCGGATCTTTCTGGTCGTATCGGGCTATAAGCGGGACGTTGAACAGTTCGGGGAAAAGCACCAGGTCGGCGTTGTAGCCCGCAACTGCATCTACAAAGAATTCCACCTGCTGGATGAAAGCCTCGAAGGACTCGAAAAGGCGCATCTGCCACTGAACGACGCCGAGGCGGACGTAGGTCTTTACCCTCGGAATAAGCCTTCTCTTTTCCTCGTAAAAAATGTTGTTCCACTCCAGGATGACCCCGTACCCCTTCGATCTGTGATCATCAGGCCAGTAACCCGGTACGACGGTCCTGTAGTGGAAGTCGTTGCTCAACTGGAACGAAAGAACGGGGTCGACCATCTCCCTGTTCTTGACCATCTGGATATATTTCCCGGGCTTCATCTCCTCCGCGTAACGGGCGTAACCAGGTATACGTCCGCCAATGATTATGCCCTTGAGGTTGAGGGTCTCGCAGAGTTCCTTCCTTGCGTCGTAAAGCCTTCGTCCCAGACGCATCTCTCTGTAATCAGGGTCAACGAAGACATCAATGCCGTAAAGGTAATCCCCGTCGGGGTCGTGGTTCTTGAGCGTCCCGTCCCCCACTACCTGGCGGTAGGTATGTCGCTCCCCGTAAACGGCCGAATCGATCACCAGCGAAAGTGCCACGGCAACAACCTTCCCCTTGTCCTCCACGCAGAGCTGGCCGTCGGGGAACCTCTTGATCATTGCCTGGTATTGTTCCAGTGTCCATGAGCCACCCATAGTGGGATAAACTTTCTCCATGATCTGTTTCACTGCGTCGAAGTCTTCGGGTAGCAGAGTTCGCAGATCCAGTTTGTGGTCGAACCGGTTGTTTTGCGACATTTATAAACTCCTTTCAAACTTTGAACCTATGCGCCTACCCAAAGACAGCCCTCGACAGCAATGGGGAAACTACCTGCAAGGGTTCATCTGAAGCCAAAGGGCCTTTCTCTTGTGTCACAGTGTAAGATCCTCTGTTTTGATCTCATTTGCAGTATGGGATCTGCCTACAGGAGATCCTGTTGAGCGGGAAAAGGGGATAGGATTGTGATGCTTGTTTGTTTCTGACAGATCCAGTGGGGTAATTCAGACCTATCACCTGCATCCTTCACTCGTCGACTTTTTCTTGACCATCACTTGCCAAAGACTTTTTCTATGAACACATCTACCACTTCGGGATCGAACTGGGTGCCGGCGCAACGACGGAGTTCGGCCACAGCTTCCTCCCTGCCCATGGCTTTCCTGTAGGATCTCCCTGAGACCATTGCGTCATAGGCTTCCGCGACTGCCAGGATCCTCGAGAAAAGAGGGATCTCCCCTCTCTTCAGGCCCTTGGGATAGCCCGTACCGTCCCATCGCTCATGATGGGAAAGCACGATCTCTGCGAAGGGGCTGTATTCATTGACTGTGCTGAGGATACTGTACCCGATCTCGGGGTGCCTTTTCATCTCTTGCCATTCATCTTCATCCAGGGGACCGCTTTTTTCCAGGATCCTGTCGCTTACTCCGATCTTGCCTATATCGTGGATCACACCGGCAGTTTTGAGATCGTCTAAATCCGGCTGTCCCAGTCCCATCTCCCGGCCTATGGCCTCGCTCAACGCACTGACGTTTTCGGAGTGTCCTTTTTCTTCGGGAGACTTGGAGTAAAGCCCTTCCACTATCAGGTTCACCGACCTGTGATGATAGCTGCTCTTTTCAGATATCTTGCGGCGATACATCTGGTCCTCGGCCATATCGAAGACCTTCTCAACGCTCTCATCAACATCGGTCTTCGTGGCTCCTCCAAGGGACACGGAAATGGGAAGATCCTTAACTCGCTCTCTTGACATGGCATCGCTGATCCTGGCCATAAGGGGATCCAGATGGTCCCGGTCCGTCAAGGGCAGCAGGATCATGAACTCGTCCCCTCCTATCCTGGCAACGATGTCGTCGGCTCGACACTCCTCCCGGAGCACTCCGGCAACCTTTCCCAGAAGTTCATCTCCTGCGGTGTGACCGAAAGCGTCGTTAAAGAGTTTAAGGCCGTTGACGTCTATCATGACCAACGACAGCGGAAGGTTTCGGGGAACGTCCAGACGACTTAGTTCCTCCTCGAAAAAGCGGCGGTTGTACAGGCCGGTAAGCTGGTCATGGTAACTGAGGTACGCTATCTCTCTCTGCCTCTCCCTCTTCTCGGAACAATCCCTGAAGACGACAACCACTCCCGTGGTCTCCCCTTCCTTGTCCCTGATCGGGGCCGCACTGTCCTCTACGGGGGTTTCCTGGCCCCCTCTCGAGACAAGGATACAGTTCTCCTCCATCTCGACCGGTTCTCCGCTGTCCAGGACCTGCCTTACCGGGTCGGGAGATCTCTCTCTAGAAAACTCGTCGATAATATGGAAGACTGACTTGAAGTCCTTCTCCCTGGCCTCTGTCAGGTCCCACCCGGTCAGCTCCTCGGCCACACGGTTCATAATAAGGATCCTCCCCTCGTCGTCGGTGGAGATGATGCCGTCACCGACGGACAGCAGGGTGGTCCTGAAGAGCTCCTTTTCAAGGAAGAGGGAGCGCTCCATCTGCTTGCGTTCGGTGATCACCTCAGAGTAGAGGACTGTACCTCCGATGGAACCGTCCGGTTCATACCATGGACGGCACCACCAGCTGATCATGTCCATGCTACCGTCAGGACGGGCCACGTAATCCAGATCGGAGCTCTGCTCCACTCCTTCCAACGCACGGCGGAACATTGCGATCCACTTCTCCGGCAGTTCAGGCAAGACCTCCATGAAGGTCCTTCCTATCACCCTCTCCCTTTCGAGCTCTCTGTTCTTGAGCAGTCTCTCGCTCACGAAGACGAACCTCATGTCCCTGTCGAGTACCATAATGGCATTGGGATCATGTTGGATCACGTACTGGAGCAGGTCTCGCCACTCCCGGATCTCCAGGATATGACTCCTGACACTGCCTCTCATCTCGTTGATGTGGTCGACAAGGAGCTGGAGTTCATCGCCCTGCCTGGATGGGTGTTCAAGCTTGAAGACCTTTCCAGGATCGGTCAGATCTGCGCTCTTGACGAAGCCGGCAAGGCGGAAGAGCTGTCTCCCGATCACCATGTGATAGACGAATGCCATGACCGACGAGAGGGCCACGGCCAGGAGCAACTGAAGAAGGAAGAGCGACCCCATCCACTCGAAGATATGGGAGAACAGTTCGTTCCTGTCAACAAAGAGGGAGATCGAACCGATCTTCCTGTATTGCCCGCGGTTGGAATAGACCAGGTCGTGGGATATCACTTCCAGGGAGGGTTCCGGGTCGGCCCCTGCGGCGAAGACGTCGCCTTCATCGTTCCTGACCTCGACCCGGTCGATGTAGCTGAACTTGACGATCCCCTCTATCTGGCTCTGAAGGGACTCGTGGTCCGTCACCCAAAGAGCCGGGATCAGGAAGGGAAGGTAGATCTCCTCAACCTGTTCCACATTCCGCTCCAGGTGACCCGATTCATGCCTGAACAGATAATAGCCAAGGATACCAGTCACAACGATAGAGACGAGGACAAAACCGGACAGGGTGTAAAGGAAGAATCTCCAGGTACTGGAACGTCTCCAGTTCATCATCTTTCTCCGCTGCCGAACGTCAATCCCCAACGTTCCCGCCGAATGCGAGGTGAGCCGTTGTCTCGGTTACGATCCTGTCCCAGGTCCCGTCCTCCTTCATGCTTCTGAGAGCCTGGGCTAAAGGCCCAGCAAGGCTTTCATGCTCCCTGTTGAGATAGAGGTACATCTCCCTGCTCGCCAGCGGGGGCTCAAGGTGGAACATCCCTTCGAAACCTCTCAGGTGGATCTGCTCGTAACCGGTGAGTCTGTCATAAAGGGCGACGTCGATGCGGTCCTTGTCGAGCATATTGAAGAGCTCCGTCTCGGTGGGCACCAGGGTTACATCGGGAAAGCCGGCGGTGTTCTCCTCCAGGATCTTCCAACCCTTTACTATCCCTATCCTCAGGTCGCTGATGCTTTCCCACCCATTGATAATGTACTCTTTCTTCGAAAAAGCCACGAAATCCATCACCATGTTGGGCTCGGGAACCCTTACAAGATTGGGAAAGTTCTTCTCCATCCCCTCTATCCTGTTCAACTCTCCGTCGGCAAGACCTTCGTTGACATCCGAGAGGGACCTTCCTGTAGGGTTGAAGACTATCTCGGCCTCAAGACCGATCCTGCTGAATGCCTCTTTTACCAGGAGGTCAAGCATTCCTTTCTGATCAGGGGTCGAAAGAAGGCTCTTGTAGGAGGTGCTTATCGTCAATGGACCTTCCAAAACCTCTGCGGCGCCTCCTTTGATGACCGAAAGAGAGAATAACGCCACCAGTATTGCCAGGGCGCAATTCAACACAACGAATGACCCGGCTCTGTTCAAAGTGCATCACCCTTTCTTTCGACATAGGAGGTGACGGGGACAGTTGCGATGTCTTTGTTTCCCAAAACCAGGAACAAGGCGATTATATACCTCTCGTCTTTGAAATGAAGACAGATCTTCACTGGATTCCTTCTAAGTTTTATTTTATTACTATTATACCTGTATTGTCACTTCCCTTGTGGGCTCAAGGGGAACTCCCCGATACTCCATGCTGTTATAATTCAGCAGTTGCCGACGCAGTGAGGGATCACCTTCTGCTGCTGATCAGGGTCTGCACCCATATCCAGGTGGCCAACAGCGTAGCCCTCGCAGCTGCGGGCATCCCCGAAGAAGAGTGGGACGACGGTCTTCTCCTCGAGAAGAGGGGGAACCCGGTCATCAAGGATCGATCGCCTGACGGCACTGATGGCATCCTCTGCCTTGGCCTTCACATCGTAGACAACAAGTTCCAGTGGACGACCGAGTGCTCCTCCGGCCGCGTCGATCTACTCCGGTGCTATGATCGCGCCATTCTTCTCGTGGACTCCCCGCGTCGCCCGTCAGATTCGCAACATAACCTTTCTTGATAGGCTCTGCGGCAAATGCTACGGGGGACAGAACAAATAAGACCAATGGCGCAGTAATAACCCTTTTCTTCACCAACGATACACTCCCTTTATGGATTTTGAGTATAGGGTCGGTTTTTGAGTGTCAATATAGCAATTTAACTCTACAAATGGCATGCAACAAAATGTTTGACATGGTATTGCCCGTCGCAAAAGTAGAAAGAAAAAGCAAGATCACGACCTCCAACTAAGGTCTGACCTCAGATAACCTCTCAATTTCTTGACCTATGGTGACTGGGATTTCCGGGGTTATGGAGAGAGCAACGGGTCGTGCTCCTGAGTCCAGTTGCTTTTCCGGCGTGTATGACTTCTGCTATACCGGAGGAAGGTTGTGGATCCCCGCTCTCGTCGCCGGACCGCAGGGGGGCAACTTCCACGCCGCCGAAGAATTTGAGGAGACAGACGACACTACCTGCAGATCATTGATCCATGCAAAACGTTACGGAACTGGTCCTGGAGCTACTCCAGGACCAGTTCCATGAATGAACGGCTGTCCATCCCTGAAATGTAATGGCTCACATCTACCCGTTTCAGCATCCCCGAAAGGCCCTTCTCGGAAAACTGCGTTCCCGCAAGACCATTCTCAAGGCCGGCGATATCCCCGTTGCCGAAAAAGTCCCCGAAGATCCTGCAGGAGGTTATCCTTCCCTTTCGGACGTTGAGCCTGACATCCACCTTCCCGAAGCCGAAACGTCTTTCCTTCCGAAGGTCGAACTCCGGTGAGGCCCCGTAGTTCCAGTCCCAGGTCCCGTACTTGCTCTCCGCGAGGGCCGCGGCCTTTTCCTGCACCGATGGGTCCGGCGGGGAGATCTCAAGACCGGGCCACCGCTCCTTTACAGTGAAAAGGAGCGCCCTCCTGAAAACTTCAATATCAGGTTCTCCCTTGAGGTGGGACCTTATGTTGGTCACACGGCTTCTTGCCGACTTGACCCCCTTGGATTTGAACTTGTCCGGGTCTGCCTGGAGCACCTCTTCGAGAGCGTCCATATCGCTGTCGTAAAGGATGGTGCCGTGGTGAAGGAGTCTCCCCTCACGCATGTACTGGGCATTGCCCGAGAACTTCTTGCCCTGGATCACCAGGTCATTCCTGCCGACCAGGCCTCCGTCCACGCCCAGGCTCCAGAGGGCCGATATTACCGGTTCAGTCAATTTCCTGAAGTCCAGGTTCTGGGGGTTTTCGGTCCTGAGGATAAAGGTAAAGTTCAGATTTCCCAGGTCGTGGTAGACGGCACCTCCACCGGACAGACGCCGTACCACGTGGATGCCCTTCTCCCTGACCACGGGGACGTTGATCTCTTCAAGGGTGTTCTGGAACCTCCCAACCACTACGGTAGGCTCATTCTGCCAGAGAAGGAAGAAGCCCTCCTCTTTCTCATCTAAGGACTGAAAGAGCACCTCTTCAAGGGCAAGGTTGAACCTGGGGTCGGTCTTCCGGTTCTCGATATATTTCATTGGCCCCTCCCCATTCCAGGTACCGACACTGCTCAGACCCGGGGTATGCTGTGAATTGCCCTTTCAAGACCGGCAAGGACAGCTTCTCTCGTAGCTTCACAGAACGTGGGATGACCATGGATCGTTTCGGCCACTTCGTCCAGGGTGGCTTCGAGCCTGATGGCGAGGGAAGCCTCGGATATGAGGTCCGTGGCTCTCGCGCCGACTATGTGTACACCCAGGATCTCTCCGTACTTCTCGTCGGCGACTATCTTTACCATTCCCCGGGTCTCCCCGGAGATCAGGCTCTTGGCGTTCCCTATCATTGGGAAGACACCCTTTCTTACCTTATGACCTCTCTTCTTCGCCTCTTCCTCGGTAAGGCCTGCCCAGGCCAGTTCCGGTGAGGTGTAGACACAACCTGGGGTAGTGCTGTAGTCCATCTTCTCATCGAGGCCGAAAATGTTGCCCGCAGCGACCTCTCCTTCCATCATTGCCACGTGAGCCAGCATGATCGGGCTGCAGCAGTCACCCACGGCGAAGATATGGGGCACACTTGTGCGCATGGACTTGTCGACGCTGATCCTGTCCCTCTCGATCCTTATTCCTGCCGCCTCCAGGTTCAATCCTTCCGTGAAAGGCTTGCGCCCCACCGCCACGAGGACCTTGTCGGCTCCGATCTTCTCTTCCCTGCCGGAAAGATCGGCAGAAATGACCAGCGATGACCCGGCTGCCTCTATGGATCCAACCTTTGCCCCGGTGTGAATTGTAATACCCCTTGCCTCGAGAACCTTCCTGAGGGCGGAAACAGCTTCACCGTCTGCACCCGGCAGTATCTGGGGCAGCATTTCGATGATCGTCACGCTGCATCCGAAATCGGCATATATGGAGGCAAATTCTACACCTATCACACCGCCACCGATGATGACCATCCTCGATGGGATCTTATCGAAAGAGAGGGCTCCAGTGCTTGTTACTACACCACCGAGCTCCACGCCGGAGATGGGGGGAAGGGATGCCTCCGAACCAGTGGCAACGATCACGGCATCACTCTCGATCTTCCTGTCACCTTCCCCGGACCGGACCAGGATGTTCCTGTCATCCATGAACGAGGCTTCCCCAGTGATGATCTCAACGCCGTGAGCCGATAGAAGCGCCTTAATGCCCTGTGAGAGCTGCTTCACGACCTGGTCCTTGCGCTCCTGGACGACGTCCCATTGGACTTCCAAAGAACCCACCTTCAAACCTGCTTCGGCGGCATCTTCAACCGTACGATTCACCTCCGCCGAGTGAAGAAGGGCCTTGGTGGGTATGCAGCCCACGTTTACGCAGGTACCTCCCAGCCTCTCTTTCTCCACCAGGGTGACATTGCCGCCCAGCTGGGCTGCTCTAATGGCAGCTACATATCCCCCGGGGCCGCCGCCAATGACCACCACCCGTTTACCTGTGTCTCCCTTCGCCGGAGCGGGTTCGGTACCCTTCAATGAACCAGTGGGCCGTTCTTGCTCTCTTTCCGAAGCGGCCTCATCTTTCGAGGTTGGGACCTCTTCTGCTACGGCGACTCCGAGATCTGGCTCTTCCCCCTTCTCTCCGATAGCACCCAGGATCGCCCCGACCGGAACGGTCTCACCGGCCTTGACGGCTATCCTGAGGAGCAACCCGTCATCGGGGGCCTCAACTTCGTAGGTAAGCTTCTCCGTCGCTACCACAAGAACGACCTCACCCTTCTTCAGGGTATCCCCCTCATTCTTCTTCCATTCCAGGACGGAACCTTCCGTCATCGTAAGCCCCAGCTTGGGCATGGTGATCATAGTCGCCATCAGTTCACGCTCCATTTATCTGTCTGCCACTCCTGGACAAGGGTCATCCAGGGTTTTTCCACCAGCTCCCTGACCCGGGCAAGGAACCTGGCTGCATCGGCTCCATCGAGGATCCTGTGATCGGCCGTAAGGCCTATCATTGACATGGGTCTTACTACCACCTGCCCGTCCCTGCAGACCGGGCGTTCGGTGACCACGTTCACTGCCAGGATGCAGGCCTCGGGTGGGTTGATGATGGGGATGAAATCATGGATCCCGAACATCCCCAGGTTGGTGATCGTAAAGGTCCCCCCCTGCATCTCTTCCGGGAGAAGCCTGCTCTTCCTCGCCTTGTTGACCAGCTCCAGCGATTCCATGGCGATCACGGGCAAGGGTTTTTCCTGTACTTTCTTGACGTTCGGGACCAGCAATCCACCTTCTACGGCAACAGCTATCCCGATGTTGATATCGTCGTGCAGGATGTACTCGTTCCGCCCGGGATCGTATGAGGCGTTGGCCATGGGCATCTCCACCAGGGCCCTGGCGCAGATCTTCATAAGGATATCGTTGAAGGAGACCTTGACCCCGCTCCCTTCAAGCTCCTCGTTCAAGGCCTTCCTGAAACCGATGAACTCGGTGAAATCGGTCTCGATGTTGAAGAAGACCGACGGGATGGTCGAAGCGCTGAAGGTCATCCTCTCGGCGATGACCTTCCGCATCGGGGTGAGAGGAACCCTCCTATTCACAGTTTTACTCTCTTTCGCTGCACAGGCTGCCTCGAGCACGTCGCCCTTCATGATCCTGCCGGACACCTTGATCGTCCCCAGAGGTACTTCCAGGTCTTCCGCCAGCCTAGCGGCCACAGGGGAGACCCTGATCCTCTCCTTGGGAGGTGAAGCAAGGTATGCCTTCACATCTCCGGCGGTGGTTCGACCCATCGGGCCTGTCCCTGATATCTCCTGAACGCTGATACCAGCCTCCCTTGCGATCTTCCGCGCCAACGGGGTAGCACGGGACCTTGTCGAGGCCTTCATAACATCGTCCTTCACTACCCGGCCACCGGGACCGCTACCTTCGATAGCGCCGATGTCGAGCCCAAAAGACCTTGCCCACTTCCTTGCGAGGGGTGACGCCGCAGCTGTCTGCCCCTTGCTTTCTGGCCCGGGAACATCCTCATTCGTTCCAACTCCTCTGGACAGAGGTGTCGAGGTTGAGGGTCGCTCCACTGCCTCTTCTGGCCCAGGTTCGGGCCTCTCCCCTTGCCGATCCGCGGCAGATACCTTTTCTCCCGCCTCTCCCAGGACCGCCAGGACTTTGCCAACGGGAACACTCTCGCCCTCTTTGACCAGTATCTCAAGTACGACACCATCGATAGGTGACGTCACATCGTAGGTCAGCTTGTCGGTGGCAACGACCAGGAGCACTTCCTCCTTTTTTATCCTGTCACCAGGGGAGACCTTCCACTTCGAAACGGTACCCTCCGTCATGGTCAGGCCGAGCTTGGGCATGGTCACCTGTTCCATCGGTTATCCTCACATGTCATTACCGGGAGTCCTCTCAGAAGAGTCCCCGGATCGCTTCGGCGATCTTCTCGGGGGTGACCCTGTAGGCCTGTTCTAGAGGCCGGGCAAAGGGCACCGGAGTAAAGGGGGCTCCTACCCTAACAATGGGGGCGTCGAGGAAGTCGATCCCCTCTTCGGCTACTATGGCCGATATCTCGGCTCCCACACCTCCCTGTTTAACCGCTTCGTGGGCAATAACAAGCCTGGTGGTCTTGGCCACCGAGGCAAGAATGGTTTCCTTGTCGATAGGAGAGATGGTCCTGAGGTCTATGCACTCCACCGATACATCTTCGCCGGCAAGGATATCCGCCGCCTTCAGGGAAAGACCCATGCAGTGAGAGTAGGATACAAGGGTCACATCGCTACCCTCCCTTGCCACCTTGGCCTTGCCTATAGGGGACAACACCTCGCCGTCAGGGACAGCTCCGCGGGTGTTGAAAAGGGCCTTGTGCTCGAAGTAGATCACTGGACTATCGTCCCTTATGGCAGATTTCAGAAGCCCCTTCGCATCGGCAGGGTTGGAGGGTATGACCACCTTCAGCCCCGGGATGTGCATGAACCAGGCCTCTATGCTCTGGGAGTGTTGTGCCGCTGCCTGGTTGATAAGTCCGTCAGGAGCCCTCAGCACCATAGGGACAGACCTCTGGCCTCCGAACATATAGTGTATCTTCGCCATCTGGTTGAATATCTCGTCCATGCAGACGCCCATGAAATCGGCAAAGTGCATGTCCGCTACAGGTCTCATGCCCGTCAGGGCAGCTCCTATGGCCGCTCCGACGATGGCCGTCTCACTTATGGGAGTGTCCTTCACCCTGTCCTTCCCGAACTTGTCGGGAAGCCCCTTGAACTGTCCGAAGATCCCACCCTGCCTTGCGATATCCTCACCCATGACGAAAACCCTTTCATCACGGGTCATCTCCTCGTCCATAGCTTCCAGCGTGGCCTGTGAGAACGTGATCTCTCTCATGATCCTTTCACCAACCCATCCTTACGCGTAGACGCCCGCGAAGAGTTCCGAAATTTCCGGCTCCTCGGCATTCCTGGCGAACTCGAGAGCCTTTTCGACTTCCTTACCGGCCGAGGCTTTTATCGCATCAAGCTCCTCCCTGCTGAAGAGCTTGCCGTCCAGGACGGTGCACTCGAACCTGTCGATGGGGTCATTGCTCTCGCAGACCTTGTCAACTTCTTCCTTTGTCCTGTATCGCTCCGGATCTCCCACATAGTGTCCCTTTACCCGGTAGGTCTTGCACTCCAGAAGCGACGGGCCTTCACCCCTTCTCGCCCGGTCGATCAGCTTTTGCGACTCTTCGTATACTGCAAATATGTCGTTCCCGTCCACTATTACCCCGGGCATCCCGTAGCCCGCTGCCCTGTCAGCAATGTTCTCGACGGAGGTAGTGGTCATGTAGGGAGTGGTAGAGGCATACTGGTTGTTCTCACAAACGAACAGTACGGGCAGGTCCCAGACTGCGGCCATGTTCGCGGCCTCATGGAAGGTACCGCGATTGGAGGCCCCGTCACCGAAAAAGACCACCGATACGTTGTTCTTGCCCTGCATCTTTGTGGCCAGAGCTGCGCCGGTGGCGATATTGAAACCGCCTCCGACAACGCCGTTGGCTCCCAGCATCCCGATGCTCAGATCGGCAATATGCATGGAGCCTCCCTTCCCCTTGCAGTATCCTTCCTTCTTTCCGAAGATCTCGGCCATCATTCTCTTCAGATCGGCACCTTTGGCTATGGTGTGTCCGTGACCGCGGTGAGTGCTCTGGATATAATCCTCCCTGGAGAGGTTCGAGATCACCCCTGCTGCGATGGCCTCCTCGCCGATGTAAAGATGAACGAAACCCGGTATCTCGCCGGCCAGGAACTTTTCCTCCACCTTTTTATCGAAAGACCTTATTGTAAGCATGGTCCTGTAGAACTGCTCGAGAAGCGTCCTGGGGTACTTGTTCAGGCCCTTCTTCTCCTTAACTTTCTTTGCGCTCAAGGATCCCCCACCCCTCTTCCTGAAAATGATCATCCGGTCCTGTTGCCGTGTATGATCTTGTTGTTCGGGACATTCACTAACGCATCAGCAGGTTCGGCAGCCAAAGGGTAATGCCCGGCAGGTAGACGATCACCGCCAGGGCCGCGATAGAAGCCAGAATGAAGGGAACCACCGCCCTGGATATTTCGTCCATGGAGACCCCCGCCACATTGCAGCCAACGTACAGGTTGACCGCCACGGGGGGCGTTACCTGGCCTATGGCAAGGTTGATGGTCATAACCACCCCGAACCAGACCGGGTCCCAACCGAAATGGGCGATGACGGGCATGAAAATCGGCATCAGAAGGTAATAGATAGATATGGCGTCCAGTAGCATCCCCGATATGATCAGTATTACGTTGATCAGGGCTATCACCACGAAGGGGTTGGAACTCATGGCTATGACTCCCTCGGAGACCCTCTCAACAACCCCGAGGACCATCATGGCCCATCCGAAGATCCCGGCGAAGGCGACTACCAGCATCACCACCGCTGAAGAAGCGCAGGCGTCCACAAGGAGTTCGTAAAGATCCTTGAGGGTGAGCGTACGGTAGACGACAAAGCCTACGAAAAGGCCGTAGGCCACTCCAACAGCAGCGGCTTCCGTGGGAGTGAAGATCCCCCCGTATATCCCCCCCAGGATTATCACTGGAGTGAGCAGAGCCCAGAAGGCATCCTTGAAGGCCGTTAGGACCTCCTTTGCCGTTCCGAACCTGTCGCCCTTGTAGCCTCGCGCTACGGAGATGATAAAGGCAGCGACTATAAGGAAGAGACCCACCAGGATCCCGGGAATTATCCCTGCAAGGAACAGTTCGCTGATCGAGGCTCCCGTGATAACACCGTAGACGATAAAGCCGATGCTCGGAGGGATCACTATGGCCAATCCGCTTGCCGATGAGGTCAGGGCGGCAGCGAAACCCCTGTCGTAACCGGCCTTGACCATGCCCGGGATCAGAATGGTGCCAAGGGCGGCGACGGTAGCCGGCCCCGAACCTGAAACGGCTCCCCAGAAGAGGGCCGTGATTATCGTCACAATTGCCATTCCTCCGCTCACGGGTCCCACCATTAACATGATCAGCCTGATGATCTTGTCTGAGATCTTCGCCCTCCCCATGATGACCCCGGCGAGGATGAAGAATGGAATGGCCAGTAGCGAGAATTTGGAGATGTTGGCAAAGAACACGGGAGCGAACATCTGTGCTCCCAGGTTGTACCAGTAGACGACGGCCATCCCCGCCATGCCGAGAGCGACGGCTATGGGTACCTTGAAGGCAAGGAAGATAAAGAAAAGGCCTAACAGAAAAACACCCGGATCTATACTCATCTTTGGTCCACCTCCGGGCAGGACCCCGTCTGTGGACCAGACAGGTCATTCCATTCATGTACGCCCCTCTGGATCGTTCTCAGGATCAGGATAAAGGCACAGACAGGCACGGCCATTCCGAAGATCCACATAGGCAGCGCCATGGAGTACGTGGTCATTCCGGACCTGAACTCGCTCTTGACCATATCGATCCCATGCATGGTGAGAAGGCCGAAAAGGGTGACTCCGCAGAGGACGAATACCGCGGTCGATAACTTCTTCAGCGACGGGGGCATCCGGTCAAAGAGATAACTGACGCCGATCAGTGACCCCTTCCGGGTCGCGATCGAAGCTCCGAGCATCGTTATCCAGACGAAGAGGTTCACAAGCAGCTCCTCCGAGAAGGAGAAAGAGAAAACAGTCAGGTACCTTACGATCACATTGACAAAGGCCAGCATGGCCATGAAGAAAAGCATTGTGACACAGGTCCACTCTTCGATCCTGTCAAGTAACTTGAACATCCTTAGCACCGTTCCCTTCCTATCGGATGATCCCCGACAGATGCCTCTCCCGGGACGGGAACAGGGGAGCCGCTCCTGCGGCTCCCCCTTGAGCATGGTATGTTATTTAAAGCTGGAGACAGCCTCCTCGAAGGCTTTTACGATATCGGCACCGACATTTCCGGACCACTTCTCATAGACCGCCTTGGTCATTTCGCGGAACGCGGCAAGCTGCTCCGGAGTAGGATCGGTCACTGTCATCCCCTGGGATTTGAGGAACTCGATGCCATCTCCCAGGCCTACACGGCTCACGTCGTGCACCTGCCAGTGCATGGCATCGACGGCGGCCTTCTTGATCTGCTCCTTGATATCTGGATCGAAGCTCTCCCAAACGTTCTTGTTAACGGCCAGGATAAGGGCGTCGTAGGAATAGTGCCAGTTGGTGAGGTGCTTCTGGACTTCGTATATCTTGTTCGGGATTATGATCCCGACAATGGGGTTCTCCTGCCCGTCGATAACGCCCTGCTGCAGCGAGGTAAATACCTCGCCCCAGTTCATGGCGATGGCGTTCGCGCCGAGGGCTCTCATGATATCGATGTATATAGGTGTTACGACCCTGATCTTGAGACCCTTCATGTCATCGGGGTGAGCTATGGGCTTGACATTGTTGGTGAGCTCACGGAAACCGTTCTCGCCCCATGCCAGTCCGACCATGTTGTGCTTCTCAAGGGCGTCGAAGACCATCTGGCCCGCTGCCGAGCCGGTCACAGCATCAACGGACTCGTAACTGGGGAACATGAAGGGGAGCGAAAAGGCGTTGCATTCCGGGATGATCGGGGCGATGTTGATCGTGGAGTTGAGCATGAAGTCTATAGCACCACTGGAGACCATTTCAGCCTGGCGCATCTGGTCGCCGCCGACAAGCTGGGCGCTGGGGTAGACCTTTACGTTCACCTTGCCTCCGGTGTACTCCTTGACCAGTTCGGCGAACTTGACCCCGCCCTGGCCCCAGGCAGTATCGGTGGTTACGTTCATAGTGAGCTTGTACTCACCCTTGAGTGCGGCTGAAGCTGCATCAACGCTTGCCAAACCGAAGAGCAAAGCCAATACCAGTATTCCTGTCAGCAATTTCCTCATCTTAATGTCCTGTCCGGCGAAATCCGGACAGTTCACCTCCCTCACAGGTTTTTTTACCTCCCAGTTGGGGAAACCTCTCCTCTGCCCCTGTCGTTATCCCTCCTCTCAGGATAATAAACGGTCACTGCCGTACCTCTCTACGGATCAGCCCCTGAGAAGTCTCTCCTTGCCGCCCTTCAGGTGCTCATCCATCTCTCTGGTTGCCCCCTCTCCGTCCCTTCTGCGGAGGGCTTCCAGTATCCTTCTGTGCTCACCCCAAAAAAGTTCCATGTTCCCTGGCTGTTTCAGCATGTTCACGTTGATCCCCTCGATACGGTCACGCAGGTTCGTTATGAAGTCAGTGATCATGTCATTACCGTAGGCCTTCATGAAGTAGTCGTGGAACTTACGGTCCTCTTCATGGAAAGCAAAGGCATCGTGTCTACGGAGGGCTTCTTCCTGCCGGGCAAGGTTCCCCTCGAGCACAAAGAGATCATCTTCAGACAGGGTGTGGGTAAGTTCCTTTACAACAAACTCTTCCAGGGCTATCCGCAGGTCATATATTTCCTTGACCTCGCTGATCGAAACGTCGCGGACAAAGACACCCTGGTTGGGTATGATCCTGACGAAACCCTCCATATCAAGACGCTTCAGAGCCTCACGGATAGGCGTCCGGCTTATTCCGAACCTCTGGGCGAGGTAGTTCTCCGAAATCGGTGTGTCACTGGATAGCTCCCCCCTGAGGATCAACTTCTTTATCTCCTCGTAAACCGAATCGGTCTTCGTTCTCTCTCTCAAGGATCGCATCCCCTTACTGGTATACAACCATTATTCAACTGAAATGTAACCGATATACCAAAACGTAGCCCACTTAACATCGATTGTCAAGCCTTCGGTGAACAGGAGCTGTTGTTAGATTGGCGCCACTCCGGGATAATGTTCCATGCTCTGGGTCGGAACCTGAAACTGCTATCAACTATTGAGGTGAATGACAGTGAAGATCCTTGACCTGAAGATAACACCGGGTGTTTCTGTGAGCCTTATCGACCTCCCCCTGGATTTGGATGGCTACCACGACTTCTTCGGGATCTGGCTTGTCCGGGACGAAGGAAGAGAACGGAATACCCTTGTTGATGTGGGCCCCACATCAACGGCTTCGATCCTTATCGAAGAGCTCCACACACTTGATGTTAAAAAACTGGACTATATCCTCCTTACCCATATCCACCTGGACCACTCCGGAGGGCTTGCCGAACTGCTCCGGGCCTTCCCTTCGGCGAGGGTGGCCGTCCACCCGAAGGGAAAGCGTCACCTGGTAAACCCCGAAAGGCTCTGGGAGAGCAGCCTGCAGGTCATACCGGAGATGGCCCTGGCCTACGGTGAACCCTCTCCCGTAGACGAGAGCTGCTTTATCCCCGAAGAGGTCCCTGTCCCTGGCATAACCGCCGTGGACACTCCTGGTCACGCTCCTCACCACCGCTCCTTTTTCTACTGGACCCCGGAAGGTCAGGTTCTCTTTGCCGGTGAAGCGGCGAGCACCTTTACACGCCTTGACCACCTGGTCCCAGGAGCGGGCGAGAGAAGGTACATGCTCAGGCCGGCATCCCCGCCCCGTTTTTACATCGAAACTGCGCTGCGATCGATCGAGGAACTGAAAGGCATTGATGCGTCCTTGCTATGCTACGCTCACTTCGGTTGCACGGAGCAGGTCAGGGAAATGCTGGACCATGCGGGAGAGCAGATCCGTCTATGGAGAAAGCTTTTCAGTGAGTTCCTCAACATGAAGGGATATAAATTTGAGAACCAGGTGGAAATGGGGGAACTGCTCGGCTTCGTTGTAGAAAGGGATCCATGGCTTGCCGACTTTTCGCTTCTTCCGGCGGATGTAAGGTCTCGCGAGATGCGGTTCATGCTTTCAAGCGCCGCCGGTTTTCTGGGGGCCGTCCTGGAAGAGAGAAAAGTATAGAAAGGATCACCAGTATTTCTGCCCTTCGTGGACGAGCCACCCCGGCCTGTGCTTTCCCGAGGGGTCTCGATGGGTCCAGTGGATAACCCCTCCTTCGGGATTCCACTCGTATTCGCCACTGAACTCTATCCGGTCACCGGTCCTGAGGCCGTCGATCCGGGGAGCCAGGTCTATGTTGTGGGCTATCAGCAGGGTCTGCCCGGTCGGGAGTTCCACCACGAAGCGCTGGTGCCTGCTCCCCCTGTCGTCGTCAGGAAGCAGCCTCGTAACGATCCCTCCAGCCTCTGCCTGGACTCCACCCTTCCTTTCCCGATAAAGGCTCTCCAATAGCTCTGCACCTGCAGAGACCTGTTCCGGAACCCTGATCGCTGATGGTCCCAAAAATCCTCTTTCGGCAAAGACAAGGACCAGCGCCGCCAGAACGGCAAGAATAACCAGAGATCTCCTTCTGATGGATCTCACTCCCCTTAACACAGGTCTTTTTTATGAAGAAATTCTTCGGTTGTATTCCTGCTTCTCACAGTACCATTTTGAAAGACTTTCCCAAGGTGTCATTGAACTCGTAAGGTTTGTCGAGTACACAGGATAAAGGCAGCAGCCCGATCTCTCCTCTCCTGTTTGTAGCCCTCCGAACAGAGCACCTGGATCCCCGGTACTCCTGTACACTATAACTCTTGGAAGGTATCACGTGAAAGGGGGGCCCCCCTTTGCCGGAAGCCCCCCTTCAGGAAGATTTTGGACCTGGTAAGACCAGGGACAGGTCCTACGGGAGTTCTATGAACTTTTTCTCGGTGAGGCATGCGGTCATTTTCTGGGCGTACTGGATCTTTTCGGTGGCTGTCTTGAGGAGTTCCTCTCCGGAGAGGGCCTTTCTGGCGATCCCCTGCTCGATGGCCTTCATGCCGACGGCGGTCGCCACCTCGGGGTAGACCCAGGCCTGATCCATGGTCGGGATAAGGTAGTCTTCGGAGAGGCCATTCTTCTCCGCACACTTTGAAAGGGTCTTCGCTGCGGCTATGCACATCTCGTCCGTAATGGTCGAGGCCTGCACGTCGAGGGTGCCCCGGAAGATCCCCGGGAAGCCGAGGGAATTGTTTATCTGGTTCGGGAAGTCAGACCTTCCCGTGGCAACTATCCTCGCTCCCGCTTCTTTCGCATCCCAGGGCCATATCTCCGGGATGGGGTTGGCGCAGGCAAAGAGCATGGCATCCTTTGCCATGGTCGCGACCCACTCCTTCTTGACCACGTCGGGACCCGGTTTGGTGTAGCAGTAGACCACATCAGCATCCCTGAAGAGGACCTCCGGGCCGCCTTCGATACCCTCGGGGTTGGTGGTCTGGGCAAAGTGCCACTTCACGTCGTAGGGGACGTCCTTCAGCTCGGTCCGGCCCTTGTGGAGCGTCCCCTTGCTGTCGGCCATGATAACGTTCTCCGGCCTGACCCCGGCGCTTATGAGGATCCTGGCCGTGGCTATGCTGGCAGCACCGGCCCCGAAGAAACGTACCTTCGCTTCGTCTATCTTCTTCCCCGTGATCTTGAGTCCGCTGTAGAGTCCTGCCAGGTTAACTGCCGCAGTTCCCTGCTGGTCGTCGTGCCACACGGGGATCTTGCAGTCCTTCCTCAGTTCGTCAAGTACGTGGAAGCACTTAGGCTGTGCGATGTCCTCGAGGTTGATCCCGCCGAAAGATGGCGCGATGAGCCTCACCGTCTCGATGAGCTTGTCAGGGTCCTTGGTATCCAGACATATCGCCACGGCGTCAACGCCGCCGAGGTACTTGAACAGCAGGGCCTTCCCCTCCATGACAGGCATTCCCGCCTCGGGACCTATATCACCCAGACCCAGGACCCTGGTGCCATCGCTCACCACGGCTACAAGGTTGCCGCGGTTGGTGTACTCATAGGAGAGATCGATGTCCTCCTTTATGGCCTTGCAGGGTGCCGCTACACCGGGCGTGTACCATATCGCAAAATCATTGATGTCCCTTATGCAGCACTTCGGCGCCGTCTGCATCTTCCCCCTGTAGAAAGGGTGTAACTTCATGGCGTCCTCCGCCGGTTTCCGGGCCTTCTTGATCAGGTCTTCTTTCGTGATCTCCATATTGCTACTCTCCTCCTCAAATATCAGTACGGGCAGCAGAATTTGCCCTGAAAGGCACGGCTCCCCCAAAAATTGTTCTTACCAGGCATTGTGATAGATCTTCTCGATATCTTCTACGCCAAGTCTTCTGGGGTTCTGAAGAATCAGCCTTGTCTGCCTAGATGCGTCTTCGGCCATCTTGGGGATGGCCTCCCTGGGAATACCCATCTCTCTCAGTTTTGTTGGAACACCCAGATCGATAGCCAGATTCTCGACCCCCTCTATTGATCTTAAAGCCGCTTCCCTCTCTGAGAAACCATCAATGTTCTCGCCCATTGCTGCGGCAATATCCGCGTATCGGGCCAGGTTACCCGAAAAGCTGTATTCCATAACGCTTTTCAGCATCAATGTATTGGACAGGCCATGGGGGATGTGGAAGGTCCCTCCAAGAGGATAGGCAAGGGCATGTACCGCTGCCGTTGAAGAATTGGAAAAGGCCAGACCTGCTTGCAGGCTCCCAAGGGACATGAAATAACGGGCCTCAATATCTTCACCGTTATGTACTGCCTTACGGATATATTTTGAAATAACTCCAATGGCTTCAAGGGCGTACATATCGCTCATCGGATTTGCCTTCAGGCTCAGATAGGCTTCAATAGCGTGAACAAGTGCATCCATCCCTGTGTGGGCGGTTATGTGGGACGGAAGATCGTAAGTGAAGACCGGGTCAACTACTGCGGCAGAAGCAAAGAGGAATGGAGAGACTATACCTTTTTTAGTCTGCTCCTTTTCGAATGTGAATATGGCTATCTGGGTAACCTCTGAACCGGTCCCGGCAGTGGTCGGTATTGTGATCGTCGGTAGACCCCGGTTCCTGACATTCCCCGTTCCCACCATGCTCTCTATGGGATCATCGTTGCTCTGAAGAACAGATACAACTTTTGCTACATCCATAGGGCTTCCACCGCCCAGCCCTATCACCAGATCGAACCCGCCCTGCCTGACTTTTGAGGCGATCTCCTGAACAGACTCGATAGGAGGTTCCGGAACCACTCCATCGTAAAAACCCGTAGCTATCCCTTTATCTCTGATTACTTTCAACACCTTTTCCAGGATCCCGACCTTCGCGACTCCCGGATCGGTTATCACGAAAACACGATTGCCGTTAAGCTCTCCAATTTTTGCGCCCAGCTCCCTGTGCACATCAACTCCGAAAAGGATATCCGAGGGGCCGGAATACCTGAAATTTTTCAGCATAAAGGATCATCTCCAGTTCTATCCACTTCTTTTTTTGTGATCTCCTGTCATTGAAGAAGGATTACTGGAACCACATATTGCGGTCCCAGTAATCCTTCTTCTGGCTCAAATTACTTGGACGGTTTCAATGATCCCTCCAAGGAATGACTGCTATTCCCAGTAGTGATCGTGAATGACCGAGTAGTCGATGAAGAATTGGTTCCTGAAAGGAACCATCTCGGAAGCCCAGGCTCTCTGTGAGTCATAGATCTTTTTGAACCAGGGGTTCTTCTGGGCTTCAGCATCGGCCACCTTGTCCCAGGATACAAGAAGCTGCTTAACGACTTCCGTCGGGATTTTGACAACTTCTACCCCGAACTCGTCCTGGATCTTGTCCAGAGCCTTCTTGCCCCAGAGAAGTTCTTCAACGGTGTTCTTCATCGTCATTTCATTGCATACCAGTTCGAAGATGTTCTGGATGTCTTTCGGAAGGCCATCCCAGACCTTCTTGTTGATATGCAGCGACATGATACCTGTTGGCTGATGAACACCGGGTGCGTGGTAGTACTTCAGGATATCCGGGATACCAAGGAGAAGGTCGCTATGGGGATCACTGAACTCGGTGGCATCGATGGTGCCCCTGTCGAGAAGCGGAAGGATCTCTCCCGCAGGAACGTTAACGACGGATATCCCGGCCTCCATGAAGACGTCGGCGGCCATGCCGGCGACTCGCATCTTGTAACCCTTCAGGTCCTCATACCCGGAGAGCGGCTTCGGGAACCATCCCAGGGGCTCGTTGAACTCACCCTTGGTCATGAAGGAGACGACGTTCTTGTAACCCGTGTCAGCAATAAGCTGATGCCAGAGATCCATGCCACCGCCAAAGAACATCCATCCCCAGAAGTCGAGGTTATCCATCCCGAAGGGGCCGCCCGTTGCCGAGGCAAAGAGTGTAAAGGCGGTGTTCTTCCCGACCCAATAACCTTCCCAGGAAGCAGCCAGATCAAGGACACCGCGGTTCGCCGCATCAAGAACCTCGTAGGCCGGCACCAGTGTCCCTGGGGCAAGAAGTTCTATCTGAACACGGCCGCCTGTCATCTCCTCGATCCTCTTGCAGGTTTTCAGCGCATGCTCATAGTCGTAGGTACCCAACGCAGCAGAGCTCTGTCCTCTGAGCTTGATAGGTTCAGGATCGGCGCCAATGGCCGCACCGGTGAAGGCGAGCAGCAAAGCCATCACGACCACAAGCGCCAGTACCATTTTCCCTTTTCTCATTGCCTTTTACCTCCCTACGTTTTTTTCTGATGCTTCTGAACCCCTTGCCTACCCCGTAGAGCCGCCGGGATATGGTTCTCCATGGATCCCCTCCCTTCAGCTTTGAACTGCTTTCAGTCTTGGGGTCTAGCCATAGACCAGACGTGGCAGCCAAAGGACGATGTCGGGAAATACGATGCACAGAGTAAGGCCTATCAGCTGTAACCCCACGAAGGGAACTACTCCCTTATAGATATGCTGAAGTTTCACTTCCGGCGGTGCTATCCCCTTAAGATAGAAGATTGAACTCGCAAAGGGAGGCGTGAGGAACGCCGTCTGGAGACATACACAGACCACCACTGCGAACCAGAGAGGGTCGAAGCCCAGGGCGGGGATCAAGGGAGTCATTATCGGGATGAAGATAAGCAGTATCGCTATCCATTCGATAAAGAAACCCATTATGAAGATGATCAGCAGGATCAGGAAGAGGATCCCGTAGGGGCCAAGTGGAAGGCCCATAAGGATGGATGTGATTATGTGGGCACCTCCAAGGGCAAGGAAAACCCCGCAGAAAATATTGGCAGCCACGGTGATGGTCAAAATGAAGGTCGATGTGCTTATCGTCTCGTACGCAGCATCCCTTACATTCTTAAAGGTCAACTGTTTATGGAGAAGAGCAAGGATTATCGCACCGACACAACCGACCGCCGCGGCTTCCGTTGGGGATGCAAAGCCCAGGATAATCGACCCTAATACTGCGATGATTGTAAAAAGGAACGGGATCAGGTCCGTTGCAAGGAGAAAGGCCAGTTGACCCAGTGGCATCTTCCTCTCCTCTGGGGGAAGCGCTGGCCCAAGCTTGGGATTTATTGCACACCTTACAACGATATAGATGATGTAGATGGACGACAGAAGCAGCCCGGGGATCATGGCTGCAGTGAAAAGCCTTGCCACTGAAAGTCCCGCAAGCGGACCGTACAGTACCAGCATTATGCTTGGCGGGATCAGTATCCCAAGGGTTCCTCCAGCCATTATCGTCCCGGTAGCCATGGGGATGTCGTACTTCCTCTGAAGCATTACGGGAAGCGCCAACAGACCCATAATTGTAACGGAGGCTCCGACAATTCCTGTACCGGCAGCGAAAAGTGTGCAGAGGGCCATTGTCGCAAGCGCGACCGAACCCTTGACGGGCCCGAAGATCACCTGCATGAGTTTGAAAGATCTCTCGGCGATACCCGATTTGTCCAGCATACTTCCCATAAAAACAAAGAGGGGGATTGCCGGAAGAGCATCATTCGTAAGAACACCAAAACCCAGGTAGACCATCTGGTCAATGACCACAGGGCCCCACCCGACAAGACCCAGCCAGAAAGCTGACCCCATAAGGACTGCAAAGACCGGGAAACCCATAAAGACACCGAAGGCTACGGCCGCAAACATTAAAAGTGCTATGACTCCAGTATCCATGACCGATCTACTCCTTTTCGGTCCGACGGATGATCCGGATAAAGCAGACTGCTCCCTGAATCAGGAGCATGGTCATCCCGACCGAGAATACAATCCTCAAGGGCACAAGGGAGGGTCTCCAGGAACCACTGCTGCTTCTTTCTCCAACCTCCCAGGCAAAGATCGCGTAGTCATAGCTCTTCCAGACCAGAAGTGCCATTGGGGGGAAGAAAAAGATGCAGTAGAGCAGGATGTCAACGACCCTTTGTCTTGCTTTCGAGAATTTTTCATAGAAAAGATCTACCCTGATGTGCTTGTTCCTGGCAAGAACGTAGGCTGAACCCAGCACGAACATGGCTCCGTAAAGCATATAGGTTAAGTCGTAGGCCCAAACGGTCGGGGCCTTGAAACCGTACCTGGCAACAACTTCGTAGAAGAGACCGAAGATAAGTGGAACGATCAGCCACGAAGCTGCCTTGAAGATCAATTCGTTTGTTTTGTCTATAAAAACAAACAAATTTTTCATTACGCACCTCCTCCAGAAAGAAGCAAGGGTCCACGCCCGTCTACCAGGCAGTCCAGCCCCCATCCACCCGCAGGGTATGGCAGTTGACCATCCCGGACTCGTTGCTGGCAAGGAAAACGGCAGCGTTAGCTACATCCTCGACTTCGGCGAGCTTTCCGCTTGGGATCTTGCCAAGCACGAAATCTCTGAATTCTTTCTCCTCCAGCCGCTTCTCCGTGAGCTTTGTCCTGATGAAGGTAGGGGCAATGGAGTTGACCGTTACACCGAATTTTGCCCATTCCAGACCAAGGGTCCGGACCAGTTGAACAACGGCACCCTTGGCAGAACAGTAGACTGGCTGTCCAGGTATCCCGACAAGACCCGACTGGCTGGAGATGAAGATAACTCTCCCCCACCCCTTCTTGATCATTCCAGGGGCAACCCTCTGGGCGATGAAGAATCCAGCCTTGACATTGATCTCGTAGGTCATGTCCCAGTTTTCTTCGGTCACTTCAAGTCCGGGAGCCGGCCTGTTGATCCCTGCATTGTTAACAAGAATATCTATGCCGGAGAACTCCTTTTCGACATATGAAATACCCTCTTCGCGCTGTTCCTTGTCGCGCACGTCCATCTTCACGTTCAGGCATTTACGGTCGAGTTGTATGATCCTGGAGGTTGTCTCTTCGAAGGACGCATTTGGAAGATCTGCAATAGCAACATCAGCTCCCTGTTTGGCCAAGGCTACTGCGATGGCCTGGCCAATACCCGATGCTCCTCCGGTAACGAAAGCTGATTTTCCCGTAAGGTCAAACATTGGATCCCTCCTGTTCTTATCTTGAGTTCGGTATGCTTTCTTTAAGCAAACTCGATTTGTCTTGTCCTGAGTACCTCCGGGCCCGACAATACTCTCCTTTGGTCGGACCCGGGAGATCGCTCGGGTATATAGGTCCCTAAAGTCCGTTTTTACCCTCCACTCTGTCGTAGGCTTTCTGCATGGCCTCGATCAGAGGCAGTTTCTTGCCCGACATGAACCGTATCATTGCGCCTCCACCGGTACATACGTAACTGATCCTGGAAAGGTCAATGAACTGTGTTGCGGAACTTACCGTGTCCCCTCCTCCGATAACGCTGAAAGCGCTGCTTTCTGCAATGGCTTCCCATACTCCCCTGGTCCCTTTCTCAAAGAGGGGATTCTCATACATCCCGGCCGGGCCGTTCGCAAAAATGGTTCCTGCTGCGGAAAGCCTCTCCGCGTACTTTTTGATCGTCCTTTCACCGATGTCGGGGTAGAGACCGTCGATGGGCATCTGGTCGACATCCATCTCCATCCGCTTCCCTTCCTTTTCGTAAGCCACATCGACGGGCATCTCGAATTTGCCGGGGTATTCATTGAGATACTTCCTGGCCTCGTCAACAAAGACCATCAGATCCTTGTCCTTGAAGAACTCGACGGTCCTCTCGCCGACATCCACTCCTGAAGCCAGTAGCATTACCAACCCCGTCACGCCCGTGGTAAGGATCCCGTCAGCCGTACCGTTCTTCAGGACCGTCTCCATCATTCCGAAAGCGTCAGAGATCTTCGCTCCGCCAAGAACGAAAACGCAGGGCTTCGTGGCGCCGTGAAGCACCGAGTGAAGGGCCTTGAACTCGTCGAAAAGAAGGAACCCTGCTGCCGTAGGCAGTATCTCCTGGAATGCCGTCATTGAAGGGGCGTTGCGATGGGCGGCGGAAAACGCGTCATTAACATACAGGTGGAAAAGCGGTGCCAGGGATCTTATCAGCCAGGTCCCGAGCATTTCCTCCGGCTTCAGTTTCACGTCCTTCTCAAAAGTGGAAAGCTCCTCTCCAAGGTACCTGAGATTCCCCAGAAGAACCATCTCTCCATCTTTCAATCCCTGGACCATTTCCCTTGCCGCAGGACCGCAAACATCATCGATATAAACCACCTTTGTACCCAGGAGCCTGGACAAGATCCTGGCGTGTTCTTCGAGAGGGATCAGGTTCTGGTAATCTAACGTATCCCCCTGGTGCGAGATGATTGCGGTCCTGGCACCATTCTCCAGAAGATACCTGAGTGTGGGAAGGCTCTTCTGGATTCGGTTGTCATTGGCAATACGCTTGTCCTTGACATTAACAGGAGAATTGATGTCCAACCTGAGAAGGACCTGTTTCCCTCTTACGTCCATCCCCTGCAATGGGGTCATTCTTACTTCCATTTGCCGATGCCCAGATATTTGTTGGTCTCTGCAACAGCAAAGAGACGCTCGGCCTGCATCCCCATGGCGGCCCGGATGCCGTCGACAGTCTCCGGAATGGTTACGCTCTCCTGGGGGATGTTTATAGCGAAGACTATATCGTCGCCGCTTTCTACTATGCTATCCTCCCAAAGGCCGATCTCGTACATGTCACCGCGAGGGTTCCCGAGGTCACGGGCGTACCTGAAGAAGGAGGCATTGCCCTTGAAACCCTCGTCGATCCTGACCACCCTGATCCGGTCATGACCCTTGAATGCCTTGAGGGCCATTTCTTTGGATATCTTCTTCTTCCCGCTGGCAACAACGGTGATGATATGGCCATGGGTCACAGGAGTATGGACCAGAATTCCCGTTGCCTCCACATGGGGCATTATGGTCATCAGGTCAACTGCCTGATGGGACGGTGCCTTGTCCATCTGTAGCGCGTTTGTAAGACCTCTGTGATAGTCACCGGGGTCTGCCACTCTCCTTATGATGGTGATAACGACTTTCCTGATCCCGCCACATTCCCGGTCCAGGCAGTCAACAGCCCGTATGAGGCCGGTGGTGTTACAACTGGTTAGTTTGAGGTAGTTCTGGTTCAGTCCCTTCTCGTAGTTGGCATAGCCGTGGAAAAACACATCTGCAATGGAATTGGCTTCGCCGCCCTGGAAAACAGCCTTCACTCCCTTTTCCTCATAGAGCTCCTTGTTCTTTGCGCCTACACCGCCGGGGGAAGAATCCAGCATTATGTCGACCTTGTCCAGAAGATCATTAAAGGTTCCGGCCACCGGAATATCCAGCTCATCGAACTTGGTTTTGTCGGCCCCCTCCACGAGGTAAAGATCGTAGGGCATCCCTTTTTCTTTCATGGCACGGATGGAAAGGGTCGGAGCAAGGTCCGCTACTCCTACCAGTTCCATATCGCCCTGGAGAGCGACGCCGTCCGCTAGTCTCTGACCTATAACACCGTATCCCGCAACTCCAACCTTGACAACCATTCCTATCCCCTCCTAAATCAGGACTGACCTGATGGTAGCTTATTCAAGTCCGAGAACTTCCCTTATCTGGGCGACTCCGGACTCAAGACTCGTAAGGACAGGCTTCTTGACGTCTGCAAGAAGGGGCATGAGGTGGTACATGCTTCCCTGCGCAAGAACCACCACATCATTTGTCTCAGCAGCCTTTCTAACCGCTGCCGTTACCATTTCATTGTGCTTTTCGCGATCTCCTGTCTTGAGAAGGAATTCGTAGGCGCCCTCAACAAAGCAACGGGACACGGTCACATCTTTTCCTGTCTCCTTTGCTGCACGCTCTACTAGACGACTTGAAGGTTCCACTGTAGAAATGGCAGTGGCGATAACTGCTATCTTGCTTCCAAGCTCTACTGCCTTCTTGGCCATGGGGTAATCGATCTTGACAACGGGGATGGAAATGAGCTTCGCGGCGATATCGGCTGCCTCGCCCACGGATGAACACTGGTTCAGAATGCACTCGCAGCCAAGTTCCTGGCAATGTTTGTAGTATGCGCACATCCTGCTGATGATGCCGGGGGTCAATCCTTTGTTCGCAAGAGCTTCCTCGAGAAGACTGTCATCAATGATGTTGATCATTTCCACTTCGGGGAGTTTTTCCCTGAACTGCTTTTTCAGGTCCTCTACCGAATAAAGAAATGTGTGAACAACTCCAACCCTCTTCTTCATCCTGAACACCCCTTAATTATGTGGTTTTTTGGAGCAACCCTGATGCCTCCCTGGTCATCCCTTCACTGACCCAAAGGGACTTTCCGAACGAAAATGCCTGCACCCCCCCTTTAAAACGGATTTCTTCAGCAATACATTTAACTTACGTTACATAAAGTAGTATGTAGTATGTTACATGCTTTGATAAAAAATATATGACAACAATCCCGATCTCGCCATTGATAAAAACCACAGTCCTTTTTGTAAAACATTTTGCACTCAATGGACGAAACCAATAATACCTCAAAAAGAAGTAGTATGCTACACATCAAAACAAAAAATCCTGAAAATTCCCCCTCTCCAGGGGGCGTTCATCTGCACAGAATCATCGAGATCAGCCTACCCTGTTAAGGTCCTGCTGGGCTTCAGGCTTCTCCTGTCTTTCCATCATCTTCAAAAGCCGCTTTGCAATAGCCTCTACATGGTAACAGGCAGCCTTGAAGGCAGCGATCGGATCTCCGCTTGCTATCGCGGCCAGGATGGCTTCGTTCTCATCGACGCTCTCCTGTTTTCTTGTATCGATCTTGACGACTTCCACGCCCAGAAGATTGATATAGGAATAGATCTCGTTGTTTATCTCCATGAAACGCCTGTTTCCCGTAAAACCTATGATCTCCTTGTGAAATTCGAGGTCCAGCTGTATGAACTCCACATCGATAGAATGGTCCGATATGTTGCCCAGCTCAAGGAGCATTCTCTGCTCCTGATCGTTGATGGTCTTGATCTTTTCGTACTGTTTCCTGGCCTCCGGGGTGTCGATCCTCTCGGCAAGGTAGGCGGCACAGAAGCTGTCAATAGAAGATCTTAACTGGGATATCTCGATGACCTGCTGTGAGCAGATCTCCTTGATCACTATCCCCCTGTTGGGGATAATGTCAATGTACTGGTCCCTCTTGAGCCTCAGACAGGCATCCCGCACGGGTGTCCTGGAAATATTGAGGTAATCTGCGAACCACTGTTCACAGTAGAGTCGATCCCGCTTGAAGGTCCCTTTCAGTATTCCTTCTTTAATCTTCTTGTAGGCCTGCTCATAAAGCGTCGCTTTGACTATCATCTTATTCCCTTTCTGCAAAACCGCTTGAAGATTGATGGCTCTTTATTCTGAGATATTTGTATCGCTAATGTCAACCGATACCCGAAAGCAGCGATCATCCTAAAGACAGATCGACCAGTTCCTGTAATCCCAACTCTATCAGTTTTTCCTCAGAGGGCACTCCCTCTTCGTCCCACCCCATCATCTTGTAATAAAGGGATTTGGCTTCAGAGAACTCTTCGCTGCCAATTGAGCTCCCCTTGAAAGCCCCTTCGAGAAGAGGTTCAGAGAGCCGCTCCGGGAGGACATCATCGCTCGCGCCAAGCCCCATTTTCAGGTTGAACATTCTTGCGGCGTTCAATCCACGTTCCCCCATCTTCATAAGCTCCCAGAGAGAAGTCTCCCAACCGAGAGCTGAACGGACCAGGGGGGGCATTCTATACAAGGGGAAATAACTCCTGGGACCGAAAACAAAATAACAACCGCCGAGGTGATTTAGAACGGCCCAGGAGAACCACAGATAAATTATCGCCCTTACCTTGTCAGGCTTCAGGCTCTGGGGATCCAGTGGCTCCAGCACCCCAAGGGATTTGAGGTTCTGCATCGGGAGCCCGTCAGGGTAGACAAAGAGGGGATCGTGGGCAAACTGCATGTGGTCGGCACCAGTCGGGGAGAAAGCGTACCCAAGAGCCACTCCCTTCTTGCCCCTTGGTTCGTGCATGGGCAGTTCCTGTCCCTTTACTGCGACAACGAACCTGTCGCTCCCCTTCCCCACCTTTTTGGCAGCCCTCAGGGAACCTTCAGCAAGAAGGTCTCCAATGCCCTCTCGTCTTGATATCTTTTCCAACAGGGAGAGCATTCCCTCTGCATCGCCGAAACCTCTTATCCCGGCTTCCCCGGAAGAGATAACGCCATTATCGATACACTCCATAAGCCAGGCAATGGTCATACCTGCCGAGATAGTATCCAGACCAAGGCGATTACAGACCTCGTGGCCCTTGGTCACTGCGTCCAGGTCATCGATACAGCATACGGACCCAAGAGCTCCAAGGGTCTCGTATTCAGGACCGCCGTAGGAAGGATCGGTGTTGTACTTCCCACCCTCGACTATCCTTTTACACCTGACAGCACAGGCAAAACAGCCGTATCGATCCTTGAGCAGAGTCTCTGTCATCAGTTTGCCGTCAATAGAAGCGGCTCCTTCGAAGGCGGATCTTTGGAAGTTACGGGTGGGGAGAAGCCCGTCCTTGTTGTTGGCCCCGACTCCTGCCGAGGTACCATGAACGTGTAGATTCCAGGAGAGGGGTTCTTCCTTCCAGCCTGAGAATTCTTCCTGCATGGCTTTAAGAAGATCCTTGTCCGACGGCTCCAGAGCCTTGGGGTAAGGAACCACAACTGCCTTTATCTTCTTCGATCCCATAACGGCTCCCATTCCCGTCCGGCCGTTAACATGATGAAGATCATTGACGATGCATGCGTACCTTACGAGGTTTTCTCCCGCAGGACCTATAAGGATGGTAGAAATCCTGCCGTGCTCTGCTTTTAGCTTTTCAAAGGCAGGCCCTGTCTCAAGACCCCAGAGGTAGGTGGCATCCATTACTTTTACATCGCCGTCTTCCACCCACAGGTAGACCGGATCTTCGGAAGCCCCTGATATGACAAGGGCCTCTACACCCTGGTTCCTGATCCCGGGACCGAAATAGCCCCCCGCGTCACTCCCCCCGAACCCTCCGGTCAGAGGGCTTTTTCCGTAAACACCGTAACGGCAGGCTCCATGAAATCCGAGACCGTTAAGCAGACCCGACGCTATCACCATCAGATTATCCGGCCCAAGGGGATCAGTGTCCCTTTCAACCTTTTCAAGAAGGACCGGAAGCGCCAGTCCTCTCATACCTCCCCATTTGCGGGCATAGGATTCCGGCAGTATCTCGGAATTCACCTCTCTCTTGGAGAGATCGATCCAGAGCCTCTTGCCTTTCCAGAAGGGCATGGGAAAACCTCCTTCACCTGTCTGTTGAAGAATTCACAATTATTTCGTTTGGGGGATCTCTCTTACTCGTCACCTGGAGACACATCTCATAAGTTCTCCGAAGCCGGGACCCCGAGAAACGTTACACGGGGCTGCTGCCTGAGAGTCCTCCTGTCTTACAGGGCCGTTTGAAGGGACCACGATCATTGTTCCGGGGATGCGCAAAGGGTTTATTGAGAGTATTATATATTCAAACCCTGAAAAAATCCCCGCTCCTTTCACTGACCCTTTTAAAAAGGGCCCTGGTGTTTTGTTGCTTTCGATAACTGTCCTGTCCTGCCCGGATTGCAAAGACTTCTGTCGCTCTCCCTTCCAGCCTTAAGCCTTTTACGATAAGCTTCCTGAAGGAGAGACCAGACCGGGCCAGAGGCAGGATCAAGGGTCCTGTTATTTCCTGCAAACAGAATTTTGAGGGACCAATTGGACCGACGATACCCTGGAAAGGAGGCGTTTAGAGTGAAACTGCACCTGCCCTTTGGAAAGACGGCCATGGAATGCGAGATCCCCGACAGGAATATTCTTGAGATCCTGCAACCCCGTCAGGCCACTAAGGTCGGATCGGCAGAGGACATCATGGAAAAGGGCCTTTCCAGTCCCATCGGGACACCCCCCCTTAGGCAAATAGTAAGGCCCGGCGAGAAGATCGCCCTTATCACGAGCGACATCACCAGGCCCTGTCCGTCCATGAAAGTCCTCCCTCCGGTCCTGAAAGAACTGAGAGGGATCGGGGTCAAAGACGAAGATATAACAATAATTTTTGCATTGGGCAGCCATCGCCCCCACACGGAAGATGAGATGAGACATCTTGTCGGGGACGATATCTTCGAGAGATATCGTTGCATCGATCATGACCCGTCGGACTGTGTGAGACTGGGAGAGACGTCTGTGGGCACACCGGTCGAGATTTTCAGACCCGTAGTCGAGGCTGATCGCCGGATATGTATAGGAAATATCGAATTCCATTACTTTGCAGGGTACAGCGGGGGCGCGAAGGCGATCTTCCCGGGAGTTTCCACTATCAAAGCCATTCAGGCCAATCATCGAATGATGCTTGATGAAGGGTCCCGGACGGGCAACATCAAGGGAAACACGGTTCGTGAGGACCTTGAGGAGATCGGCAACCTTCTGAAGATCGATTTTATCTTCAACGTGGTCCTGGACCCGGAAAAAAGGATAATTCACGCTGTTGCAGGCGATTATATCCAGGCACACCGAAAAGGCTGCGAGATCCTTGATGCCCTCGGCAAGATCACTATCAGGGAGCTGGCTGACCTGGTCCTGGTATCAGCTGGAGGATTCCCCAAGGATATCAACGTTTATCAGGCACAAAAAGCCCTGGACAATGCTGTCTGCGCGGTACGCCCCGGTGGAGTAGTCATATGGGTGGCATCCTGCAAGGAAGGGTTGGGTTCCAAAACCTTTTCAGACTGGATAGCTGAGGCGCATCAACCGGAAGACCTTATCGAGAGGGTCGAAAGGGATTTCCAGCTCGGAGGTCACAAGGCAGCAGCGATAGCCGTGGCACTCAGGAGATCTTCTATCCTGATGGTATCCGAACTGGATGATCCGGTTGTCCGCTCCTTCTTTGCGGAACCAGCAGAAGATCTTCAGCAGGCGGTAAATAAAGCCTTCTCGATCCTGGGTCCTTCAGCGAAGGCCATTGTAATGCCGGCGGGAGGATCAACTCTCCCTGTTCTCGTGGAGAACTGAAACAGAATACCCCCGGAATGGAGAGGGAGGCTGCCCTTGAAGGTCCGCCTCCCTCTCATCATCCGGAAGAACATCGTTTTTTGCATAAACATTGACTGGGAGGATCCAATGGCAAAGATCGGCTCCTTCGAATTCAGCCTCCGGGAGCTCGGGGGGTCCCTGGGCGACCTGGGGACTCTGCTTCCCCTGGCCGTGGGCTATATAACCGTCTGCGGCATCGACCCTGCGGGGATGCTGGTGTTCATGGGACTTGCGAATATCCTCACCGGGATCATCTACCGGCTCCCCATGCCCATAGAGCCCATGAAGGTTCTCGCCGTAATGGCCATAGCCCAGGCATGGACCCCCGACAAGGTCTTCATGTCGGCCTTTGCTATGGGAGTTACATGGCTGATCCTGGGCTTCTCGGGGGCCATAACATGGATCGCATCCCGCACCCCCCAGGCGGTTATCCGGGGGATCCAGCTCTCGCTGGGCCTGCTCCTGGCTATGCAGGGCTTCCGGATGATCGATGGCGCCTGGATCCTGGCCGGCCTTTCGATACTGCTTATACTGGTCCTGAGGGATAACCGCTTCGCCCCGGCTTCGCTGGTTCTTGTCCTCGGCGGCGTGCTTCTGATGGCTTTCAGGGGTGACCTGTCCCAGATCCAGTCCGTCACCTTCACACTCCCTCCTCTCCACCCCCTCCGTCTGGAACTGTTCTGGCCTTCCATGAGGGACGGAGGGTTCTCGCAAATTCCCCTGACAGCTACCAACGCGGTCATCGCTACTTCAGCACTGATATCCAGGTACTGGCCCGACCGATCAGTCTCGGCAAGGCATCTCTCGATCAACATGGGCGTAATGAACCTCCTGGGCCCGTTCATAGGCGGTATCCCCCTTTGTCACGGGGCAGGTGGCCTTGCCGGACAGTACTACTACGGCGCCCGAACGGGAGGAGCGAACGTGATCGAAGGCTTCCTTGAGATACTGCTCGGCATCTTCTTTGCCGGTCACATAGCTACCATTTTCAGGTCCTTCCCCATGGCGATCGTGGGAGCAATGATGATCATGGTCGGCGTAGAGATGGCGAAGTTCACCAGATCTGTGAGAGGCCCAGGAGAGTGGTCAGTTGTTGCAGTTACCGTCGGTTTCTCCCTGTACCTGAACATGGCGGCGGGATTCGCCGCAGGACTCGCTGCGGCATGGATCATTGCGGGACACGGCAAGACAGGCAACTGAAGCCGACAACTCTGACCGCTTGCTGCAGGAGCTGATATATGATAAGATCATATCGCTAACTTGCATGATAAACCCTTATGGGTATGTAGACGGAGGTGGATGAAATGAAGTTGAGCGCCCGCAATGCCCTGAAGGGCAAGGTTAAGGAAGTCAAGGCCGGGGCAGTGAACACCGAGGTGATAGTGGAGCTCAAGGGAGGAGAGGAGATCGTCTCCATGATCTCAAAGGATTCCGCCGATAAGCTGGGCCTGAAACCTGGCAAGGAAGTTTACGCTGTCATCAAGGCCTCCAACGTGATGATCGGTGTTGACTGATAACCTGCCCTGAATACAGGACCAGTTCAGGTGAGACAGGGGCCCCGGCCTGAACCGGGGCCCCTTCTTTATGACTTCGGCTATTCCACCAGCAGTGCTTCTACGCCCGCAGGAACCTTCTCCCCAGGCGTGATGGTCTGCGGGCCGACGATGTCCTGGCCCATCTCTTCGAATACCTTCAACCCGCCATCCTGGGCAAGAATGAACTCAACCAGTTTCAAAGCGCCCTCCATGTTCGGGGCATCCTTTGGGATCACCAGCCCGTATACGATAGGTTCACCCTTGACGGTCATCTTCTGTCCCGGCTCCTTGCCCGCCAGCTCCACCGAAGCGGCAGCGTACTTCTCAGCGAAACCAGGGTCCTTCAGGTTGATCTCGTCGGGAAGGTCAAGGTAGTTCAGCCCGTGCTGGACAGCTACAGATTTGTACTCGAAGGCGTAATCCATGGCTCCGCTCTCGACCATGGCCACCAGGTCGATGGCTTTCGGACGTACCGCTCTCTCGGGGTGTTCCATTGCCCTGGCATAAAGGTCCTTGTCACCGTAGAACTCCTCGGCCAGCTGAAGGACCATCAGGCTCCTGTACCCACAGGGATCGGCGTCAGGCTCGGAGTGCCCCCAGCGTACATCGGTACGCATAAGAACCTCTGTCCAGTTATCCTTGTTGATCTCTCCGGCATACTTCGACTTGGGACCGTACATCAGGACTATCGCGTTGCTTGCGAACAGGACGTTCCAGTCCGCTACGGCCGGACGAAGCAGTTTTTCGATCACCATGTAGTCAGCTGACAGGAAAACGTCGCAGGCACCCCCCAGGTCGGTTATCTTCCTGGCAAGGGCGGCGCTGCCGCCGGCCTCACGCTGCACATCCACATCGGGGTTTGCCTTTTCATAAAGCCCCTCGATCTCTGCCATGGGGGCCGAAAGGCTTCCCGCGTGGAAGACGATCACCTTCTCTCCTGCCAGAGCCGCTGTCGCCGTCGCGACCACTAGCAGGGACAGGACCGTTACCAGTAAAACACTTCTTTTGAACTTACCCATTACCCTTGCACCTCCGTTAAATTGGATTATCTCCCTTGAAAACATGTATCGCTTCAGGGCAGAATCCTACCCTGCACTCTCCTCCGGGGTGAACGTCCTCCCTGACAAGTGCCGAGGAGAGCATCCTCCCGGTGAGACGAAGATCTTCCACCTGGAAGACCACTTCGAAGGCCATACCTCTTGGAACTATGGAGACCACCCGGCCGGAGAAGACATTCTCCGTATCCTCCAAAAGATCGCCCCCTATCATCACGTCCTCCGGACGTATCCCGATCAGGCACTCCCCTACCCTCTGCTGTCCGTTCAGGACAAGGGACACTCCCCCTTCCAGGCACGCCCTTCTGCCCTTCACGCTGGAAGGGAAGAGATTCTTCATTCCGACGAACTCCGCCACGAGCCTGTTAGCCGGTTCACGGAAGACGGTCTTGACGTCGCCCACCTGCTGAAGGGACCCTTCGACTATCACGGCGACCCTGTGTCCAAGGGAGAGGACCTCGTTGAAATCGTGGGTCACCATCATGATGGTCATACCCTCCCGGTTTATCCGGGAGAGGTAGTCCTGCAGATCTTCCCTGAACCTGGGATCAAGGGCCGATATCGGTTCATCGAGGAGGATCACCGATGGCTTTACCGCAAGGGCCCTGGCCAATGCCACACGCTGCTGTTCCCCTCCGGAAAGGGTATCCGGGGACCGTTCAAGCAGGCGCTCAAGTCTTAGCAGCCTGAAGAGCCCCTCCACATGGCCGGGGTCTGGATCCCTGAGGAATCTCAGGCCCCACCGGATGTTCTCCTCAACAGTCATGTGCGGGAACAGGGCATAGTCCTGGTAGACAAGGGCTACCCTTCTTCTCTCGGGAGGGAGCCCTGTGACATCGCGACCCCCGATAAGGATCCTTCCTCCCGAGGGATGCCTCAGTCCTGCTATCGACTCCAGAAGAACCGTCTTCCCCGCGCCGCTGGGGCCAACCACCATAAAGAACTCTCCCTTGTCAACGGAGAGGGAAAAGTTATCGAGTACGAACTCGCCGAGATCAATTGAAAGGTCGGCCAGTCGGATCAACTTCCGGCACCATCCCTGCGTTTCCCGGAAACCAGGACCCTGAGAACGACGAACATACCCAGACAGACCAGGATCAGCTGCACCGCAATAGGCGTTGAGTACTTCAGGCCGAAAGTGGCGAACCGGTCGTAGATCAGCGTGGGGGCCACCATCGGGTGGTAGGCGATGATCACGATGGCGCCGAACTCGCTGACCCCCCTGGCCCAGCTCATGATCAGGCCAGAGACGAGCCCTCTCTTCGCGAGTGGCAAGGTGATCCGGAAGAATACATGGGGAAAGGAGGCTCCAAGGGTGCGTGAGACATTCTCAAGTCTTGGCGACACTCCGTGGAAGGCATCGCGGGCCGCATCGACGTAGAAAGGTATCGAGACGAACATGCAGGCCAGGATTATCCCCAGATGGCTGTTGACCGGGGAAAGTCCGGCCTTCACAAGCATCGCGCCGGCCGGGGCCTTGGGAGAGAAGGCCATCAGGACGGCTATGCCAGCGACAGTATGGGGTACCATTATCGGGACATCGATCACCGCTTCAAGCACCGACCTGCCTTTGAAGTCCTGACGGGCCAGGAAGTAGGCCAGGGGTGTCCCGAAGATGGCGATGATCCCCGTTGCAGCTGCAGCGGTCCATATGCTTCGCCAAAGGGCCCCGACGACCACGCTGTCCCGTGAGGTGGACACCACCAGACCCCAGTCGGCCCTGAAGAACATCCCCGCAAGGGGCCATATGATATAGACCACCAGGAAAGAGCCCATGAGTAGCATGAACCAGCGTTCCCTGAACTTGCGATCCAAAGAGATACCCCCAGACAAAAAAGAGGCCGCCCCCCAAAGAACCGGAGGCGGCCTCTAATATCGGCTGACCGCTCCTCCTTTCCAATCAAGGGAGGCCTTCCCGTTTCCGGGAAAACCCGTCGGTCGCTCCCCGTGGATCGAGATCCCTTAGGGGATACGGCTCGGAGGATGCCCAAGTATCAGGCATTAAGAATGCTAACACAACCACACAGTGATGGCAATGATAATCCTTATCGTTAGAGCCGGGTAACTCCCTCCTGAGATACAGCCAGGTATCAGGTCTTTGCCTGACGATCAGGGAGGCATGATAACGAATGGACAACCAGGGGGGTGAGCATTATTATGAAATTGTTCATTTAGAAACTCAATTAAACAAACCACGCAAGGAGGTGGCCTTTTGAGAGGAAAGTTCAGGATCAGGGAGGACTACGTCTACAAGATGCCGGTACATTTCGGGGGTTATGCCTTCGCTCCGGTAAGGACGGTCTACGGGGATATGACCACCATAATGATGGGCTTCGAGACGGACCAGGAAGAACTGCTGAAGCTTATTCCCGAAGATTTTGAACTGCTTCAGCCTGTCGTTCACGTACAGTACGCGAACTGCCGCGAGGTGGACTGGATGTCAGGCGGAGAGTACAGGCTTATCCAGCTCTCCTCCCCCGTCAGGTACGAGGGGAACTCCGAGGGACTGGAGGGAGAGTACCCACTGGTAATCTGGGAGGACAAGGCCTGTCCCATCATTGGAGGCCGCGAGGAGGACGGGATGCCCAAGGTTTTCGCCGATATCGCCGTCGAGCGCCATTCAGGCGATCACTGGTTTACCTCTGCCAGTTACGAGTGCAACACATTCCTCACCCTCGATCTTGACAGGAAAGAGGAATTGGGAACAGAAGAGCTCGCCAGATTGAACGAGAATCCCAGGATCAACTTTTTCGGATGGCGCTACATCCCCCGGCTCGGGAAGGGCGGAGCTTCCCTGAGTCATGCGACGCTCTATCCCCAGGAAGCAACAATGATACGGGCGTGGAGAGGCGATGGAAGGGTCAGATGGCATCCATTTACGCTTGAGATGAACCTTGTCCAGTTCAGTGCGATCTGTTCCCTGTCGAATCTTCCCGTTCTAAGGTATCTGCCCGCCCTGATGACAAAGGGTTCGGCAAGGCTCAACGTCGGGGATTCAAGAACCCTTCCCTAGGGTCCAAAGGAGGCCGGGAATGGAAGGATACTTCGAGAACAAGGTTGCCGTTGTTACCGGTGCGGCATCAGGATTGGGCCTGGGCTTGACGGAGCACCTTCTGGCAAGGGGCGCCCGGGCTGTTTTCATGGGCGATATCAAGGAGGACAACCTCGAGAAGGAGTCTAAAAGGCTGAACCAGCAGTATCCGGGCAGGATTCATCCATTGTTGACCGATGTCACTAAACTGGAACAGGTCCAGGGACTGATCGAGGCGGCCAGATCATTCGAGGGCCATCTCGACTTCGTCTTCAACAATGCCGGTATGGGCATGACCCTCCCCACGGAGCAGATCACTTTCGACATCTGGAGGTTCATCGTGGACCTGAACCTCATGGGCGTCGTCCACGGCACTTACACCGCCATACCGATAATGCGCAAACAGGGGTCCGGCCATATCGTGAACACGGGGTCCGTGGCAGGCCTGTTCCCCGTCCCCTACCAGGCCTTGTACGCTGCCACAAAAGGGGCGATCATAAGGATGACGGAGAGTCTTCAGTACGAACTGGAAACGGAGGGTCTCACCTTCAGCGTCTTCTGCCCCGGGAACGTAAGGACGGCCATATTCGGTGACATGACACCCCCGCCCGATTCCATCAGCGTCGACGAGGCGGTGGACTACGTCTTCGGGGAACTGGAGAAGAAAGAGATGGTTATAATCCTTCCCGAAAACTTCCGGCAATTCGATGCCCTTTTCCGGCAAAAGAGAGAGGAATTCGACAGGATGGCCCGGCAGATCGCCGCTGAGCGACGGGAGAACTACCGAACAAAGGGGACATATTTCTAGGATCTGCGTCTCCCTTCCCGAACAAGATACTTGACCCAAGAAAGAGGGGGCCCCGGAAGGGGCCCCCTGACACGATCACGCTTCAGAAGACCTTCAGACCGCCTATCGCTCCATCTTTTTCTGTATCCCGTCGATCACGGACATTATGCGCATCAGGTACAGGAGAAGCCCGCCGTTCGCGGCAAGTATCACTCCTACCACCAGGCCGGGTATGAGGTTATGGACCAGCATGGAAGTCCCGAACATGATGGAGACGACATTCATCGTCACCTGGACCAGGTTGAGTCTGACCAGTATCGCCGGGACAGGACCACCTCCCCGGCCGGAACCCCCGATGATGGGAGTGAAGATCCTCTTTAGCATCAACCCTCCCCCGAGAATGTTCAAAACTCCGATAAGGACCGTCAGCGAGGGTACGAGGACCCCGGGAATAATGCAAGACACCGCTCCCAGCAAGATGAAAAGAGATCCGATGATGATCATCAGCCACGTACGGGGGAAGGGACCTATGGGAGAATTTCCTGTAGCGAGCATCTGCAGCGCCAAAATCACCATCAGCAGGCCCAGCTGCGCGCTTCCGGAAAAAGGGAGCCTCCCCAGGCTCACAGGCACGAGCAAGACTCCGAGGATGACCATGAAGATTCCCGTCAGAAGGATCATCGCACTCCCGATGGGAAGATCCACACTTCCTTTTGGTTCCTGGACCGCCTCAGGGTAGGCCCGATAGATCCTCTGGAGGGTCGTAGCCAGATAGAAAAGGGATAGTCCGGTCATGAGCGCCACCATGGCGCTCATAGGGGTAGAGATAAGGTCCTGTCTGAAAACAAGAAGCCCGATAAGGGCAGAAAGGACATAGACCGCCGAGCAACCTGCTATGAGATGATGGAAGATGCCGCCGTACTGCCTCCATTTAGGAAGCTTGTCCCTGGAAAATATCATCTGCAGCAGAAGGGCCGCTCCTCCCGGACCGAAGCAGATGGACAGGATGATCCTGGGGACCCGGCTGAAAATATCGGGGATAAAGCAGGTGATTATGCCCAGGGAGGCAATTATCACTCCCGCCGCCATAAGTCCCCTGGACCTGGGTGCATCGCCGAAGGGCGTCCTTCCCAGGGTGACCATCTGCAGGGCAAAGATGAAAAGAAGTAGCCCGTAAAGACCGTTCTCGTAGTACGGTAGAGCGCCTTTCGAGACGGGAAGGAGAAGGGTACCTGCAACCAGCATCACCAGGGCTGCGACAAGGAGAACGACCACATCGAACTCGATCTCGGCTCTCTTCATGACCGAACTGATCTCCATGACATCATCCCCTTCGATCGTATGACCTACTGAAAAGGGATCCTATTTCAGAAATTCCCCGGCCAGGAGAGTAAATCGGCAGCCCCCGGGTTCTTGTTCCCATAAAACTGGACCTAGTGATGCAACTATCATGATTCAACATCATCATCTTCGATACCCGATTCCGGAACATCTCCCTTGCCATCCTGACTTCACGACACCCTTTATTTGGAGAGCAAGGCAAGATACGGTCTTCAGAGACCGTCTTTATAATAAACAATTTCGTTCTCTGTTGTTCATTTTTGGCCATCCAAAAGGGGAGTACGGTAAAAAAACTTCCTTACCTGGACTCTGTGGGTTATAATATCAAAAAAGCGTTTCTCCGAGCCGGCCCGCCTAAAGGCATTACCCCCCCCAAGGGAGCCGGACGACAGGGTTTAGCTGGAAACGGCTACGCCTCCCTTTTGGAAAGGAGGAACAGGACCATTGGGTAGTGCACTACTAGTGTGCTTTGACGGTTTGTTGCTGATTCACCCTTCCATCGCCAGGGGGGTCACTCCATGATGATCCTTTCCTGTGTGATCGCCGACAGTTCGCTGGAGCTCCAGAGCCAGTACGCGGTGGCTCTTTCAAGAACCCAGAATCTCCGTCTTAAGGAGACCGTCACCACAGGAGGGGAGCTTGAGGATTGCCTTAAACGCGCCAATGCCCACCTGGTCCTCCTGGACATCTTCCTCAATGGGTGGGGTGGCCTTTCCTCTCTCAGACAAGCAAGAATAAGGTACCCCCGCATAGATTGGCTTGTCCTCTCCAGCGGTGACGATCCGGATGTCGTCCGCGGATGTATATGCCTGGGTGTCTTCGATTACCTGATAAAACCCTTCTCGACGGAACGGCTGGAGCGGGCTCTTTCGGCGTACTATCAATACTACCAGGGTCTGACGCAAAGGACCAATCCATGGCGTCAGAAAGAACTTGATCTGATCACCGGTCTGAAGGGAAGGTTCTTCAGCGGCCTCGATGAATACCCCAAAGGAATCCAGGTGAAACTTCTGGAACGTCTTCGTGCCTGTATGGAAGAGCGGGACAAGGCCATGTCAGCTTCAACGGCTGGATCCTATGTGGGGATATCCCGTTCGACAGCAAGACGCTATCTGGAGTACCTGGTTGAAAGGAGGCAGGCTACTGTCGAATACGACATAAGCAGCGTCGGCCGTCCCGTCAAACTTTACAGGCTCATCCTTTGAAGCCCCTCAGGAAGGTATTCTGGCAAACTCGCATTCGGGGAAGATGCAGGTTCTGCATCTTCTGCAAAGGCCCCCTTCTCCCCAGAGGGAGACGTTTATCTCCCCTCCAAGTCCGGCAAAAAGTGCTATCAGCAGTCGATCCAGTGCAGTCCGCTCATCGTGGGCCACACAGGCCGGGGCGCCTATTATCCACGAAAGACCTTTCATGGCCAGCATCAGGTTCGATCCAGGGATCATCGGAACACCCCGAAAGAGAACCTCATCAGAGGCAGTCTCGATAGCCTGGGGTGTGCGATCATCGGCATCGATGCTCATTCCCCCGGTACAGACCACAATGTCCGACCCCATCCCGAGCAGTTCATCAATAGCGTTTACAATATCAGCCGGTCTGTCGCCGCAGATCTCATGACCGGAGAAACTTCCCCCAAGTTCCCAAAGCTTCCTCTCCAGTTTTTCACGGAAGGAATCTTTAACCAGGCCCTCCAGGATCTCCTGACCTGTTGAAACAAGGCCGACCCTCCTGTGGATGAAGGGGATCAGGGAAAAGGGCGAGGCCTCCTCGACAGCTCGCTCAAGAGAATCCCTTTTCAGGCAAAGTGGAAGGATCCTGAAGGCGGCAACCACGCTTCCGGGCCCCACAACAGAGTTTATGTGAGTGCAGGCAAAGGACCATTCGCGGTCTCTGTTGATCCTTCTCACAGCCTCAGGGTCAAAATTGACAATCCCCCTTCCAGTGGAGACCAGTCTGCATCTCCCCTCTTCGGGTCCTGAGATCTCAAACCCTTCGCCGGCAAGGGCTTTCGCAAGGCTCAAGGCTGCCTCGTCCTCGTGCACCTCGTCGGGTTCTAGTGCAATAATCGAAAGATTTCTCCGCCCCATCTCCCTGAGAACGGGAAGATCCTCGGGCTGCAGAATATGCCCTCTCCTGAATCTCGCCCCCTTGATCCCCTTTTCGGTATCGATCTTTGTAAGGTCATGGGCAAGGGCATGTCCAAGAGCCTCTTCAACAGGTATCGATCTTAGATCCACGGCCTACTCCTCATTTCCGGGAATTACGATCGGAAGATAAGGGAAAAGAGGCCCTGCTTCCCTCGAATAGGAACTTCTGAGACTGGCAATATCCGCTCCCCTTCTGACCGCTATTATCTCGGCAAGAATTGACACGGCTATCTCTTCAGGAGTCTCGGCCCTGACAGGAAGCCCCACCGGCTGGAAGATCCTGTCGAGAAAATCTTTGGAGACCCCCTGCTTGATCAGGCTCTCCCTGACATAGGATATCTTCTTCCTTGACCCGATCATTCCAATATAGGCCATCGGCTTCCCTTCAAGTATGCGGACCACTTCGCCATCCAGCGAGTGTCCCCTGGTCACTACGACGACGTATGAAGATCCATGTAGTCTGACGCCCTCGTCAAAAGCTTTTTCCAGAGGACAGGCTAGCGTTTTCCCCCAGGGGACTGACTCCGGATTTGCGAACTCCTCTCTTTCGTCCCAGACGACGACACGGAACCCGGCACTATATGCAGCCCTGGCAACCGCTTTGCCGACATGCCCGGCCCCGAAGATAACCACCTCCGCCTCCTGGCCGAGAGGCTCTATCAGGATCACGGTCTCTCCTCCACATACTGCGCCGACGCCACTGTCACCGGTTCGAAGGACTGCCTTGTGAAGAACAGGTCCCGAAGCTGATCGAAGGAGTTCCAATGCCTTCACTATGACAGCGTATTCAAGTGAGCCTCCACCCACCGTTCCTGCGATGGATCCGTCAAGCCGGACCCACATGGAGGCCCCAAGATCACGAGGTGTGGATCCTTCAGAACCTACTACAGTACAAAGCGCTCCGGCTCCCCCGGATTCCAGTTCTTCATGCACGGACTTCAACAATGCTCGATCCAAGATTCTCTTCTCCCTTCATCTCCTCGAGAAAGATCAATTCTATCGCCCCGGGTGGAATGGCAAAATGCACCTCGTCACCCTGGCGGAAAACCTCTGAATGGGACCCCGTTTCCCTCTGTTCTATCTGCCAGTGTCCGCGAGGGGTCCGGACATGCAACCTGAGGACCCCTCCGTCAAGCAGCACCTCCTCGACCTTTCCGGAAAAGGTGTTCCTGGAAAGTTCGCTATCCACGGGCATACGGGGGTCAAGAAACCTGACCCGGTCAGGCCTCACGAAAGCGATAGCCGGACCTGGGCCTGATACGTCTTTAAGTGCCAGGTCACCGGAAGCCCAATGGAATGAGGGGAACCCTTCATTGCAGAAACGGACGTCGCCCTGAAACACATTTCCCCAGCCCATCATCTTCCAGAGATCGACCCTGCCTCTGCCTCTGATCAGATCGCTGATACGGTTTGAACCTGTCAACTTACCTTTCTCGATAAAGAAAACCTTGTCTCCAAGAGCACAGATATCCTCCACCTGGTGGGTCACATAGAGAATGGGGACCCCTGTCTCGGTGTGGAGCTTTCGCAACTCCCTTCTAAGGTTCCGCCTCAGAGGTCCGTCAAGGGCACTGAAGGGTTCGTCCAGCATAAGCATTTCAGGTTCGTTGGCAAGAGCTCTCGCCAGGGCTACGCGTTGTCTCTGACCCCCCGATAGCTGGGATGGGTAACGATTCTCCAGGGATTCCAGACGGACCCGGGCAAGCCACTCCCGGGCTATCGATTTCGCTCTTCTTTTTCCGGTGCTTTCACAACCGAAGAGAACATTTTCAAGGGCGGTCAAGTGGGGGAAAAGCGCCAGGTTCTGGAACAGAAGCCCCATTTTCCGCCGGTGGGGGGGCTCGCATATGCCTGCGTCCGAATCCAGCAGGACACGTCCGGACAATGCAATTAGTCCGAACCGGACGTTTCTCAAACCGGCAAGACACCGCAAGGTGATACTCTTGCCCGACCCGCTGGGACCGAAAAGCACTCCGATCTCCCTGCCAAGCCTTAAAGATACATCAAGGTGGAAATCTCCAATCAATTCATTGATATGAGCATCAAGCAAGGCGTTCATGAGCTCCGGACTCCAGCCTGTGAACCAGGCAGAGGCTGGCAATACCAACTCCCACCAACAGAAGGGCCGCCATGTGCGCGCGGGCGAAATTCAGCGATTCCACCTGTCCGTAGATATACAGGGGCAAAGTCTGGGTTCTACCAGGAATGTTCCCTGCCACCATCAGCGTGACGCCGAAATCGCCCAGGGCTCTGGCTGAGGAGAGGGCTAATCCTACCAACAGGGTTCTTCTGGCCAGGGGAAGGGTCACACGCAGGAAAACTTCCCATGGTCTTCTCCCAAGGGTCAGGGCCGCCTCCTCCAGTTCCCTGTCCACACCGGCAAAGGCTGCCCGTGAAGCCTGTATCATTATCGGCAGCGACGGAAGGAGCGCCCCCAGGACAGCTGCAGGAAAGGCGAACAGGAATCCTGCCTCCCGGAAAAAATTGATCTGTCCCAGGGCAAAAAGGAGGTAGAGCCCGAGAACCGAGGGGGGCAGGATTATTGGAAGCTGGACAAGAAGTGACGCCAGCTCCCGTCCCCTGAAGTCCCTCCTTGCCAGGAGCCACCCGATACCCCCACCCAGAAGGGCAAGCAGGGGTATATCAATAGCCAGTACTTTCAGACTGATGATCAGGGCCCGTTCCATTATTGCTCCGGTCAGTCCTGAACAGGTTCGAACCCTGCTTCCCGGAACAGTTCTGCAGCCGGCGGTGAAAGGAGGTAATCATAGAAAACCAGTGCCGCCAATGCGTCCCGGTCTTTAACGATCCCCCCGAAAAGACGCTGGGGCGGCATCGGGACCTTCGTCCAGGAACCTTCAAGTTTTTTCGCGATGCTGAGGGGAATATAGGCTGCCCCGGCACCTCCGCTCTTTGCGGCAAGACCCGCCTTGAGGACATCGCCGGCTATTATCAGGCGTTCCTCATTGTTCAGATTCTCATACTCTCCGATCTTTTCAAGATACTCCTTCGCCAGGGCTCCATAGGGCGCGACCTCGGGGTCGGCGATCGCCACCCTTATCCTCTTGTCCTTTACCAGGTCCAGGGAAGGGTCCTCCGCCGATTCCCACCAGAGGACCAGTGGACACTCTGCCACCGGTCTGACCTTCTCCAGTTTTCCCTTCTTCTCGAGATACCGTGCCCATTTTTCGTCGGCGCTCAGGAACAGGTCGTAGGGTGCCCCCATCTCTATCTGCTTTGCCAGTTGTCCTGATGCCGCAAAAACCGCATCCATGCGGATGCCCTTCTCCCTTTCGAACTCCTGGGAGATCTTCTCCATAACAGGCTGAAGGCTCGCCGCAGCCGCAAAGACCTCCGCATGGGCGCTGCCCGGGGTCACCGGACAGAATATCAACAACATAAATAACCCTGCCCACACCCTGAAATGTTCCGGTATGATCCTCTTCATGAAGATCCAGCCTCCTTCTTGCTGGTTTTCTTTACAGCACAGCCCCTGCAGATCCCGTATAAGACCATATGCTTTCCTTCTACAACGGTTTCCGGCCCCACTTCCAGGTGCGGCAAGGAGTGTTCCATCAGGCACTCCATCCGTCCGCAGACCCGGCAGGCAAAATGAGGGTGGTTCCCCGGACACCCGGGGTGACCGGGATCGTGGGCACAGAAACGCCATGTCCCCTTCATGTCCATGACCCTGTGGACGATCCCCTCTTTCAGGAACAGCGAAAGCGTCCTGTACAGGGTCACACGATCCTGCCCCCCGGGGAGTCGAGCTGCCACTTCCCTGTATGACATAGGGCATCTCTCGTTCAGCAGGACTCCAAGAATTGCTTCCCGTACCGGAGTCAGCCGAATGGACGTGTTTTGCAGAATTTCCCGTGCGTCCATATTTTTCTCCTTTCTGCAACACTGTTGCATTTATCTTTCATAGAAAAGCCGCCCGTTTTTCCACACGGACGGCTTTCCTCCGTTAATATCTAGCTTGTCGGAGTTTCTTCTATTCCCTTCGAAACCTTACTTTTGGAGCGCTCCATGCGAAAACGTTTCAGTTTCATATGCGGATCACCCTCGGTGGGAACGATGCACAGGAAAACGAAGGGTTCCGGTCCAGGGTTCTCGTAGCCGTGGACAATCCCGCCCGGAACATGAGCCCAACCCATCGGAGGGATCTCCAGAGGTTTACCTTCGACGATCACGAAACCGGTACCGCTCAGACCTATCATGTAATGCGGCCAGTCGTGAACGTGATCAGGAATAATGGTGCCGGCAGGCAGGGAAAAATGCCTCATCGTATAGTCGTCCCAGAATCTGCCGGGGCCGAAGACAACCCGCTTGGTCACTTCCGGAGCCAGGGAGGACGCATCGAAGAGTTCCAGATCTTCGATCTTCCCGGTATAGACTTTCTCCATTATTCAGCACCTCCTCCTGTCTGAGCTCACAACTGCAAGGGACAGGACCTCTAATGACCGCATTTTCCAGAACAGCCGCTCTCCTTCATACCCTCAAGGACCTTTTCTGGGAGAGCCGGTATCTGGAAGATCCTCGCCCCGCATGCCCTGGCTATGCCGTTCAATATTGCCGGGTGGGGCGCCGAAAGGGGCATCTCTCCCGTCCCCGATGCACCGAAGGGACCGAACTCCCTGGGTGTCTCCATGTGGAAGAGCTGGATGTCGTCCGGGATATCCTTGATGTAGGGGAATCCGCAGGTGACCAGGTTCGTATATTTTGCCGGATCTCCGAAATCCTCAGTCAGGGCAAGGCCTATTCCCTGGGCTATTCCCCCGAAGTGCTGCCCTTCCACAACATCGAGGTTGTTGATCTTGCCCACGTCGCTGACAAGGGTGAACTTTTCCACCGATGTCTTTCCAGTCTTGATGTCCACGGCTACCTCCGCCATGAAGATGCCGAACATGTGGTTTGCAAAGGGGTACCCCTGGCCTGTAACGTCATCCATCCCGGTGCAGGTAATGGCCTCACCGTCAACGTTACGGACCGTGGCCTGCCAGTAACCCTCGTAGAATGTCGGGATCCCTTCGGCAAACATTTCCTCGTAGGTCCTGTACGTTCCGTCCGGTTTCCTCATGGCATCCAGGAGTTTGCGGCAGCTGTCGACTATCGCGTTGCCAACCATAACCTGGCATCTGCTCGCCGCGGCGGCCCCGCTGTTGGGGGCTTTCGCCATATCGTTGCATACCAGTTTTATCTGGTCGGGATGCAGTTTCAGAGGCTTCAGGGCCTCGTGTGCCGTTCCCACGCAACCCATATCCGCACCCTGTCCATGATCCTCCCAGGTGTTGTAGAGTATCACTCCGTCTTTTGTTAGCTCGATATTGCTTGCGGCTTCATCGGCCCCGTCGTCGTTGGCGTTATAGATCCCGATAGAGATACCGACGGCTCTTTTGACTTTGTCAGTGGAGTTCAGTTCGGCCCGCTTTTTGGCCTCCTCGTATAGGGGGCGAATACGTGTGAGCATTGCCTGCAAGGGGTACACTTCCGGTTTCTGGCCGCTGGGAAGTGTGTCCCCGGGGCGGATCAGGTTGATCTCGCGGAAGTCCAGAGGGTCCATCCCCACCTTTTCCGCAAGCATGTCGATGACCTGTTCGCCTGCAAAGTATGTCTGGGGTCCGCCGTAGGCCCGGAAGGCGCCGCACCATTTCTGGTTGGTGAAAATGGTGTAGCCGGCTCCCCTGATGTTGTCCAGGCGATAGGGGGCGCAGATGAACTGGCCACCCTTGTTCGTGAGATCCTGGCTCGACTCCGAGTAGGGCCCATGGTCTACATACCAGTGATGCTCCAGACCTACAAGTTTTCCCTTTTCATCGGCACCGACCCTGACCTTCATGAGGAAGGGCGACCTTTTGGGCGTCCTGACGATGTGCTCCTTCATGTTGAGCCTCATGTAGACCGGTCGGCCGGTGGCTATTACGCAGGCCCCGAGGAGGGGTTCGTTGGTGGGCGCCACCTTGTAGCCGAAAGTCGCCCCCATGTTGTTCTGTATAACCCTTATCTTCGAAGGAGGAACACCCAGCCCCCTGGCTATCATCATTGCGTGCCTGTATACGCAGATGCTCTTCGTCTGCAGGGTAAGACGCCCCTCTTCGTCCCAGTAACCGAAGCCACAGTCAGTCTCGATGGTCATGTGAGGCTGCCGCGAACTCCAGAACTCGGCCTCGACCACGTAAGGGGCCCTGTCGATCATGGGTGCCGGGTCATCACCCTTGATCACGGGGCGTTTGTTGAAGCAGTTCGGTATCCCGTCGATATCGGGGATCTCCTCGTAAACCTTGGGGGCTCCCGGATCCATCGCTGCCTTGACGTCCATTACTGCGGGCAGTTCCTCAAGATCCACCTTGACAGCGGCCGCTGCCGCCCTGGCCTGCTCTTCCGAGTCCGCGCAGACTATGGCCACGACCTCACCCCACTGGCGGATCTTGTCGCCCTCCTCCACCAGGATCCTTCTCTCCCATCCATCGGTGCTCGCAGTGCCCGAACCTGCCTGTCCGCGGATGCGGTTGGTCCCCTTGTTGGCCTTGATGTCCCTGGCAGTTACGACCTTGAACACTCCCGGCATCTTCTCGGCTTCAGAAAAGTCTATCGACAGCACCTTCGCATGGCTAGTCTCGGGACATACAGGAACTGCGTGAAGGGTCTCCGTCGGCAGCTTCAGCCCTGCGTCGTCGCCGAAGTCGAAGGTGCCGGTGGCCTTGAAGACGGCGCTTGGGCGGGGATACCGGGTACCCCACACGGAGTCTCCAGGTTTAAGGGATTTCGCGAAGTCCTTCATTTGCTTCTCTCCCCTGAGAACAGCCGCCGCATCCATGACCGCATCGGTTATCTGCTTGTACCCGGTGCATCGGCAGGCTGTCCAGTGGGCCTGGAACCAGTCACGGATCTCTTCGCGGGTCGGATTGAGGTTTCCGTCCAGCAACCCCTTGGCGGCGACAATGAACCCGGGGGTGCAGAAACCGCATTGAATGGCTCCGTTGGCGATAAAGGCCCACTGGATAGCGTGGAGATGATCAGGGGTTCCTATTCCTTCTATCGTCAGGATGTCCGCATTCTCGGGAACTTTGCTCCAGGGTGTTATGCAGGATCGGGTTACCTTACCGTCCAGGATGACGTTGCAGGCTCCGCATTGTCCCTGTCCGCACCCCAGTTTTGTGCCTGTCAGATGAAGCTGTTTCCTTATCACGTTGACCAGTTTCTCTTCAGGGTCGGCTACCACCCTGTGGGTGATCCCATTGATCACCAAGGTTTTAACAAGGTATTTTCTGGTCATGGGTTTTCCCTCCATTTTTTATAAAATGAGGACCATTCAGGGAAGACATCTGAAGACTGCGATCTGTGCGATCGAGCGAGAATCGGACACCCCCTTTCCGATCATGGGAGGCGTCCCTGTTTCCAGGGACGCCTATCGGTCTTTGACCATGGCTGGCGCTTTAGGCACTCAGGCTCGGAGATCCCTGCAAAAGCAATTATTGGTTACAATATCTAATGTATCAGTTCGACTATATTGCGCTCTGACCCGGTAATCAATTTCTGCTTGAAATTGAACTTTTAGTTCGATATTGTTCACGAAAAACCCGGGAGAAATAAGGATTTTTGACCCTTTCCCGGTTGCGCCCTTCCCTTTCATAAGTTTCAATTATTACTGGTTGTTTTTCAGAAACGCCTTACGGAGACGTCGGGGACCATGATCTAACGCGTGAGGCAACTTTCACCGCCTGGAACCTCAGCCGGTGGTGACCGAGGACAGTAAGTTGACAAGGTATTCTTCAGACCAGGGAGGAGGATAGGGGTGAGTCCGAAAAAACCTGAAACGGAAGAAAGAACAAAGCAGATAGTGGCCCCGTGGAAAGGAACGCACGGAGGCACGATACCAGTCCTGCAGGAGGTCCAGAAGGAGTTCGGCTATCTTCCCGAAGACGCATTGATGGTGATCTCCCGGGAGATGAAGATCCCCCCTTCAGAGCTCTTCGGGGTGGCCACCTTCTATGCCCAGTTCCATCTCAACCCCAGGGGACGGCACATTGTCCGTGTTTGCAGGGGTACGGCATGCCATGTCAGAGGCAGCCTGGCCATCCTCGACAAGATCAAGAAGGTGCTCCAGATCGAGGAGAACGGCACCACCGAAGATCTCAGGTACACCCTTGAGCCCGTCGCTTGCCTCGGGGCATGCGGGCTGGCACCGGTGATGATGGTCGACGAAGAGACCCACGGACGCCTCACGCCCGACAAGGTGATGGAGATACTCGGTTCCTACGAATAGGCACAAACTGGAGGTGATCACCGGTGAAAGTCAAGAGCCTGGAAGATCTAAGGAAGATCAAGGAAAACGCCAAGGACCTCACGTCGGCCCGATCCGGGGGCGAGACCAGGGTGATCGTTGGTATGGGCACCTGCGGGATCGCGGCAGGGGCCAGGGAGGTAATGACGGCCATCCTGGAGGAACTGGAAAAACGTGGTCTCAGGCATGTGGCCGTCGAGACCACGGGCTGTATCGGCATGTGCCAGAGAGAGCCCCTTGTGGACATTATCAGGCCCGGAGAACCTCGCATAACCTATGGGGACGTCTCACCTGGCGATGTGCCCGGGATAATAGAGGAACACCTTGTCAACGGGAGAGTGGTCGAGGACAAGGTTGTCGGACAAACTGACTAGGGGGCTTGAAGGGAATGGCTTTCTATCGTGCCCACGTACTGGTCTGCAAAGGGACCGGCTGTAACGCCAGCGGATCCTCCTCTGTTTTTGACGCTCTCGGGGAGGAGATAAGGAAAAGAGGCCTGGACCAGGAAGTAGCCCTGGTCGAGACGGGGTGTCACGGGATGTGCGAGATGGGCCCCATAGTGGTCATCTACCCGGAGGGTTCTCTCTACTGCAGGGTGTCCGTGGACGATGTCCCTGAGATCGTAGAGGAACACCTCTACAAGGGGCGCCTGGTCCATCGTCTTCTTTACACCACCCCTGACAGGAAGGTCAAGGTCCCCCGCTACAGGGACATCCCCTTCTACAGCAAACAGCATCGTATCGCGCTGCGAAACTGCGGCTACATCAATCCTGACAACATCGAAGAGTACATTGCCAGGGACGGTTACGCAGCTCTCGCCAAGGCCCTGACCTCCATGAAACCGGAAGAGGTGCTCTCCGAGGTCAAGACATCCGGACTCAGGGGAAGAGGCGGCGGCGGTTTCCCCACGGGATTGAAATGGGAGTTCTGCCGAAAGGCACAGGGTGACAAGAAATACGTAATCTGCAACGCCGACGAGGGCGACCCGGGTGCCTTCATGGACAGGTCCATCCTTGAGGGTGACCCCCATGCAATCATCGAGGGTATGACGCTGGGCGCTTACGCCATGGGGGCTGACGAGGGCTACATCTACTGCCGTGCCGAGTACCCCCTGGCCATCAAGCGTCTTGTCGGTGCTATCACCCATGCAGAGGAGTTCGGCCTCATCGGCGACAATGTCATGGACACGGATTTCTCCTTCCATCTGCACATAAAGGAAGGTGCAGGGGCCTTTGTCTGTGGCGAGGAGACGGCACTCCTGGCATCCATCGAGGGCGAAAGAGGGATGCCACGTCCCAGACCTCCCTTCCCGGCCAACAAGGGCCTTTGGGGTAAACCTTCCAACATCAACAACGTTGAGACCTGGGCCAATGTTCCGAACATAATCCGCAACGGGGGCTCCTGGTATGCCTCCATCGGGACGGAAAAGTCGAAGGGGACAAAGGTCTTCGCCCTTACCGGCAAGGTCAACAACACCGGCCTGGTGGAAGTGCCCATGGGAACGACCATCAGGGATATCGTCTTTGATATGGGAGGCGGGATCCTGAAGGACAGAAAGTTCAAGGCGGTCCAGATAGGCGGACCTTCGGGAGGGTGTCTTACGGAAGAGCACCTGGACCTTCCGGTGGATTACGAGTCCCTGACCGCCGCGGGAGCCATCATGGGTTCGGGCGGCCTGGTCGTCATGGACGAAGACACCTGCATGGTGGATGTGGCCAAGTTCTTCCTGGAGTTCACCCAGAGGGAATCCTGCGGAAAATGCGTCCCTTGTCGGGAGGGCACCAAGCAGATGCTGCTGATCCTTGAAAAGATCACCTCAGGAAAGGGCAGGATGGAGGACCTCAAAATACTGGAGGACCTGGCGATAATGGTCAAGGAGATGTCCCTTTGCGGCCTCGGCCAGACCGCGCCCAACCCTGTCCTTACTACACTGAGGTATTTCCGGGACGAGTACGAGACCCACATCAGGGACAAGAAGTGTCCCGCAAAGGCCTGCAGCGCTCTCATCTCCTACCTCATCGACCCCGAGAAGTGCAAAAAGTGCGGTCTATGCGCAAGGAATTGCCCTGTTAAATGCATCTCCGGCGACAGGAATACCCCCTATGAGATCGACCAGGAAAAGTGCATAAAGTGCGGAACGTGTCTTGAGGTCTGCCCCTTCCAGGCAGTCTTCAAAGAATAAGAGGCGGGGGGATATAAGGATGAAGGACATAACCCTTACCATAGACGGTAAAGCATGCAAGGGCGCAGAGGGGAACACCATACTCGAGGTTGCCCGCAGGAACGACGTGTACATACCTACTCTCTGCTTCCTGGAGGGCCTGACCCCCATAGGATCCTGCCGCATGTGCGTTGTCGAGGTGGAGAAAAACCCCAAGATGCTTACAGCCTGCACCACCCCTGCCCAGGACGGCATGGTCGTGCACACACAGACGGAGAAGCTCAGGGAATACCGGAGACAGATGCTTGAACTGATCTTCGCCGGTCGGAACCATTTCTGCATGTACTGCTCCCAGAGCGGCGACTGCGAACTGCAGGACCTGGCCATCGAACACGGTATGGACAGCGTCCGCTACCCCTTTCTCTACGCCGCTTTCGATAACGATGCCACCCACCGGGATATACAGGTTGACCACAACCGGTGCATACTCTGCCTGCGCTGCATCAGGGTTTGCGCCGAGAAGGTGGGGACCCACACGCTGGACCTTCAGAAAAGGGGCTGGAACGCCACCATCGTCGCCGACCTGGGACGAAGGCTCGGGGAGAGCAGCACCTGCACCACTTGCGGAGCCTGCGCGCAGGTATGCCCCACCGGTACGATCACTCTCAGGGAGTTCGCCTACAGGGGGCGCAGGAAGGACTGCGACGACGCGGTCGAGAGCGTATGCCCCCTCTGTTCCGTCGGATGCCGAATAAAGGCCTACGTGCGGACCGGGAGCATTGTCAGGGTCGAAGGGACCTCCGTTACTGAACCCGACGGCGGACAGCTCTGCAAAAAGGGGCGGTGGACCCTTCCAAGATCTGCCGAGCGAGAGAGGATCTCCGTACCCATGATAAGAGAGGGCTCCCACTACAGGGAAGCCAGTTGGGAAGAGGCCCTTGAACTGGTGGCGGAGAACTTCGGGAAGGCTCACCAGGCCGACAGCAGTGGGGCCCTTGTCTCCAGCCTCTGCACCGACGAGGAACTGGCCCTTTTCGTATCCCTGTTCAAGGACGGCCTGGGCATGGAGCGCCTGGACACCTTTGACGGAGACGTTCTAAGGGGCTTCGTCAAGGGTTTCGAACCTTTCCGCGAACAGGGTATACGCCCTTTCACTGCCGCTCATAACATCCTGAACAGCGACTGCATAGTCAACCTGTCGGCCGACCCGGATGAAGAAGCCCCTGTCATAGCCAGCTACATGAGGGTGGGCACCCTCAAAAACGGCGCAACCCTCTTGAACCTGTCCTGCAGGACAAGCCCCTTTGCTGACATAACCGACATCGACGCTGTATGCCCGACACCCGGACAGAGCGCGGCCCTCGTCGAGGGTCTGGCAGAGTTGGTCGCCGGACTGAAGGCATCGGGGGGCAAGGCACTTGAGGAAGGCAAGATATCTGTCGGAGAACTGGCCGGAAAGGCGGGCATCCCTGAAGAGACCGTTGAAGGGATCCTCGAAAAGCTTGCGGGCTCCCAAAGACCCGTCTTCGTACTTGGAGGCTGCCTGTCCAGGGATCCAGTGGCGGTGACATCGGCGGTCAACCTTGCCATTGCATCCAGGGCCTTCTTCGAAGACGGCATGGGAGTGGTCCCGCTGGTGGTAAGCGGCAACAGCCTGGGCACCATTAATACCGTTCTCGCCAGGGAACCCTGGCTCGGAAGGGAAAAGCTCGATTTCCTTTACGTTTACTCCACCGGCCTCGTCCCGGAGGACGAGGAGAGTCTTTCCGCCATATCGGGGACAAAATTCGTGGTCGTGCACTGCCCCTTCTGGGCCCAGCCGCTGGTCAACCTCGCCGATGTCCTGCTCCCGGCCCCGGCCTGGTTCGAGCGCAGCGGCCACTACTGCACCATCGAGGGCGAGAGGCGGCGGCTGAACGTGGTCGTGCCGCCCAAGGGGGAGATCAGGGGTCTCTCTTCGATCCTGAAAGACCTCTCGGCAGGTCTGGGGGTCGAACCGGGAAAACCGAAAGAATCTCCATGCGGGAACCTGTTCGCCAGTGAAAAGCCTCCGGCGGACGCCCGGATGGTTTCGCTCGAGGAGGTGCGGAACTGATGTCGAAGGTCAAGGTCGCCACAGTTTGGCTCGAGGCCTGCGCTGGTTGTCATATGTCGTTCCTTGATATCGACGAGCGCATAGTAGAGCTGCTTGAAAAGGTCGAAATAGTATACTCACCCATCGTCGACAGCAAGGAGATACCCAAAGCGACTGTGGGAGTGATCGACGGAGCTCTCGGCAACGACGAGGAGCTCCATCTTGCCAGAAAGATGCGCAAACAGTGCGACATAATCGTGGCATGGGGCGACTGCGCCGTCTTCGGCGGAATTAACTGCATGAGGAACTTCTCCGACAGACAGTGTGCGCTGAAGGAGGCCTACCTGGATTCGCCCAGCACCGTCAACCCTGAGGGAATAATACCCCATGACGATATCCCCCAGCTTCTCCCCCAGGCCATCCCGGTGGACCACGAGGTGAAAGTCGACGTTTACGTTCCGGGGTGTCCGCCCGATGCGGACACCATTCTCTGGGTTTTCCAGGAACTTCTCGAGGGGCGGATCCCCAAGGTACCCTCGGAAAAGATTCGCTACGATTAGAGGGGGAAGGAACATGGCTACCGTCAAGAAGATAGAGATCAACCCCATAACCCGCATCGAAGGCCACGGGAAGATAACCGTCCATCTCGACGAGAACGGTAACGTTAACGAGGCCCGCTTCCACGTGACCCAGTTCCGGGGTTTCGAGCACTTCTGCAAGGGACGAGACTTTCGCGAGATGCCTGTCATTACCCCGAGGATATGCGGGATATGCCCCGTGAGCCACCACCTTGCCTCGGCCAAGGCCTGTGATGCCCTTCTCGGTGTGGAACTTACACTGACAGCGCACAAACTCCGCGAACTTATGCATATGGGACAGTTCGTGCAGTCCCATGCTCTCAGCTTTTTCCACCTTTCCAGCCCGGACCTTCTCTTCGGGTTCGACGCCGACCCGGCGATCAGGAACGTTGCCGGTGTGATAGAAAAGTACCCCCGGCTGGCTGTCAAGGGAGTTCTGCTGAGGAAGTTCGGGCAGGAGATCATCCAGGTACTCGGTGGCAAGAAGGTCCACCCCTGGCACAGCATCCCCGGAGGCGTTAACAGGTCGCTCAAGTCTGCAGAGGTTGATACGATCCGTGTCCAGATCCCCGAGATGAAGGCCGCAGTGAAGGAAGCTATCGAACTGGTGAAGGGCTACCTCGAAAAGAACGCCGGGAAGGCCGCCTCCTTCGCGACCCTTGAGACAGCCTACATGGGCCTCGTGCAGGACGGATTCCTGGAAATATACGACGGTGACATCCGGTTGAAGGGACCCCGGGGGCGAATAATCGACGAGTTCCCCGACTGGGCCTACCTGGATTTCATAGGGGAGCACGTAGAACCCTGGAGCTACCTCAAGTTCCCCTTCTACAGACCCATGGGATTCCCCCACGGGAGCTACCGCGTGGGGCCCCTGGGGAGGGTCAACGCATGCGACGACATCTCCACCCCTGGAGCGTCGGCTGAACTGGCAGAATTCCGCAAGGGAGCGGAGGACGGCATGGTCCACAAGACCCTCTACTATCACTACGCAAGGCTTATCGAGACCCTCTACGGCGTAGAGAGGATCGAGGAACTCATTGAAGATCCCGACATAACAGGCAGCGATCTGAGGGTCACCTCTACGGAGCTCTACCCCGAGGGGATAGGGGTCATCGAGGCGCCAAGGGGAACGCTGATCCACCACTACCAGATAGATGAGAACGGGGTCCTGACAGGAGTGAACCTCATCGTCGCCACGGGGCACAACAACTACGCCATGAGCAAGGGCGTAGACATGGTCGCCAGGGAGAACATCAAAGGTGGCGAACCCACGGAGGGAATTCTTAACAGTATGGAGCACGTCATCCGCTGCTACGACCCCTGCCTCTCCTGCTCGACCCATGCTGTGGGGAGAATGCCTCTCCACCTGGAGATATTCGGAGCAGACGGGAACCTGAAGGGAGAGATAAAGAACTGACGGACAGGAGAGCATCGTTCTTCATCTTCGGATACGGTAACCCTTTCAGACAGGATGACGGTGCAGGTCACCACCTGGCCACGCTTCTGGCCAGGGACCTGGAGAAAGCAGGGAAGAGGACCCGCCTCTGGCTCGGACACCAGCTCCTGCCCGAGGCCGCCCTTGGTATAGAGCCGGACGATATCCTGCTCTTCGTGGATGCCTCGCTGGAAGAGTACGACCATGGATTCGCCCTTGAAAGGGTCCGCCCGGATGCGGGATCGAACCATGGCCTGAACATCCACTCCTTCGGGCCTTCATGGTTCCTGACGCTGCTTGGAGACCTGGGCACAGGGTTCGGCGATGCATGGGTCCTGTCGATAACGGGCAGGTCCTTTGATTTCGGGGAAGGACTCTCCGATGAATGCAGAAGAAGGAGCGAACTGGCAAGAACGGCTTTCAGGGAAAAGTTCTGCTGATCCGTGAAGCTCTCTTGTATTGACTGCCGGACCGACCCATGTGCTGTCTGCAGCTGATGCGGCTAAGATCGGTCCGGCTTTCTTTCAGGAACTCGCTGTAATTGGAAGGCGGTGGATCCCCCTTCAATGACCGGGAACGATCAGCACTTATCGACAGATCACGTCCGCCACCAGGAAAAGCCTCAAGGACCATCTGAGAACAGCCTGGTATTCGTCAGGCACGGAGAGCCCGATCTGACCTCCTCGTTGACAATCTTTCTGGGTCGTGTCGGGCCCGGGCTCTCCCCGCGAGGCAAAGCCCAGGCGGATAAGGTGTCCCTCTGGGCACGCTCTTTCTCATGGAGAGGGTGCTTCTGCAGTCCTCTCGTGAGGGCAAAGGAAACGGCAGAGATTATTTGCAGCTCCCTTGATATAGAACCGGTGATCAAAGAGGAGCTGTCAGAGATCGACCTCGGGTGCTGGGATGGACGGGAAAAGACAGACATCCCCAGGGAGTATCCCCGATTATGGGAGCAAAGAGAAAAAGATCTTTACTCTTTCAAGCACCCCGGAGGAGAGTCATTTGCCGACCTGGAGGCCAGGGTTGTTCCGCTCCTCCGGTCCTTCGCCGTGAAAGGAGGAAGATGGCTGATAGTATCCCACGCAGGCGTCTTTCGTGTTATGCTTCGAAACCTTTTTGAGATACCCTTCCCCGAAACCTTCCGCTATGACCCCGAATACGGCGGAGTATTGCTCCTCGAAAAAGAGGGGGAAGCTTTTCTGGCAAGAGGCCTCCAGGGCTTAAGGATCGCCTGGAGGGAACCGGCATGACCGACGTCCGACTCCGGACAGGTGGCATTGTGCTGGCTGGAGGGCTTTCGTCGAGAATGGGAAGATGCAAGGCCCTTCTGGAGATCGCCGGCTCCTCGGCTCTTGATCAGGTTCTATCCTCCATGCGCCAGGCCCACGTTGAAGATCTTGTGGTCGTTTCAGGTTTCCATCGCAAGGAGATCGAAAAGGAAGCGACGGGCGGCGGGGTCCGAACTGTGTTCAACGACCGTTTCGAGGAGGGGATGCTCTCGTCGGTTAAGACTGGAGTAAGGGCTCTTTCTGATGACCTCGAGGCCTTTTTCCTTCTTCCTGTCGACATCCCCCTCGTAAGGCCTGCCACCCTCCGGGAGATGAAGAAGTCCTTCTCGAGCAACCTTGGGCTTGAGGCGGTCTTCCCGGCTTTTCTGGGACAGAGGGGGCATCCCCCTCTGATCCGGGGCGATCTGATCCCAGGCATCCTGAGATGGGAAGGACCTATGGGATTGCGAGGATTCCTTGAGCAGCACGAAGCAAGCTCCCTGACCCTGGACACGCCCGACGAGGGAACAGTCATGGAGATGGACACTTTTGAAGAATACCAGGAACTGAGATCCCTCGCGATCAGAAGAAATGTCCCCACTGAAAGAGAGTGCCTCGCCTTCTGGGAGATCTTGTCTACTCCGCAGGAGGTTCGTGAACACTCCCGGGTCGTCGGGGAGGTGGCAGTCAGACTGGCGAATCTTGTAAGGGATACTGATCATGTGGATCCTGAACTCCTGAAGGCTGCTGCGCTGCTCCACGACATGGCCCGGACTCTTGGCCATCATGCCGATGTGGCCGCCGACATGTTGGAACTATGGGGTTTTGCCGAGACCGCGGATCTTGTCAGGTACCACATGGAACTCCCAGAAGACGAGCCTCTTCTTTCGGGAAGATCCCTGCTTTATCTTGCTGACAAGCTCACCTCTGGCAACAGGGTGGTAGACCTCAGGCAGAGAAGAAAACTGATAGAGAAAAGATTCTCGTCAGACCCGGATGCCCTTGCTGCGGCGCTTGTGAGGCTGCAAAGAGCAAGAACAATTGCTAATTCTTTCGAGAAAGCCTCAGGGACAAAGCTGGAGGCAACACTGGCATACCGGAATTGAGAACCGGGAGTCAGTTATCCCGATCCCTTTTTGGCCCCTGTGAAATAATGCTCCCCACCCTCGATCTTGACCGTGATCTGTCCGGGAATACCTGTGATCTTCCTGAGCTTCTGCAGCACACTCTCCACTATGTTCCCGAATTACCGATAGTGGCAACGCGGAAGATCATTGATTGTGAGACCGCGATGAAACGGGACGCCTCGTAAGCCAGGTCCCTGGGGGGAAAAGAGAAGCTTCCTGAAGATGACAGGGGACCCCCCCTTCAGGGATCCCCTTTGAACGGATCACCGCGTAAACTTCGCTTGAGGTCAACTCTCTGGAGGCAGTTTTATATCCCCGGTAAAACGCGTGTCCGCTCTTATAGCCCTGGCCCTTTCTGAATTCCGCTCCAGCCACCCTGTACGGATCTCCCCTCCGGGGACATCGAAATCAGGGACAAAAGGTTTGATGTCGACCAAAGGGGTACCATCCACCATGTCCACTCCATCAACGACAAGGACCCCATCGATGATCGATACAAGCCTTACCACTGAAAGGCCTAACGCATTTGGTCTCCTGGGTGCCCTGGTCGAAAAAAGACCGTGAACCGTCTGGTCCAGAAAAGGTTTTACAGCAAGTTCGTAGCCTTCCGAAAGGTGAAAATGATAAAGAAGGATCAGGTGAGAGAATCCTTCCAGGTCTTTAAGACCTTCCCTGAGATCCTCATACAACTCTATGCGGCCCAATACACCCCTGGCTCCCGACGGTTGTATGGGTGTCCCCTCCCTGGACCTGTGAGGGGTCCGGATGATCCCGATGGCTGAGTATTTTATAGGTTCCATAACTATCTCCCCGGTTACGAAAAATTCGATGCCAATACTATTTTCTGGAAGTTCTCCTCGATCAGGCAGAGCGAACTCGCCTTGAAGATGAAAAAGCACATGTCCCCCGGGGAGGTTTCCAGGGATTCATAGCCGCTCGAGGTGACCATCGCAATAAGTTCAAGATCCCCTGATCTTCCTGTCAGCCAGGTCAGCGGCCCCCGGCGCTTTATCTCTGAAAGTGTAACGGGTATCCTGTTCCTGGCCGAGATGACCGACTCATCCCTGGCAACCATGATATCCTCTGGCCTTATCGACAGGGTAACATCGCTCCCCATGGTCAGGTTCTCCGACGAATAGAGCCGGATCCCGTTGGCAAGGACAATACCCAGGTCGGCCCCGGTCTCACTGACCACCTCCCCGGAAATAATGTTGCCGGCCCCCATAATGCTGGCCACGTGCCCCGGCCTGGGACGCCTGAAAAGATCTTCGGGAGTCCCGTGCTGGAGCATTTCCCCATCGTTGATGACAGCCACGTGGGTGGCCAGGGCCCATACATCTTCCCGGTCATGGGTTACATGCAGAACGGTAATGCCGATCTCACGGACGACCCGGGCCATCATTGTGCGAAGCCTCTCCCTGGTATTCACGTCAAGAGCGCTGAAAGCCTCATCGAGCAGAAGGATCTCCGGTTCGGTCACGAGGGCCCTCGCCAGGGCGACACGCTGCTGCTCTCCTCCCGAGAGAGTGGCAATATCCCGTTCAAGAAGGTCTTCGATGTCAAGCTGCCTGGAGATCTTCATGACCCTGGGATCGATCTTGTCAGTTGTCAGCCCCTGACCTTTAAGACCGAAGGCGATGTTGCCCCGGACATCCAGATGGGGGAAAAGCATATAGTCCTGGTAGACAATGCCCAGCCTCCTCCTTTCAGGCGGCCATGCTGTCACGTCGGTCCCCCTGAGGTAGACCTTCCCCTGTTTCGGGCGGAAAGCACCTATGATCGTCTCCAGGAGCACGCTCTTGCCGGCGCCGGAAGCGCCCAGCAGGCAGCAGTACGACCCTTCCGGCACCCCGAAGGATATATCCTTGAGGCTGAAGTTGCCCAGGTCGACGGAGAGGTTCCTTACAGAAAGCAGGTCCATCTACAGGACCACCTCCTGGTTCAGAACCTCGAATACGATGATCGCCCCGAGGGATATGAATATCAGGATGATCCCTGAAGACATGGCCATGGCCAGGTTGCCGTAGGATATATTCAGGTAAAGGGTTATGGGAAGGGTCTCGGTGTACATTCGGGTGCCGCCTGCCAGGATGAGTACAGTCCCGAAACATCCCATGCACCGGGCAAAGGCGATTACCGCCGCAGCGAAAAGGCCGCCCTTGGCCATCGGAACGGAGACCCTTAAAAAACTGCCCAGCAGCCCGCAGCCGAGGCTCCGGGCGACCATCTCGTACCTCGGGCTGATCCCCCTGAAGGTACCGTAGACGACCCTGATGGCGTACGGAGCTGCTGTGAAGACCTGGGCGACTACGATGGAATATTTGCTGAAAACCACGTTCACTCCCATTGACTGAAGCCACTTCCCGAAAGGTGCATGACCGAAAAGGAGAAGGAGGCACAGCCCAAGGACCAGCTCAGGGAACGCCATGGGCAGGTCGACTATGGTTCTCAGAAGGTTATGCCCCGGGAAGGTGAATCGGGCCAGTACAAAACCTATCGAAACGGCGAGCACCATCACCAGCGCCACGGAGATCAGGCTGGTGAAAAGAGACAGCCTTATGCTGTAGAGCATCTCCTCGGAAAGGGTGCTCTCGACGAACTCCGATACCTCGGGCATAAGGATAAGGGAAAGGATCGCCCAGATCAGCAGCCCCGAGAACAGGACTGTCACTCCCCCCAGGGCTGCCTTGAATATCCTGTTGCTCATAACTGTCTATTGAGGCTTCTCTATCGGGAAACCCCAGTTATCCCAGACAGATCTGCTCTCTTCGGAAGTAATGAAACGGATAAAGGCCTTCGCGTCTTCCGGTCTCCTGGTATAGGTAACTACCGATGCGGGTATCGTCTTGATCAGGTTCTTTTCAGAGGGTATCCGTACCACTTCTATTTTCCCCTTGCCCTCGCCCCAGAGGGCCTGGTCTTCCCAGGCTATGGTCGCATCCACCTGGGCCGTCGCGGTGTATATCAACAGCTGGTTGGTGGTGCTCGGTTTTGTTACAACATTTTTTGTGACCTGGTCCAGGATGTTGTTCTTCTTCAGAAGAGCTACGGTCACATTCCCTATGGCTGCCGCCTTTTCATCCGCCAAAGCCACCCTGACGCCTTCCTTGCCGAGGTCCTCCAGGGAGTTTACCTTTCCAGGGTTCCCCGCAGGTACAAGGATGACCGGCACGTGATAGCATATCGTCTCCATACCGTCCTTGATGGATATGCCTTTCTCCAGGGCATCATTGGTGTACTTGATGTCACCGGGAATATAGACGTCGCCCTCCTGCCTGGTGGATATCATTCCGAAAAGCTCGCCAGAACCGGCATAGATCATCCTTACGGGGATCCCCGCCTCCTGCTCGAATGCTTCCTTGAGTTCATCCATTGGCTTCATCAGCCCCGCCCCGCAGTAGACCACCAGGGGTTCCTCCGTCGCGACTGCCACAGGAACAAAAGACACAGATAAGGACAAGACCAGGAGCAGCATTGCCGTTACAAGTTTCCTCATATTCCGAACACCTCCATTAAAAATGCCCCCTCCTGGCTACAGGAAGAGGGCACGCATAATGACAGCGGCCCCTCCTTCCCAAACACGGGAGGCGCCGCCGTTTCCAGCGACACCCTTTCGGCCTCCTGTCATAGGTCCATTCCCCTTAGACAGGTAGGCTCGGAGGGAGTTATACACAGATGCTAACACTATTGATAATCAATCGCAAGTAACTGGCTTCTCCCTTGGGAATTGGGCAAAGGGGGGAGTCGTATCTTTTGCCTGCATGCATTTCCAGCGTGGAAAGAATGTTTCCGGTACCTTTCATTTCATTATCCGTTCACGGGGAAGAATTCCGACTATATCGGGATTGGAGACCGGTCCGGTCTCAATCCTCGATCCACTCTTCAATATCTTCCTTGAGTCCTGCAACAAGAATCCTGTCGTCGTTCCGGATGACTGTATCTGCCTTGGGGATGAACCTTTCACCCGATCTTTTAATGTACAGGACGACAGCATTGTAACGGGTCCGGAAGTCAAGTTCGGCAAGCGTCTTCCCTTCCATTTCGGCAAGGGGACTTATCTCACCAAGGTAAAAGGAAGAACCGGGCAGCTGGGCAAAATGCGACATCCAGGGATGCATCATGATCGCCGCAAGGCGTTCCCCCATGTCCTTCTCGGGGAACACTACCCGGGTAGCGCCCACCCTGGCAAGGACTCGCGCGTGTATATTGTTTTGCGCCCTCGCTATGACCTCTGGTATCTCCAGGTCCTTCAGGATCGTCGTTGTAAGGATGCTTGCCTCAACATTCCCCCCGATGGCAACCACAGCAATATCGGCCTCTTTTGCGCCGATCTTCTGAAGTGCTTCTGCATCGGTAGCATCAGCCTGGACCGAAATATCGACAATATCCGCCATCTCTTCAACAAGCTGTCTTGACCGGTCAACAGCGATAACCTGGTTTCCTTGCTCAACGAGGGATTTGCAGAGAGCCTGTCCGAACCTCCCGAGCCCTACGACCAGGACAACTCTGTGTTTGCTCCTGTTTTTACGGTCTTTCTTTGTCATCTTTTTCTCCCCCTTCTAACCTACAGGAACCTCTTCCGACGGGTAGGACACCCTCTCCCTGATCTCGCGCTTCAATAGGCTGTAAAGGAACGTCACTATCCCGACTCTGCCCCAGAACATCATCAGGACAAGCACGATCTTGCCCGCATAGGTCAATTCGGGGGTCACCCCAAGCGACAGCCCCACCGTCCCGAGAGCCGAAACAGCCTCAAAAAGAAGCGTTCTGAAGGGGAAGGGCTCGATCAGGGCCAGCAACCCCATACCCACAAGCAGTGTGCCAAGGTAAAGAACGACCACCGTGATCGATCTTTGAACGACATGGAAGGGCAGCCTCCTGTTCCATAATTGGACTTCATGGCGTCCTTTCAGGAAACTCCATGACGAAACCATCAGGATCGCAAGAGTGGTCGTCTTGAAACCTCCCCCTGTGGAGCCTGGAGAAGCTCCAATCAGCATTAGCAGCACAAGCACGAAGATCCCTGCTGAAGAAAAGTTCGCCGGGGCAACCGTATCGAACCCCGCTGTTCTGGGAGTGATACTCGCGAAGATCCCGTTCCAGACCTTCCAGCCTGGCTGAAGATCTCCAAATGCGCTTCCCCACTCCGTCAAGACCAGGACCACAGATCCAGAAATAACGAGAAGAACGGTCGTAACAAGGACAAGTTTCGTCTGAAGGGAAATCTTTTCTGCCCGCCGGAACATCTCTCTCAAGTCGTTCAGTACGACAAAACCCAACCCGCCGATAACCACGAGGCCAATAACTGTTCCTGGTACCAGTATGGTCCTGGAAAAGCTTTCGAGATTATCAGAGAACAGGGAGAACCCTGCATTGCAAAAAGCGCTTACGCTGTGGAAGGCCGCATAGTAGAGGGAACTCCCATGGGTCATTCCCGAGTTCAGGAACCCGAAGAAAAGGGGGATGATACCGATACCTTCTATCACAAAGGTTATAAAAAGTATCCGGATAAGAAGACTTTTCACACCGGAGGGGGAATCCAGCCCGAACCCGCCTGCAAAGAACATGCGCTGGCGGAGGCCGATCCTCTCCCTCATAAGGAGGAAAAAGGCCGTGGTGGCTGTCATGACACCAAGGCCGCCCAGTTGGATCATAAACAGCACAACTCCCTGGGATGCCAACGAAAGGTCTTTCCCCGTGTCTACAACAATTAGTCCCGTCACGCATACTGCTGAGGTGGCAGTGAAAAGGGCATCAATAAACCCCAGGGGGCGCGTCCCCGCGTTCAAGACCAGGAGAAGCAATGTCCCCGAAACAATAAGTGAAAGGAACCCTAACACTATCTTTTTTTCTATGGGAAGTGAGGTAAATGTCCTGGTTCTTATAAGGCAACAGCCTCCCCGGAACGATCTATACCGGAAAGATTATCCTCTACCACGGTAGAATTGTCATGCCGATCCGTGGAGGTCTGCGTCCATTCGATTCTTTTGCTTATGTTCCAGCCACCGTTCGGCATCTCTTGCGTGGAGCCGGTTGAAATACTCTGGTATGATCTACTGGTGCCTCACTCGGACCAGCATCTTGGGGAGGGTTATTCATGGCAAAAGTACCTTTCTGCACCTGTGTGGATCTTGAATGTCCGGCTCACCCCTCGAACCACGACAAGGGGTGTACACCCTGCATCGCGAAAAACCTTGCGGAAGAGTGCATACCCGTCTGCTTCTACCGGCTTGTCGACCCGGAGATGGACCGCGATCAGGACTACTCTTTCAAGGGGTTCGCAAGGTTCCTGGAGGAGAGGAGAGGGAAATAGCGGCGCTGTTCGTTATCTTACGGGCAGGACACCATTTTTCAAGGGATAACTCTGCCCGTAAGTGCCCTGACCTGTCTCCGTACCCTTGCCCTGGAGATGACAGAAGTAAACGAGATCAAGGGGGTCTCCGATAGATCGGGGACCCCCTTGATAGTTAACATATGGTGCCGGAGGGGGGACTCGAACCCCCACAGGCCAAAGCCCGGCGGATTTTGAGTCCGCTGCGTCTGCCATTCCGCCACTCCGGCAAGCGAAGATAGTAGTACCACAGCTGGAGGATTCTGTCCAG
>JAAYDT010000034.1 GCA_012729145.1 Synergistaceae bacterium | reverse complement strand
GAGGGCTCCGCCATGGAGATACTCTCCCAGTTCACCCATTATCGCGGGTACTCCCCCCGCGTGGTGAAGGTCGACAACGGTTGCCTTCCCCGTTGGAATGACCCTTGATATCACAGGGACCTCCCGGGATATCCGGTCGAAATCGTCCAGGTCCAGATCGATATCCAGATCCCTTGCCAGGCTGAGAAGGTGCAGAACGGCATTTGTGGAACCGGCTATACCCATAGTCAGTGTTATTCCGTTTAAGAGGTTCTCCCTGGAGATGATCTTCCGGGGGGTCAGATCCTCCTTGACCATATCGACGATCCTGCGTCCTGTCCTGGTGGCAAATCGCTCCTTCTCGGCATAAACGGCCGGAACTGTCGCCGATCCCGGAAGAGACATCCCTATGCCCTCTGCCAGGATCTGCATTGTGTTGGCCGTCCCCATGAGGGCACAGGCACCCGGGCCAGGGCATACGTTATCCTCAAGGTAACGCAGCTTTGCTGACACATCCTCATCGCCGTACTGGGCGCCGAAAACAAGCTGGTCCAGTTCGCTCATCACGGCCTGGCGGCCTTCGAAACGGGTCACGAGCTGGGGCCCCCCGGAAAGGAATATTGAAGGGAGGCCCGAGCGGATAGCACCTATGAGTACCCCGGGAATTATGCTGTCGCATGATGCCAGCAGGACCAGCCCGTCAAGAAGCTGGACGTTAGCCATTATCTCCACCGATGATGCTATAACGTCCCTTATGACCAGTTCGTAGCGAAGATGCGGAGTCCCAATGGGCACCGCCCCGCAGGTGGCTATGGTGCTGAATTCAAAGGGTGTGCCCCCGGCCTGGAGTATCCCGGCCTTTACACGCGCCGCGAGCCTGTCGAGATGCACGTGCCCCAACCCTGCGTCGTTTGCGGTATTCACCACACCGATCAGCGGGCGAGAGAGGTCCTCGTCATCGTATCCGCAACCCTTGTAGATCGCGCGGCGCGATGCCGACCCCCTGCCGCTGAAAAGTCCAAGTCTTTTTGATCGCCAGGTCATCTTTGATCCGTTCCTTTCATGCATTTGATGGTCCTATGCCAAACTTATACCATGACCCATGCATTGCTTGCACTCTCTCCGGATAAACCGGTCTAGGAGCTGAGGCAAAATTATAATAATAAGGAACCCCTGTTATGACGATCTGGAAAAGATCCTGCAACACGAGCCGGCGGGAATGACATTACCGCTAACATGTTCAGGCATTATATCTTCTGACTGTACATGCCTTTTATTAAACAACCAAAGAAGATGGACGTTAACAAATCTACCCTTTGAATCTTCCAAATAGCATACATAGAAGAGCTGGCTGAAGGCGCTTTGTAGGATCCTGGGACGATGGCGAAGGTTTGCCTGAAGTGTGTGAAGACCTTTGCGGTGGGGGGGCTTCCAGTTGGGAGACCGCTAATTGGAGGCCGAAGCCGCGGCAAGGATCCATTCCGAAAGTGAACACGGACCTCAGTTCAACTACCTGCTGAACCTCATGAAGCAGTAGAAGGGCGTCTCCGCCCCCCAGACAAAACTGCTTGAGGCGTTCTTCCGGGGTGATAACGACAAGAAGATCGCTTCGGAACTCGGGATAAGCCGCTCCACAGTCAGGAATCACCGTTTCCGCATGAAGGGACGTGCCAGGCACGCAAAGGTCTTTCTGGCAATGATGCAGATCCTCGATCAGAAGGCAAAGCCGGAGGCAAGGCTCTTGGATCTTTCCGCCAACTCGAGGATGGCCGATGAACAGTATGCCCTTACCAGGGGAAAATACGAAAAGATAACACGGAAGTACTTCCGGGAAGACGGTACCCTGTTGCCTTTTACCCTAAAAGCCAGGGAGCGGGTCGCACTTCCCAGAAAGATCGTGGAGCCCTTTGGACAGGGAGTCAGATACTCGAAAAAGGAACTGAACACCCTCCTTGCAAAGATTGCCGAGGATTATGTCCTTGTGAGGAGGTGCCTGGTGGATCACGGCTTCGTCAGCTGTCGCGCCGACG
>JAAYDT010000005.1 GCA_012729145.1 Synergistaceae bacterium | reverse complement strand
GGTTCCCGAAAGTCATGTCAGAGTACTGGGCAAGGTTTTTCATTCCTGGAGACCTCCCTTAGTTATCGAAGTGGGTTACTCTTCCCTTCTACATGAAACCGCTGTACCTTTCCCTTCGGACCGCCGAGTGGACGTGCCTGATCATGGTAATGAAGTCGAAGACCGGGAGATCCACAGCCTCCTGCACAGCAGCCGCATAGGGTGGAAGATCGCTGCACTCAAGTAGTACGGCCCCCAGGTCGGGGTTCTCCTCCTTCATCCTTGCCGCTACACCTGTAACTTCCTTTTCTATCTGGTCAGAGTCCATCGTCCCCTTTTCCTCGAGGATCGAACTTCTGAACTCGTACTGATCCTCCATCCCGTATACTGCCAGGGGGATCTCGGGAGTGATCCCGACAGATTCAAAATGTTCCTGGGTGAGACAACTCTTGTTGGCAGTAATTATGCCTACTACCCGGCCGGGGGGCAGCATTCTGTAAATGAAGGGAACCTGTAAAAGGCTGGAGATAAAGACAGGGATATTCACCGATTGAGCCACTTGCCTCTGGAAGAGAGCCATGAAGCCGCAGGCGCCTGTGATCGCCCTTACTCCCTCGGCCTCCAGCTCCCTTGCGGCATCGATGAAGGGCTCCAGGAGGGATGGGTCCCGCTCATTGAGGAGCCTGTCTATGGAAGCTCCCTGAACCTCCTTGTACCTTACAGGAAAATCATACGTGGTAGCGTTGCCCACGTTGCCCGGTACGCAGGGGTAGCAGGCATCGAGGATCAGAATTCCTATCGATACACCGTCCCATGACCTTGTCCTGCTTCTCACCTTGTAGAAAGCCATCTTGAACTCCCCTTGTCTGTGTGGATTCGTATGCTCTGCTCCCTGAAGGAACATTTGACCGACGTCGGACGGGACTACTGGTCCATCTCGACAAGAACCGATGTTCCGGGTCTTATACCCCAGCCTGGTGGAAACCCGGGAAACCAGGGGAACCTCTCCACCGGTCTGGGAACGGCCCCGGGGTAGACGACCAGGACAAAACAGCGGCCTTCGCTGTCAACAAGATGGGAAACCCCTGCCGGCAGAAGTCCGGGGGGGATGACCCTTTTGTACCAGACTCCGAAAACGTTCTCCCACTCACCCATACGGAAGGTCCTGCTCCCCTGTTCTGAAAGGACTTCGTCCTTCCCCTTGGGAGGGAGACCCCTGCTTTCGGGTGTGTCGTCCCGGGGGTACCACTGGGGAGGATCTGAAGGGGAGATGATCTCCACTGCGGAGGGATCCAGGCTATACCAGTTGCCATAAACGTCGACCAGGGACCTTGCAGCCTCCTTGCCATCGGGAGGGATCGCCTCCCTCAGCCACCGGTCACCGTCGAAGAACCAGTCTCCCCAGAAGGGAGCTTCTTTCAGGCCATCTTGCGGGAAAAGGGCATTTTCATACCACTCCTGGGCGGACGCTGCACTGATCGCACTAAGGGAAAACAGGGAAAACAGAAGGAGGATCACACTGAAAAGAGGGGTTCTTCGGTCCATAAGGTCACACCCCCTGTTTGAAGCCGTCAAGGCTCCTGAAAATATGTCCGTATCATACCAGATGAGGATCATGTAAATATGGGATACCATCATCAGGTCCAGAAAGTGCATGGCTCCTCCCGGAGCGAACGAAAACCTTAAAGGAGCATCCGCCTGGACCTAAAGGTCGACGATCTTTCCCGGGTTGAGGATAAGATTGGGGTCGAAGACCCTTTTGATTCCCCTGATGATCTCAAGCTGGGTATCGTCGAGGAACATCCCCAGGTAGGCCTTTCTCTTCAGACCTATTCCGTGCTCGCCCGAAAGGGTCCCCCCCAGCTCTCTTGTTGCCAGGTACAGGTCTCTCCTTGCCCCCTCGATGGCTTCATGCCAATCTTCGCAGCTCTCATCGACAAGGAGGTTCACATGGATGTTACCGTCGCCGACGTGCCCGTAATTGACCGCCTCAAGGCTGTACCTCCTGCAGGCCTCGCTTACCCTTTCCAGGAGCGGTGGGATCTTGCTGGTGGGTACAACCAGGTCCTCCTTGGCGTACTTCGTGTAAAGGACAATTATCGCCTCGGCGATATTCTTGCGGGTCTTCCAGATCTGTTCACGGAAATTCCGGTTGTCCGCAACGAAGACCTCCAGGGCGCCGTTCTCGAAACAGAGATCCCCGACCCTCTCGTACTGGTCCGAGAGGACCTCCTCGTCGTTCCCCTCAAGCTGGATGATAAGGTGTGCCCCGGCATCCTGATAGGGGAGCCTGCTTCCCAGGTACCTGGAGACAACGCTGAGGGAATTCCGGTCCATGAACTCCAGTGAGGAGGGGATCAGCTTGGCCTCCCTCATGACCCTTGGCACCAGGGCTATCGCCTCCTCTACTGTCCTGAAGGGCACAAGGAGATCGACTACCTTCTCCTGCCTCGGGACAAGCTTGAGCACCACCCTGGTCACGACACCCAGGATACCCTCGGAGCCGACGATAAGGTGGACCAGGTCCAGTCCTGTAACATCCTTTCGTCTCTTTCCCCCGAACCAGGTCACCTTTCCTGAGGGGAGTACCACCTCGAGGGCCAGAACGTTTGCCCCCGTCGTTCCGTATTTGATGACTTTGTTGCCACCCGCGTTCTCCGCCACGTTGCCTCCAATGAAGGAGGCATCTCCGCTGCAGGGATCCCCGACGTACTCAAGACCGTGCCGGGCCGCCGCAGCCTGGATCTCGGCGGTAACGACCCCCGGCTCTGCGGTGATAGTAAGGTTTTCCAGGTCTATTTCCAAAATGCGGTTCATCCTGTCGAAGGCCATCACGATCCCGCCGAAGGCCGGAACGGCACCACCGGAGAGGCCTGTCCCGGCCCCCCGGGGCGTAACAGGTATCCTTCGGGAGTCCGCATAGGCGAGGAGCGCCGATACATGTCCGGTGCTCTCGGGAAAGACAAGGACCTCGGCCCGGTACTCCCTGTCCCAGAACTGAAGCCCGACTTCATCACGGGAGTAGGACGCAAGCTTCTCCGGATTCACTGTCACGTTATGAGCCCCCAGGAG
>JAAYDT010000033.1 GCA_012729145.1 Synergistaceae bacterium | reverse complement strand
GTCGGTTTTACTGTAAAATCAGACAATGATCGTCAGACAAACTTCAATGGGTAGCATGGGAAGAAGCTGCGGTGTTCTCCTCCACATATCCTCCCTGCCCTCCCGGTGGGGCATAGGTGATTTGGGCAGAGGGGCCGATCTGTTCCTGGACTTCCTCTGCTCTTCACGGCAGTCCCTGTGGCAGATACTCCCCCTTTCCCCTACGGATCCTGGCCAGGGCAACTCCCCCTACAGCAGTTTCTCTGCCTTTGGGGGGAATCCGCTTTTCATCAGCCCGGAACTCCTAGTCAAGGATGGATTGCTCGAGCTGTCAGATCTCGATTCACATGAACCTTTGTCCATGAAGGCCTGCGATCATGCCGGCTCTGCCCGGATAAAGAGGAGCCTCTTACAGAGGGCCTATAAAAGGTTCGCATCCTCTGAGGACAGCGAATACTACCTGTTCTGTGAGAAGAACGGTCACTGGCTCGATGATCTTGCCCTTTTCTTATCCCTGAAAAGACACCTTGGCGGAGTGCCATGGTGCGAATGGCCCGCACCCCTGAGGGACAGGGAGGAGAAGGCCCTCGCCGAGGCCAGGGAGCAACTGGCCGACAAGATAGGGTATGCCCGTTTCCTTCAGTATGTTTTTGAAAGGCAGTGGGGACGGCTTAAAAGAGTCTGCCGGGAGAAAGGCATTTCTGTCATAGGGGACGTCCCGGTCTACGTCAGCCACGACAGTGCAGACGTTTGGGCCCACCGCGAACTGTTCGATCTTGACCCCACCGGCAGAGCAAAAAAAGTAGCAGGGGTCCCTCCGGACTACTTCTCGGAAAGTGGTCAGCGGTGGGGCAACCCAGTCTACCGGTGGGATATGCTGGAAAAAGAGGGCTTTTGGTGGTGGATCCGGAGGCTTTCCAACGCCCTTTCCCTGTTTGACATGGTCAGGATCGATCACTTCCGGGGCCTGGTCAAGTTCTGGTCCATCCCTTCCTCTGAAAGGTCTGCTATAGATGGAGAATGGGTAGAAGCTTCACCGGATGCTTTTTTTCTGAGGGTGAAGGAGAATTTCCCAGCCATGCCCTTTATTGCCGAGGATCTGGGATACATTACACCTGATGTCAAGGATTACATTCGCCGATTAGGGATCCCAAAGACTCTGGTCCTGCAATTTGCCTTCGGTGATGATCTCGAAAAGAGTCCTTACGCTCCGGCGAATCACATTGAGAACGCCTGTGTCTATACCGGCACCCACGACAACAATACGACCCGGGGTTGGTTCGAGTCCGAAGCTACACCGTTGATGAGAAGCCAACTGAATGAGATCGCCGGGCACAAGGTAACTCCCGAAACGGTCTCGATGGATATGATATCCATAGCTATGGCTTCGAAGGCTTCCATGACGGTATACCCGATGCAGGATGTTCTTGGTCTTGGCCAGGAGGCTCGGCTAAATACCCCGGGAAAGCCTTCGGGGAACTGGCTGTGGAGGCTGGAAGAGAGGCAGCTGGAGGACGCTCCTGTAGAAAAACTGGCCGAAATGACGGCCCGATTTGGGAGAGAGGCCCGTTAGGGCATTTTCTTGCCAGATGAGATAATAAATAACAGGGGAAAGAGAAAAGGCAGGGAGGTAGTGTAGTAATGCCGAAGATGAACTACGGCAACGACATTGGACATTCGCTCCGCTTCATGATGGAACAGGACCCGGCTTTCCGAACAGTGGCGTACTTCTCGATGGAGGTGGGCCTGAAGGCATCCATACCAACCTACTCCGGTGGCCTGGGTGTACTTGCCGGGGACATTCTGAAGAGTGCTGCCGACCTGGGTGTTCCCATTGTCGGAGTAACACTACTTTACCGAAAGGGATACTTCAGGCAGTCCTTCGAGGACTGTCTCCAGAAGGCATTGCCGGTGGAGTGGGATCCGGAAAAGCAACTCGCCCTCCTGCCCCACGAAGTGACCGTAATGATAGAGGACCGCGTAGTAAAGGTCAGGGCATGGTGTCTTGAACTCCAGGGCAGGACAGGGTTCACCGTCCCAATATATTTCCTGGATACCGATGTGGGGGGCAACTCTCCTGCAGACAGGGAGCTCACATGGTATCTCTACGGGGGGGACGAAAGGTACAGGCTCTGCCAGGAGATCATCCTGGGCTCTGGAGGTCTGAGGATGCTCCGCGACCTGGGCTACTCCAACATCGACGACTATCACCTCAACGAGGGGCATGCCGCGTTCCTCGCACTGGAGCTAATCCGGGAGATGGGTTACGAGAACTACGACAGGGTAAGAGAGAAAGGTATATTCACCACCCATACCCCGGTGTCAGCGGGGCACGACCACTTCAGCTGGGACCTTATAAACCGTGTTATGGACAGATCCATGGCTGCCCGGCTCCGCAGGATGATGCCCACCGAGGATGTCTCCATGACGGAGATAGCACTCCGGTACAGCCGTTTTATAAACGGTGTCTCGGAAAAACATACTAAGGTAAGCAGGGCCATGTACGGAAGAGAAGACGTGGACTGCATTACCAACGGCATACACACCCTGACCTGGGTGAGCCCGGATTTGGCAGAGGTCTTCACGAAATATATCCCCGGATGGGACAACGCACCAGAACGGCTTGTCAAGGCTGTGCAGATACCCGTCGAGGAGATACGCTCCGCCCATGCGCCGGCCAAGAAAAGGTTGTTGGACTACGTGGAAGAGAAGACAGGAAAGAAACTTGATCCTGAAAGGCTGACCATCGGGTTTGCAAGAAGGGTGGCCCAGTACAAGAGAGCCGACCTGGTTCTTCGCGATACGTCCAGGCTGGTCAAGGCCGCAGGGGGTAAGGTGCAGTTCATCTTCTCAGGCAAGGCTCACCCCAATGACAACCCCGCCAGGGAGATCCTCAGGAAGCTCCTCTGCGAAGCCCAGAACATGGTCGGGATCGACATCCCGGTGGTCTTCATTGAGGACTACGACATGGACAAGGCAGCCCTGCTCGTACAGGGTGTTGATCTCTGGCTCAACAACCCCGTCCGCCCCAGAGAAGCATCAGGGACCAGCGGAATGAAGTGTGCTCTTAACGGCATTCCCAACTTCTCCGTACTCGACGGCTGGTGGGTCGAGGGGTGCGTAGAGGGAGTCACAGGTTGGAGCATAGGCCCCGAACCTAAAGAGAGCATCAGCGACCAGTACGATGATTCCGTTGACCTCGACGACCTCCTTGAGAAGCTTGAGAAGGTGATCATTCCCACATTCTACGAAAGGCCCCGAGAGTGGGGCGAGATCATGCGCGGGGCCATTGCCCTTAATGCCAGCTACTTCAACACCCACCGCGTGGTCCGTGAGTACTGTGAAAAGGCCTACGGCATACAGATGAGAGGGTTATAAAAAGATGAAGTGTGAAGGGTGAAGGGTGAAGTGAAAGGGGACAAACTTCACCCTTCAGGCCTTCTTTTCGCACTGCTTTCCGCCGATCATCCAGTTCTCAACGGGCGACTCCTCGATCTTGACGGTTACCGCCTCAACAGGGCATCCGACCTTCTGAACCACTACGTCGGTAATGGCCTTTGCCAGTTCCGCCTTGAATTCCTGACTTCTTCCGGACCAGAGGTCTACTCTCACGATAGGCACGCTTTCACCCCCCTTCTCCGATCATTTTCCGTATATCTGTGCTTAAAAGGGGCCGGTAATTTGAAATGTATCTTGAATTATAACAATTAAACTATTACTATAGTATCTGAAAAAACCGTTGGAGCCAAAGATCTGGCCAGACGTCGGGCATGGAACGCAGAGAGGTAATGTCTATAGGGCGTTGCCAAGTAACGGGGGAATTTTTCCTTGCTGAACCGGGACTCTCAGGATCTTGCTTCCGAATGGATCCTTCTTAACCAGGAAGTCATGTCCCTTCATGAAAAGGGACAGTATGAACGAGCGGCATCAGTAGCTCTCAGGACTCTTGAACTGGCCGATCGGTTCGGGGACCCTGACCACCCCTACCTTGCGGCCAGCCTGAACAACCTCGCCGGGATCTACGACGCCCAGGGGCGCTACCTAGAGGCTGAGCCCCTATACCAGAGATCACTTGAGATACGGGAGAGGGTCAAGGGCTCGGGACACGCTGATGTGGCCGCCACACTGAACAATCTGGCTGAACTCTATCGTGCCCAGGGGCGTTACTTCGAGGCTGAACCCCTCTACAGAAGGTCCATAAGGATCCTGGAGAATGTAATGGGCCCGGACCATCCTGACGTGGCCACCTGCATGAACAATCTTGCCGGGCTCTGCGATGCCAGGGGTAATTACGAAGAGGCCGAGAGGCTCTTCCGAAAAGCTTTCGAGATCAGGAGCAGGTCGCTGGGCAAAGGGCACCCCGACGTGGCCGTAACTCTCAACAACATTGCCGCACTTTACGAGAACCAGGGTTGGTTCACCGAGGCAAGGCCTTTGTACAGGCGAGCCCTGTCCATCCTCCGGAAAGCTCTTGGTTCCGACCACCCCGACGTGGCCACCTGCATAAACAACCTCGCTGGTTTTTACCGGACCCAGGGGAAGTATGCCAAGGCAGAGAAGCTCTACAAGCGATCCCACGACATCCGCAAGAAGTCCCTGGGAGCAAATCACCCCTATGTGGCCGCAAGCCTGACCAACATCGCGGAACTGTACTTTGCCCAGGGCAAGCACTCACAGGCTGAAAGCCTCTTCAAAAGGTCGATCGCCATACTTGAAAGAGCCCTTGGTCCCGATCACCCTGATGTGGCCACGGGCATCAACAACCTGGCAGGGCTTTACGACACCCTCGGGAAGCATGAAATGGCTCTCCCCCTGTGCCGAAGAGCTCTTGCCATAAGGACCAGGTCGTTGGGGCGCTGGCACCCCCACGTGGCGGTAAGTCTCAACAACCTGGCCGGCCTCTATGAATCCAGGGGCATGTTACAACAGGCAGATCCACTTTACGGGCGCTCCCTGCAGATACTGGAAAAGACCCTCGGCCCGGCCCATCCGGATGTGGCGGTGTGCCTCGACAATATGGCCGACCTTATGCGGAGAATGGGCCGCGACGAGGAAGCCTTCCGAATGGAGCAGAATGCCAGGAAGATCAGGGGGGAAGAGGAGTAGTTCGAGTTCAAGATCCTCACAGATCGACAATTCCGGAAGCGGGAAAGGGAGGATCCGGGACGTTAGGTTGGGAAAATCCCGGCCTACAGAAAAAACCTTGATCCACCTGTTCCGGATCGGCGATCCGGCCAGATGGATCAGAGATCGTCGGAGATGAAAGTGGTATACGAACTGGAATACGACGAAGAGAAAAAGATCATTACAGGGAGAATAACAGGAGAGCTTAACAGAGCTGTCGCAGCAGCAATGGCATCACGACTTGCTGAACTGAGTCTTCGTCATGGATGCTTCCGGTTGCTCAACGACCTCAGGGAAGCGGATCTGATCCCGTCGGTACTGGACATATACATGATCCCGCGAGAGGTCGAAAAGGCCGGGATCCTGAAGACCTTCAAACGAGCCCTGTTGGTAAGACCGCCACTGGATGATTTCAGGTTCCTTGAGACAGTCTCCTTCAACGAGGGACACCGGTTGAGAGTATTCAGGGACCCTGAAGAAGCCCTCCAGTGGCTGTTAAAATAGATCAGGGGAAGTTGAATTGCAATGCTATTGTCGCAGCGATATACTATCACTATGAAATAATAACCAGGCATCTCATTCGATCCAGTGAAAGGGGGCGTGGCTGTGAGCGGTGTCTATAAGGTCATCGAACTCGTGGGATGCAGTGAGACCTCCTGGGAGGATGCTGCGTGCTGTGCCGTCGAGACCGCCTCGAAGAGCCTCAGGGATCTCCGTGTAGCCGAGGTGGTAATGCAGGACGTCACCATCAAGGACAACAAGATCGACCAGTACAGGGTCAAGCTGAAGGTGTCCTTCAAGTACCACTGTGAGGAAGATTAGCGGAAGCATCAAGATCACAGGGGGGAGGCATTGCCGCCCCCCCTTTCTGATTTCCGGGAACGGGTCACTCCATGTTCCTGGCCTCCAGGTCCAAAAGCCATGATTTGAGCTCCAGGCCTCCGCCGAAGCCGACCAGTTTCCCGTTACTTCCGATGACCCTGTGACAGGGGATGAAAATGGCGATGGGGTTCTTGGCGTTGGCCATTCCTGCAGCCCTGGACCCTCCGGGACTTCCGGCAGCGACGGCCAGTTCCCTGTAGGTGGTCGTCCTGCCGTAGGGGACCTTCAACAGTTCCCTCCAGACCCTTTTCATGAATTCAGTTCCTTCGGGCCTCAGGGGCAGCGAGAACCGTTGCAACTTCCCCTCGAGATAGAGGTCAAGCTGGCCGAAGGCTTCAGCCAAAAGAGGGGTTCCCTCTCCATCGGGTCCCTTGATCCTTCTCGCCTTGTTGGGCAGGAAAAGCCTTGTGATGGAACCCTCATCTTCCTCGATACCCACTGGCCCTATAACTGTTTCCCTTACGCTGAGCATCAGCCTTCCTCCCTGGGATCGAAACTTGAAATAGCAAGCGGTCAGCGTTTACCTCTCCTCTTTTTCTTCAAGCCATTCGAATATCGCCTCAGCCACGGATACTCTCTTGTCGGGAAAGTCGTGGGAGCAGGAGAGGGATATCACCGTCTTGTCGCCTCCGGCCCTTGCCAGTGTCTCCGCCACCGGGATCTGGTGTATCTTAGGCCAGGCACAGCGATCCTCAGCGGCCATCACGAGGAGCATCCTTCTTTCCGAGTAGGCGGAGGGGGCGCCGAGAAGATCCCATCTGTCGTGGTTGTCGAGGATTTCCTCCATGAGAGACTCAGGCGTCGCTCCGCTGAGGGGTGCCATCCCTCCCCGGAAGAGCTCCAGAGTCTCCCTGAAGGCCTCCTTGTCTTCATTTCTGATCCTCCTGGCCTGTTTCCCGAGATCGTATGGCGCCAGGGGAGCAAAGCCCTTGAAGTCCAGCCCGTCCCTTGCTGCGAGGAGGGTCAGAAAGCCGCCAACACTATGTCCGGCAAGGTAGATGTTGTCCCTGTCGATCCTGTGCTCCCTTGCGAAGGCCGCGTCGGCCATGATGCTCCTGACGGCCTGGAGGTCACTGTAGTTCTGGCTGAAGGAGTAGCTTCCCCTGCTTCCCCATGATCCGGAGTAGTGGAAGACCAGCACGTTGTAACCACCTCTCCGTATCATGTGGGCAATGTCGAGGTTCTTCTCGTTGCCGGGGAAGCCGTGAAGAAGCAGCAGAGTTTTGTGTGGGCCCTCGCCGTCGGCCAGGTAGATAAGTCCAAGGAGCCGTTCTTGTATGAAGAGGCTGTGCATGTCGGGGGGGTATGTCTCATCGATGCAAAGGGGGTCTCGGATTATATCCTTCTCCATCTCTACCATCTCCTCTATGTATCATCAATATCCTTTTCGTTCAGTAGAGATCGGTGCTCAGGTATTTGAGCCCCGAATCGCATACCAAAAATACCACTGTCTTTCCCTTCTCTGGCCCCTCCAGTAGCCTACGGGCCGCCGCGGCGTGTGCACCTGATGAGAAGCCCCCGAAGATCCCTTCAAAACGCGCCAGAGCCCGGGCTCCCTCGATGGCCTCGTTGTCGTTCATGGATACGAAGCCGTCCACCAGGGATCGGTCCAGCAGGGGCAGCTCCCTGGAGTAGCCGCATCCCTGTATCCGGTGCCTGCCGCTTCCTCCCGGGTTCCCGAAAAATGCGGCCTCAGCCGGTTCGCCGAGGTAGCATCTGATTCGGGGGTCGTGCTCCTTCAGTACGCTCGAGATCCCCGTGAAGGAGCCCCCCGATCCTGCCATATCAACGAAGGCGTCCACCCTGCCTTCCGTGTCGCGCCATATCTCCTCACCGGAGAGCCGTTCACCTATCATGTTGCCCCTCATTTGGAACTGGTCGGCCCGGAAGGCGCCGCGTCGCTCCACTATGCGTCGGGCCTCTTGGTCCACCAGTTCAAGGTCTTCTCCCGAGACCTGCCCCGGGATCGACCCCGGTGCCTGTGGGACCAGTACCACCTCAGCGCCCAGGGCACGCATCATCAGCGCTCTTTCCATGGAGTTGCCCTCGGACATGACAGCCACGAACCTGTACCCCTTGATCCCGCAGGCCAGGGCAAGGCCTGTTCCTGTGTTGCCGCTGGTGAGCTCAACTACCGTGTCGCCTGGAGATATCCACCCCTTTTCCTCAGCCTCCAGGATCATATGGAGGCCCACCCGATCCTTTTTGCTGAAGCCGGGGTTAAGGTGTTCCAGTTTGGCAAGGATCGTTCCGGAAACCCCCCAGTGCTCCACCAGCCGGCTGCAGTTTACTATCTTCGTGTTGCCTATTGCCTCCAGTACGTTGTCGAGCACTTTCGTCATGGAAGATCCTCCTGTATTTTCCGAGTTCAAGTTTTAAAAGACTCAAAAAGCAATACTGGTTCCGCAAGGACGTTGTGAAGATCCTTTGACAGGCCAGACGGGCTGTCAGGCCGAGATCAACTCGACGATCTTTTGAATATGGATCTGCGTGGTGTCCAGTAAGGGCAATTCAAGGTCGCCTTCCCTGATCAACAGGGGCAGTTCCGTACAACCAAGGACAAGGGCATCAGCCCTTTTATCGGAGATCATCCGTCTGGCAATTTCGAGAACTGCCTTTTTCTCCTCGGGGATTACTATTCCCTCCTGCAGGTGGGGGAAGATAATGTTGTGGATCGTCTTCTGGTCTTTCCCGGTCGGGACAAAAGCTTCCATCCCGTATCTTGCGAAGGCCTCTGTGTACAGGCCGCTGCTCATTGTGAAGGCGGTCCCGAAAATTACGACCCTCTTGCATTTTTTTGACAGTGCATAATGGCATGTCTCTTCTATGATACTCACTAGGGGAAGGGGTGACCTCTTTTTGACTTCGTCAAAAACAATATGGGCGGTGTTGGCAGCCATGGCAGCGAGTTCCGCACCGGCGGCCACAAGCCTTGTGGTGGATTCTACAAGGATGTCAGTGAAAGGCTTCCAGTCCTTTTTCGAAGCCAGGTTGTACATCTCGGTAAGGTTAAGGCTGTCTATGACCATCACCGGGTAATCGTCCCCCCCTGTTCTTTTCCGGTAACCATCTATAATCCCCTTGTAGTAATCCAGTGTCGATTCGGGGCCGATACCCCCTACCAGGCCGAGCTTCTTCATTATCTTCACCTCCTGAAGATACTCCTCTTTATTTTTGGGGAGCGAGAATAAAAGCACCAATGGTTACAATACGAAAATAGACTCACCTGGATATTCCCGCAAGTAGTCGTCTTGCCGTCCCTGGTCAAAAAGGGCGAGAAAGAAGGAAAGGAGGAAACAAGTTTGGTGATCACATTTGAGGAATTCCAAAAGGTTGATATGAGGGTCGGGAAGGTTGTCGAAATTGAGGATTTCCCCAGGGCGAAGAATCCTTCCTACAGGGTCAGGATCGACTTCGGTGAGGAGATCGGCATAAAGAGCTCCAGCCTTCAGGCAAAAAAGGACTACACCATGGAGGAGATGCTGGGCCGTTACGTGGTCTGCGTGGTCAACTTCCCGCCCAGGAACATAGCGGGATTCATGTCGGAGGTGTTGGTCCTGGGCGTCCCCGGTCAGGACGAAAGCCTGGTATTACTGGAGCCAGAAAGGGCCCCAGTGCCCCTCGGCGCGAGGGTCTTCTAGGACAAAATCCAAGGGGTGGACAAGAACAAGATGACCCAAT